>JAFRNY010000042.1 GCA_017429945.1 Bacteroidaceae bacterium
CCTCAACCCCCAACCCTCAACCCTAAACGCTCAACCCTCAACGCTCAACGCTCAACCCTCAATCCTCACTCGGCCTAATGTCCTCTATTTGTAGCTGAACCTCTCCGCGCTTGTGCGTGTTTTCTTCGACCGAATAGCAAATGTCGAAAGCCCGCTTGCTTTTTATGAACCGGGCCTGTGAGCTCTGGCCGAAGGCGATTCCGCCTACGACGTTTGAGCTCTTGTTGTCGACGAGTTCGAGCTTGATGTGCTCCTGATGGTGGCCTACGACCTTGCTCGTGCCGTAGTCATAGACGTGCTCTGTGGCGAAGAGAGGCTTGGGATTGTCGGGGCCGAAGGGCGCAAACTTGCGCAGGTCGACGAAGAACCGGTGGCTGATGTCCTTAAAGTCGAGCAGCGAGTCGATGTTGAGTTCGGGCTGAATCTGCGAATCGAGGATGTTCTCGTTTACGTATTCCTCGAAGCGGCGCTTGAACTCGGGCACGTTCTCCACCTTCATCGAGAGTCCTGCGGCATAAGTGTGGCCGCCAAAGTTCTCGAGCAAGTCGCGGCAGGAGTCTATGGCTTTGTAAACGTCGAAGCCGCCGACTGAGCGTGCTGAGCCGGTGGCCATGTCGTCGGTGCGCGTGAGCACTACCGCCGGACGCGTGTAGACCTCCGTCAGGCGCGATGCCACGATACCGATGATGCCTTTGTGCCACTCCTCGTTGTAGATGACAATGGCGCGCTGTTCGTGGCTTGGGTCGAGTTGTTCGACGATGCGGTTGGCTTCCTGCGTCATCTCTTTGTCGAGGTCCTTGCGCTGGTCGTTGTAGGCATTGATCTGCAGAGCCATGCGATGGGCCTTGACGGGGTCGCGCTCTACGAGCAGTGCCACGGCTTCGCTGCCGTTCTGCATTCGCCCGGATGCGTTTATGCGAGGGCCGATCTTGAAGATGATGTCGTTCATCGTGATTTCGCGGTCGAAGAGTCCGCAAATCTCGATGATGGCTTTCAGGCCGACGCTCGCTTTGGAGTTGATCTGCTTGAGGCCGTGGTAGGCCAGCACGCGGTTCTCGCCCAGGATGGGCACGATGTCTGATGCGATGCTTATGGCGCACAGGTCGAGCAGGGGAGTCAGTTGCGAGAAGGGGATGCCATTGTCGATGGCGAAGGCCTGCATGAGTTTGAAGCCTACGCCGCAGCCCGAGAGGTGCTCGTAGGGGTAGGTGGCGTCTGTGCGCTTGGCATTGAGGATGGCCACAGCCGGCGGCAGTTCGTCGTCGGGGACGTGGTGGTCGCAGATGATGAAGTCAATGCCAAGGCTCTTTGCGTAGGCAATCTCCTCGTTGGCCTTGATGCCGCAGTCGAGCACTATGATGAGGCCTACGCCAGTCTCGTGGGCGTAGTCCACTCCTTTGTGGCTCACTCCATAGCCCTCCTCGTAGCGGTCGGGGATGTAGAAATCGATGTTTGTCGTGAAGCGCTGCAGGAATCGGTAGACCAAAGCCACCGCCGTGCAACCGTCCACGTCGTAGTCTCCATACACTAAGATGCGTTCCTTGCGGCCCAGCGCGGCGTTCAGGCGGTCCACAGCCACGCGCATGTCCCTGAAGAGGAAGGGATCGAGCAATTCCGTGAGCTGCGGTCGGAAGAAACGGCGCGCCTCGTCGGCCGTCGCTATGCCGCGGTCGAGCAGCAACTTGCCCAAGGCGGGGTGAATGCCCACCTCGGCAGCCAGCTCTCTAGCCGCCTCCTGGCGCTCGGGTGTAGGAGGTTCGTAGTTCCATTTGTAGTTCATTTATGTGTCGTTTTGTCTTATATCTTCTTTGGCAGCTCGCGTAGTCCGTGCTGTGGCCTACATTAAGCGGTCAAAGATACAAATAAATCGCCAAAACGGCGCAAGAATGTCTGTTAATTTGCGCTAAATGTCTATTTTTTTAGCCTGAATGCTTTGTCGGCACTACAAATGGAGGGTCCTGACCTATCGTGCTATGGCTATTTTCTGTCGGCCTCGAATGTATATCCCGGGCTTGAGCGAGCGTGGGTTTGCGCCTGAGGCTGTCGTGCAGTTGGCGCCGCCTATCTTTCGGCCGCTGAGGTCGTAGGTGCAGGGTGCGTCGGTCTTGCCGTCGTGCGCTGTTCCGGAGGGCCGTTTGGCATCGTGGCTGTCGCTGATGATTCCTTTTATGGCTGTGGCATCGTCGTCCACAATGAGCTGTGCGGCATTTAGCGCGGTGTTGTTGCGCAGGTTGCCTTTGTCGGTGGGGTGTACGATTGCTACGATTCGTCGGCGTGTGCCGTCGAAGCCTTTGACCTCGGCCGGTGCGGGATAACTGACCTCGAAGAGGCCTTCGTCGTTGATGTCGAGCAGGTCGCCGGCGGCAGCGGAATAGGAGTGGAGGATGACGCCGTTGTGGCGGAACACGTCCTGCAGGTCGGCGGGCGCGTCGGGGTCGCCGGTGAGACCTTTCTGCTTGTAGGTCACGGCGCTGATGCCGTCCTCCACGAGCGCGCAAGAGAGGAAGAGGCTGCTCTCGCGCAGGTCGCGTGCCACGCGTCCGCTCACGCTTACGCTGCCGTCGTCGCCTACGCTGATGCCGATGCTTGCCATGGCGGGCATTGCGGCAGCCTTGACGAGGGCCTCGGTGTATGGGGCAGGTGACATATCGCGAATGCCCTGAACGATGGTGCTCTCGCCTTCGAGAACGGCTCGGTTATACATTATGGCGGGATTATACTCGTTCTCGTAGCCGCCGAAGACGTAGGTTATTGCGCGGTCGGCGTCGCAGGTGAAGACGTCGTCGGCGAAGCCGCTGTGGTGGGCGAGATAGACGTAAGGCTGGTCGTAGTCGGCGAGTGCTTTCTCGAGGAAGTAGGCCATCTGCGGGCAGTTGATGCAGGGCTGGCTGGTGAATTCCTCGATCAGGGGCGTGCGGATGAAGTTGTCGAAAGTCACGTAGAGCGTCGACAGCCCCGGTCGCCCGCCTTGAGCGGCCTCGCCGTTGAATTTGCTGACTGTGGCTTGCCACGTCGCGGCCGTGCCTTCTGCTGTGCCGCTGTGGAGGAGCGTGGTGATGACTGTGCTCTCGCGGCCGCCGAGGGGCTGTGGCAGTGTGATGGTTCTTGTGGCAGGCACCTCGTCGCCTTGTCCGAGCATGGCGATTTCGAAGCTGTTGAGGGGTGTGCTGCCGAAGTTGTGGATGTAGAGCCCGCCCTCGAAGTCGGCAGCGGGCGCCACGGTCTGGGGGTGGGTGGTGTTCTGCACGTAGGCGGTGTTCTCCATCATCGGCGCAGCGGCGTCCTCTATGAGCGCTGCTATGAGGAGGGTGCCGCGGTCGGTGTACTCCTCCCATGATTTCTTGCCTTGGTTTATGATGCAGGAATGGGGCACGGTGGCGGGGGCGTAGGCCACGAGGGGGTGGGGCGTGCCGATAGTCTCGTAGGCCTGGGCGCCGAGGTAGATGGCTTCGTCGCCGATGACTATCGGCTCTTCGAACAAGACGTCGTTCCAGCCTTGGGCGAAGTCGGTGTAGGTGGTCCGGACGATCTCGGAGGGCTTGCCGAGGCTGGCGAGTACGGCGGAACGTTTCTGGCGCGCTTGTGCGTAGGCGGCGCGCATGTAACAGCGCACGCCCAGGATCTTAAGTCCTTTCATGCGGGCGAGCGCCGGGTCGGCAGCGGGGTCGAAGCATGCGAGGCCTTGAACGAATTGGTTCTTGTTGCCGCCGAGCCCTGATAGTTCTTCCGGGGCGGGGGTGGCAGGCGCGTAGCTGTAGGGCACCTGTGCCACCAAAGTCGCCGCCAGGCTGAGGCAGGCGGCCAGTGTGCAGAGAAATGGCTTCATCGGGAGTACTTCTTTATCTACCAAAACAAGCTGAGCTTGCGGGAATGACGTTATTTTACGAAAATCTTTTTGCCGTTGGTGATGTAGAGTCCGCGCTGCGTGCGGCTGAGGCGGCGCCCGCTGATGTCGTAGATCTGAGCCTTGCCGGTGGCCCGTTGTCCATTGTCGATTGTCTCGATGCCGTCGGTGTCGTCGATGTTTTGCATATCGCTGTTGAGAACGTGCATGTAGCATCCTCCGCGCTGGCTGTCGCGATGGATGAAGGCCACAAGGTAAAGGTCCTCCTTCTTCCACGAGGGGTCGACAGTAGTGGAATATTCTGTGCTGAAGCTTCCCTGGGCGCTGATGTCGTCGCCTTCGGTGTCGGTGAGAATCTCGCGAATGACGTTGTAGTGGGTGTAGTGGCCCATCTTTTCCTGCTTCTCTTCATCGGTCCAGAAGAGTTGGCTGTCGCTGTCGACGTAGCCTTCCATGAGGTAGACGGTCAGTCGCGGCTGTTCGTCCTCGGGCATGATGCCCGTTGCGATATCGCCGCGGACGCGCACGTTCACCGTCTGCTCGTTGGCCCAGTAGCCGCTTACATTTACGCGTGCGAAGGTGGGATGGTTTATGGCGGCCGCTATCGTACGGCTGCCGTAGGGCTCGAGCAGTATGCTGAACATGGCGTTGGTGTTGGCGAGCTGCTGTACGAGAATATTGTCGAGGCTGATTGCGCGGTCGATGGTCATGGCGGGAATGCCCACGGCCGAGGAGTCGTTGTCGCAGAGGCGTAGTGCCAGCGCTGTGGCGTCGTCGTCGCCCGTCATGAATTGGTCGTCGAGATGCTGGCTCACGAACGTGATGCTGCGCGTCTTGCCGGAGATGTTTGCCATGACGTAGTCGTCGAAATAGCGGGGCGACATATAGTTGTTCTCCGACTCGTAGTATTCCACCAGCGGGCGGCGCTCATACTGTTCGCTGACGGTGGGCGGAATGCCAATGAGGCTGAGCTTGTGCGCCGTGGGGTTGGCTATCTCTTGGCCGTTGGCTTTGGTGATGCTCACCTCGAGGTCGCCGGTGTGGAAGCACCATATGGGAATGAGGAAGGGCGAGCTGGTGGCGCCGGCGGCGATGTTCTTGCCGAGGGTGACCGTGTGGCTGAAGGTCTGTTCGCCCTGCCGCGACGTCACTTCGATGCTCTTCAGGGCTGCAGAACCGGCGTTTTTCACGCGCACGAGGCAGTCCGAGGCTTCGCCCGTCACAACGATTCCTTCGTCGATCATCGTAGTCACTACGGGCAGCAGGTTGAACGTCCCCTTGGTGTCCTGTATGATGAGCTGTATTGGCAGGATGCCGGTGTTGTTGGCGTCGCGCCAGATAGGGTTGCCGGCTTCGTCGTTGTCGCCTTCGACCCAGAGGAAGTTGCTGTTGGGCGTGTTGTGGGGGTAGAGCGTCGGGATGGAGCAGACGCCCTTCTTCAGTTGCGTCGTGAAGCCCACTACGAGCTGTTTTACGTCCTCCGGAATATCGTATTTCTTCAGCGTCATGGCGTTCCAGCCGGGAGTGGTGCTGCTGTAGTCGTAGCGCACCGTGGCCTTACCCGTGGTAAGGTCCTCGCTGTTGAAATCGTTTCGGACGAAGCCGTTGTACACGCCTGTCTGCTGGCTCGTGTCCCAGCCCACGCGCATGCCGGTGATGGTGCCGCCGGCGTAAGGCTTTATTACGTCCTCGGTGAGGAGTATGGCGCAGCCTACGGTGGCGTCGTGGTCGAGCGAGAGGCCGTCGTATTCCCAGATCTGGTCGTCATACTTGGCATAGCCTACGTACACCCTTCCCGTGGTGCTCTGGGCGAAGGCTGTCAGGGGGAGCAAAAAGGCGGCTGAAAGAACAGCCATAATCAGGATTTTCTTCATATTTGTTTAGTATCTGGTTAGTCGTTGTATTTTCAGCGCAAAGATACCACTTTTTCCCGAAACTACAATGGTTTATCGTAAAAAAATGTGATGAAAAGCCACAAATGGACCACTAGGCAACGACCTTTTTCTGCGAACATCATTTTCTGCTGCTCTAATCTTTCCTGGATGGCAGCTGGATGCAGGGTGAAAAGTGAGAGGGAAACAGGCAAATTTCGAGAGAAGAAAGAGAAAAAGGAAAAGAAAAAGGAGCAAAAAGAAAATGAATAAAGAGAAAAAAGAGAGAACTGCAGCAGCAGCTGTTAACGCGCGCGAGAGAAAAATGAAGGCAAAAATATAGCAGTCGGCACAAACCTCTTTTTCAAGTGTGAAGCGACCCGCTCGGCGCTTGCGACGCTTCTTGAGGTATCAAGCGTCACCCTTCGGGATGCCGAGCGGACCCTTCAAGAAAGGTCGAGCGCGGGGCTTCCTGTGCCAACTGAATATCATTGCCCTTAAATCTTTCCTGGGTGGCAGCTGGATGATGAAAAGTAAGAGAAAAAATAGGCAAGTTTCGAGAAAAAACAGAGAAAAAGGAAAAGAAAAAGAAGCAAAAAGAAAATGAATAAAGAGACAAAAAAGAGAACTGCTGCTGCTGCAGTTAACGCGCGCGAGAAAAAAATGCGAAAGAGCCTTTGACAATACCACTGGTGATATAAGGAGGTTCAACTGGATGCAAGAGGCGATTCAACCGGTTGCATAAGACGATTCAACCGGTTGTGTAAAGCAATTTAACCGGTTGCAAAAGGTGAATCAACCGGTTGAGTTTTTGCCTGCGTGCCAATAGGGCTGTTGTCCAACCCCGTTGCTCCTGCTACTTCAATCGTAGCGCTTTCACGATGTCGTCGTTTTGTTTGCGAAGGCCTCTCTGGCGGCTGTATTTACGCTCGGAAACGGCCTTCGCGGGGCGATGGTTTTTATTTTTCCACACTTGAGAAATGAATATTCTATGTTAATGGGAAGATAATCAGGACGCTGCCACTGTTTTGAAGGATGCATTTTTTCCACAGCATTCTTTTGGAGAATTGTCTAAATCGCTGTATCTTTGCAGCAGCAAAAGCAAACGAAGTAAATGAAAAGCTGGAAAATCATAGTTTCAATCGTCGGCGTGGCGCTGGCGCTGCTTGCAGGCGGCAAGCTATGGCTGGCTCATGGCCACCGCTTGTATGCGCGAGGTGGAGAGGCCGCGGCTGCAAGTCTGCTGGCCGCTGCCGACTCGCTGCACCGCGCGGCCCCCGACAGCGTCAAGGCCTATGAGGATCTGTTGCGGAAAGCCGTTGAGAAGGCTGCTGCGCAAGGCGATACCAGGGCCTACGTGGGCTCTGCGCTCCAGCTGTCGGCACAACTGCAATGGACCGACGAGGCTGAGGCTGCGGCTTTGGCAGAGCAGGCTTTGGCTGCGGCCCGCAAGGGCGGCCCGGCTACGGCCGACCTGCTGGGCGAAGTGAACCTAGCCCTCGGCGGTCTTAGTGAGCAGAAGGGCGACACGGCGCGTGCGCGCGCTCTATATAGCAAATGCTTGGCCGATTCTTCGCTGCGCAACACCGCGCTGAGCCGTCTGGCTAACCTCCGGCTCCAGGCCGGCGACGTCGAGGGCGCATTGTCGGTAGCGCGGGAAATGACTTTCGGTGCCGGCGACTCGCTGGCTGTAGAGCCATTCCTCATACTGGCCAACTGCTATCTTCAGTGCGACTCGCTCGCGGCGGCTAAGGCCCTCTATTCGCGCCTGGGCGAACAGGGTAACGTGAAGACACGCTACGTGGTGCAGCGGCATCTGGCTGAGATAGCAATCCGCGAGCGCAATCTGGGCGTGCTGCCCGGAGTGATAGACACTGCATTCGCCTGTGCCGAAGACGTCTTTTTCGAAGCCTTGCAGCAGAAGGAGAGCTACTATCGCGCTACGCTCGCGCAGGAGCGGCGCGAGGAACGGATGCTCTACCACGGACGTATGATGAACTGGGCGCTGCTGGCGGTGGTCCTGATCGGCGCCCTGGCGGTGCTCTTCGTGATGAGCCAGGCCCGGCACCGCCGCATAATCCACGACCAGCGGCTGCAGGCCGAGCAGCGCGAGCGCGAGCTGACCGAGCAGCGGCTGAGACAAGAAGAACGCGAGCGCGAGCGCGAAGCTCGCGAGGCCTGCGAACAGCTTCGCCAGCAAGAGCAGAAGATTCAGTTGCTGCAGCACTACATTTTCGAGAAGAGCGAGCTGCTGCAGCGCCTGCGCGCCGAGGGCGACCATAAGCGGCAGCTCTCGAAGCACGACTGGGCGGAGATGGAGAGGCTGCTCGACAGCGTCACCGGCGGCTTCGCGGAGCGACTGCGCCGGCAGCATCCGGAGTTTAGCGAGGAGGACGTGCAGCTGTGTATGCTCACTCGCATGCGACTCTCAAACCAAGTGATATCAGATATCTACCTCATCACGGTCTCGGCCGTAAAACACCGCAAGCTCAAGCTGAAGAAGAATGGCTTCGGTGAGCTAAGCCCCGCCCGGCCCCTTGATGACGTGCTGGCTGTGATTTGACTCAAGATGAATACATTGGCAATCATATTATTGCAGATCATGACGCTGCTCCGTCCCGAGGCTATCGTAGCCACGGCGGATGCCCCTGTCGTGGCAGTGGAGTTGCGCTCTGAAGCCACTCTCGTAAGGATTGGTCGCGACAGCCTGCAGACGGTGCCATGGCAGGTGCCGCCTACAGCCTTCCTCTCCGACGAGGCCGACGTGCACCACAAGTTGCTCAGCAGCACGAGCGATGCCGAAGGGTGCGTGATGCTGTTTGAGCCGCTGCCGCCTACGACGCGCGTGTTCGACCTCGTGGCCGATGCCAGCCACCGATGGCTGGGCATTCACAGTTCGATGCGCAGGATTACGTTCCCGGCGACACGTGTAAAATACGATAAAGATGCAAAAATCGCCCATTCCATCGATTCTGTCATACGTCAAAACAGCCTTCAAGAGCTGCTCGATGACGCCGGATTCTACGAGAGAGTGAAGTCCCGGCTGCAGCTCCTGCGCGACTATATAGCATGGAAGTGGAGGCTGTCGGCTCATGAGGCCTTTGTCTTGGCCAAGGCACATCAGAGGGAAGGTGCGGCAAGCGCTTTGCCGACTGCCGTCGGAGGGCCGACGGTGCGCTCGCTCGATGCCTTGCCCGAGGCGCCCAAGGCTTCGCGACGGCAACGCCAGCGCGAAGAGAGGGCGAGGCGGCAGCGTGCGAATCCGCCGCCATCAGCCGCCGTAAAGCCGCGGAAAGTGAGGTCCCTTTCGCGCTTCGAACAGAAGATGCTTCAGGAAATGCGGCGGTGAGCGGGCAACTTGTTAATGGAAAACCAATATTGTGTAAATAATTAAATCCCAGACATATATGAAGACTATGGGCTGCAAAATCGGAATAAGAAAATGCTGCACTATGATTCTCTTGTTGATGGCGGTGCAGCTGTCGGCGTTAAGGGCTCAGGACGTAACAGCGGAAGGGCCTATGGCCTTTACGGCCCGCGTCGTAGATGCCGAGACGGGCGAGGCGCTGCCGCTGGTGGGCGTCTATATCAGCGAGGACAACAACACGCTGACCAACTTCGACGGTGAGTTCACTGTCAAGGCAGCGCCTACCGACGTGGTGCGACTGACTTGCATAGGTCGGCAGACGCTGGTGTTGCCGGCGTCGGCTCTACAGGCAAGGTCTGATGCCGATGGCGTGGGCGTGGTGCGAATGCAGATGCTCAATACTACGCTCTCTGAGGTGACTGTGAAGGCCGTGGAGGGCATGCTCCTGCAGGTGGCGCGGAAGCTTGAGAAGTCGTTCGACCGAAAGGATGAGAAGGATGCGCAGTACTTCTATCGCCAGACGTCGGTGTTCGAGCAGAAGCAGGACATAGTGGAAGCTTTCGTGCGGGCGCGCTCGGCCGTGAACCTGCGTCAGGTAAGTTTCGTCACAGGGCGCCATGGTCTGCTCTCCGAGGCTGCCTGGAATCGCTCGGCTATCAGCAATATGAATCTGCACCACCTGCTCGAGCTGGGGCCTATGACCAAGGACAGCCCCTTCTGGCGCGATTTGATAGCGCCGCTGAAACCTGAGGGCACGTTCGGCTTGAATACTAAACGGCGGGCGCTGACGATAGCCTTGGGCCAGACATCGCAAAAGCTGTATAAGGGAATTGAATACCTGCAGCACTATTATGACATAGGCGTGACGGAGATGGACGGCGACGACCAGCACCTCTACCGCTTCGACCTGCAGCGCCGTGCCGATGCCGACGTGACGGCGCCGATCATGACAGGGGCCCTTTATGTAGACCGCGCAACACTCAGCCCGCTGGCTTTCGACGGGCAGGTGGAGAACCTGAAGCTGAGCTTCGGCAAGGGCGAGCTGCGCAGCGCCACGGTGGTGCCCGTGACCTTCGACGTTCACTTGGACTACACCTACGACCGCAAGTTCCCCGAGGTGGCCAGCCTCTCTGTGCAGACCCGCTTTGGCGAGTTCCAGACGCGCACCCTCCTCTTCAACGTTGAAGGGCAAAAGCATCTGAGGGTGAATCGGCCGGGAAAAAATAAAAGGAAGTACGTGCGTGCGCGCGACAATATGCTCTCGTCGATTGCCGAGGCAGGCTTCGACAGCACCTTCTGGGCAAACAATGAGGTGGTAAAGCGCACGGCCGAGGAGCAGGCCATAGCCCAAGGCGCCGTGGACCTCGCGAAAGCGCGCATGGACAGCGTGGCCGCCTATCAGGCATCACTGCCGCCGCTGGAGCGCCTGGCCGACCGCCTCGAGCGCTTCGGGAAGGCCATACCGCAGGAGAAGGTGTACGTGCACATGGACAACACCTCGTATTTCCTGGGCGACACAATATGGTTCTCGGCCTACACGCGGCGCACCAATGAGGATATGCCAAGCCGCATCAGCCGAGTGCTCTATTGCGAACTGTGGAACCACGACGGCTACCTCGTCGAGCGCAAGCTCGTGGAGATGATCGACGGCCGTGGCCACGGCTTCTTCGCTCTGCCCGACACGCTCTACTCGGGCTATTTCGAACTACGCGCCTACACGCGTTGGCAACTCAACTGGGGCCAGACCGAGCACTACCACGTGTGGTCCACCGAGTACTGGTTCTACAACAAAGCCATGGCCAAGGATTTCTTCCGCGACTACGAGAAACTCTATTCGCGCGTCTTCCCCGTTTACGACAAACCGAAGACCGACGGCGATTTCTATCGCGATATGACCTTTCGCCCGCTGCGCCGCTATTTCAAGAGTGAGCCGAAAGCACCGGAGCTGCGCCTCTCGCTCTTCCCCGAAGGCGGCAATCTGGTGGCCGGCGTGCCCTGCCGCGTGGCTTTCGAGGCCGCCACGAGCGAGGGCGAGGTGAAGGAGGGAACGCTGACGCTCAGGGCGGGGAAAAAGAGTGTGACGATAACGAACGACCGCGGCGAGATCGTAAAGGCCGTGCCTACTGAGAACCGCGGGCGCGGCACGTTCACCTTCACGCCCGAGGAAGGTGAGAATTACGAGGCTGTATTTACGCCTGCGGAGCAGCCACGGGGCGCGAAGAGTCCGCAGACCGTAAGCCAGGAGATCAAAGGCGTCAAGGCCGAGGGCGTGGCGCTGCAGGCGCGGCTCGACAGCACGTCGGGACAATGGCATTTTGACATCGCCGTAGCCGGCCAGGCGGGACGCTCGCCGCTCGGACTTACGGTGATGCACGAGGGCCGTCTGCAGCATTTTGCGGCGCTGAAGAGTGATTGTGTCCGCCAGGTCGTTCAACTGCCTCCCGACGACAGTGAGCAGGGCCGGGGCGCTGGCGTCTATCAGGTGACCGTGTTCGACAGCATAGGGCATATCTATGCCGACCGCCTCTTCTTCGTCACGAGGCCCGACGTGGGCGAACCGTCGCTGCAGTTCACAGGCGCCAAAGAGCAGTATGAGCCTTTCGAGCGCATCGATTTCGACGTGACGTCGGCCCATCTGATGCCCGGGCAGACCGTCTCGCTCTCGGTGCGCGACGCCGTGCACGCCGACAATACCTTCGACAGCGGAAATATCATGACCGAGATGCTCCTGGCATCGGAAATCAAAGGCTTCGTGCCGCAGCCCGATTACTTCTTCGAGCGCGACGACGAGGAACACCGCCGCGCACTCGACCTGCTGATGATGACACAGGGCTGGCGGCGCTTCAACTGGCAGGAGATGGCCGTTGCGGGGATGTTCGAGCTGACGCATCCCGCCGAGCATACGCAGATCGTAACCGGCACGGTCAACCGCTTCTGGGTGCAGGATGACTTCTACAATGATGTGCTGGCCGACCACGAGCGCTTTATGACTGAGCAGACGCCTTCGCTCAGCGAGCAGCAGAACGTGCCCCTCATAGATGCCGACGGCCGCCCTACGGCGTTCAAAGACAGAAACCTCACAGGCTACGGGCGGCAGAATATGGCATGGAACCTCAGCCCTATCTACGAGCGGCGAAGCAATATCGGCGCCATCAGCGACACTTGGCACGGAATCTTCTCGCAGCAAGGCCACGCGTGGAATAATACCGACTATAACCAATTGAGCTTCAAGGCAGGCAATGACTATCGCAACAACCTTAAGAAACAGCAACGGCTGGCTGCGCGGCGATATGTGGAGACAGGCACTGTGAAGAAAGATGTCCGCGTGCATGCGGAGTTCGTCAATCCCTACGACGAGAGCGACTTCCTCGTCGGAGAGACCGAGACGAGCCAGGGGCGCTTCCAGATAGACCTGCCGCGCTTCGAGGGACAGTGCATCTTCTTCCTCGGAGCTGCCGACACTTCGAAATGGCATCGGAAATGGGAGGGGCTGCACCGCCGCAAACCACACACTTGGGTGCAGATGGACAACCACGATGAGTACGACGCTATGGCCGGGCGTATCCCCGATTATCCCGAATACTACGTTCGCCTCAATTTCCCGTACCCACGGTGGATAAAGCCCTATACCTACTACCAGACTCATAACGCACCGTTGCGCGATACGACCTATCTGTCGCCACGGCTGTTGACCGATGGTACGCACCTGCTGGAACAGGTCACGGTAAGGGCGCGCCACGGAGGACTGCGGCGAATCGATTTCTCAAAGCCGGCATACGTGATCGACGCCTACGAGGCGCTGAATATTGGACTTGATGCCGGAATGATCGATCCTTCGTCCAATTCGTACTGCGCTGCATTGGGCGTTGCCAGGGCCCTCATCTCGGATATGGCAATGAGCCGGCATTGGGATATGAAGTATTACCTTGACCATTGGGGCGAGGGCTACTGGTGGGGGCCTCTGGACCAGCGCCGCTGGGGCCTGCTGACCTATATCGACAAACTTTATATATACACCGACTATTCGCCACGCCGCGAGGGCGACGAGCGCTTCGAGCAGAGCAACCAGCCCGTGGTGGCCATTGACCTCCAGCGCTATCCCGATAAGAGCCAACGCGTAGTCTACCGCGACCGCCGCTACGTGCTCGACGGATTCGCCTATCAAGAGGATTTCTACCACCCCGACTACCAGCGCAACCCGCCCGCCGAAGGCCAAAAGGACTATCGCCGCACGCTCTACTGGAACCCGGAACTCCGGCTTGACGCCAGCGGGCGAGCCCACGTCAGCCTCTACAACAACTCTCAGAAAACAACAATAGCCGTTAATGCCCAAGGGCAGACGGCTACGGGAGAGCTGCTGTACAGCAAGTGAAGGGTTTGGCGTTTAGCGTTTAGCGTTTAGGGTTTAGGGTTTATCGAGAAAAACGTCCCATCGTCCCATTAAGCCCTTGGCCCATCTCCCAAAGGCGAGGCGGAAACTCCGGATGAAAGGCCTCACCTTGGAGATAATGAAAAAGTGAAGAATGGGCAGTTGCGATGTGAACGGCCCGGTGCACCATCATCTTTCGAAATGGCTTGGGGCAACAGCTATATTATCGCTTAATTGATCATTTCCTCAATGCGCTGCCGGCACTGCTCCATAAGCCATTTGGGTGTCGACGTGGCGCCGCAGATGCCGATGGAGTGGGGCGCCGCCACGGCGCTGAGCTGCGATGGGCTGATGCCGTCGGGCGAATCGATCATGAACGAGTGAGGGTTCACGCTAAGACATTCGCTGAAGAGCACACGCCCGTTGGAACTCTTTTGGCCACAGACGAAGAATACGACGTCGTGGCGCGAGGCAAATTCGCGGATGTGGGGCATACGGTTGGCCACCTGCCGGCAGATAGTGTCGTGAAAAGAAAACTCGGCCATGGGCGAGATGTGTTCCTTGATGTAAGCCACTATCTTGCGGAAATCCTCTACCGACTTCGTCGTCTGTGAGTAAAGGGCGATATCGCGGTTGAAGTCCAGCAGACGGGCTTCTTCAAGCGTCTCGATGACGATGGCTGTGCCTTCGGTCTGCCCGACCAGCCCGAGCACTTCGGCATGACCGCGCTTGCCGAAAATCACGATTTGGCGGCTGTGACCATCACCCGACTCATACTCGCGCCGGATGCGCTCCTGCAGGTGCAGGACAACGGGGCACGTGGCGTCAATTAAGTGAATATCATTCTTCTCAGCCTGGTGGTAAGTGGTAGGCGGTTCGCCGTGGGCGCGTAACAGGACGCGGGCGCTGTGGAGGTTGTTGAACTCCTCGTGGTCGATAGTCACCAGACCCAGCCCTTGCAGCCGCTCTACCTCGCGGCTATTGTGGACAATATCGCCAAGACAGTAGAGGAGCTGCCCTTGCCGCAGCTCTTCCTCAGCTTTGTCGATGGCGCGTGTCACACCAAAACAAAAGCCCGACCCTGTGTCTATCTCAATTTTCATCCTGTTATTGCGCTAGCCTGCCAACTCGTCAACTTGTCAACTTGTCAACTCGTCAACTTGTCAAACAACTCAATCAGCCATTGGTTCTGTTCGGGGATGCTCATGTGGCTGTTGTCGAGCACGTAGGCGTCGTCGGCCTGACGGAGTGGCGCCACCTCGCGTGTGGAATCAATACGGTCGCGCTCGCGCAGGTTGGCCAACACCTCGTCGAAGTCGGCCTTCTGGCCTTTGGCCACGAGCTCGTCGTAGCGGCGCTGGGCGCGAATCTCGTCGGACGCCGTGACAAAGACCTTCATCTCGGCATCGGGAAACACGGCTGTGCCTATATCTCGGCCGTCCATAACTATGCCGCCTTCACGACCCATGGCCTGCTGCTGCGCCGTCATTGCTGCGCGGACAAAAGGCAGGGCGGCCACAGGACTAACGTGCGAGGACACTTCCATCGTACGGATCTCCTGCTCCACACATTCGCCGTTGAGGTAAGTGTCGGGGCGGCCTGTCGCTTCGTTCAGCTTGAACGAGACCTGTATCTCAGGCATCCGGCGCTCGAACTCGCTCTCGTCGATGCTCCCGTCCTCGGCAATAAGGCCGTTGCGCATGGCAAAAAGCGTACAGCAGCGGTACATCGCTCCGCTGTCGATATAGATATAGCCTATCGTGCGTGCTAAATCCTTTGCCATAGTGCTCTTGCCGCACGAACTGTGGCCGTCGATGGCTATTGTAATCTTTTTCTTTCCGTTCATAATATATTTAATGTGTAGTCTAAAGCGCGTTTGTTTACAGCGAGTACTGAACGTTGGCCATCAGTGCGGGCATCGAGACGTGGTATTTGGCATAGCTCAGGCCTATCTTCAGGCGCTTGAGGTTGGCCCCGGCGCCGAACGAGAGGCCTGCGGCATGACTGCTGCCCGCCGCTTTGAGCTCGCTGGCCATGCGGAAATTGTAGCCGGCAGCTATGTAAAGCTGCTCAATCGGCAGTACATCAACGCCAAGCACGAAGTGATTCATGAAAATCTTGCCGCCTTTCTCCTTGTCGCGCGCGGGATTATAATAGTAGCGCCCGCTCCAGCGCGTGAGGTCAACCATCGACACGGAAAATCGTATCGGAGCATTGGCCAGCTGCTTGCTGATGCCCACTCTGAGGTCAAAGGGCAGGCGCTCGCGCTTGTTGCCGAACGACTTCACTTGTCCGCCGAGGTTGGCTGCAACGATAGAGGCCGAGAAATCGCCGGCGTCGTTCAGGTAGTTAAGGCCTAAGTCTACGGCTAAGGCTACGGAGGAGAAATGACCATATTTTGAGTACACGAATTTGCCCATGGCGCCGCCGGCCCAGTGGTCGGTGAGAGTGTAGGCATAGCCGCCGCTCAGCGCCATGTCGAGAGCGGCAAAATCACCCAGCTCTATGCCCTCGATGTCCATCTCCTTCATACTGCCGTAGCCCAGCAACTGAGCGCCGACGCCCCAGGAGCCGCGCTCGCCGGCTGCCATCACGTAGGAGGCGTTGGCCGACTTGCACCCCTGCATGTAAGAGAGGAAGCCGAGGTTTATGCTGCGGTCGGAGACGTTGGGCATGAGTGCCGGATTCTGCAGGACGAGGGCTGCGTCGTCGTCGGGGAGCGCAACCTGAAGGCCGCCCAGCGCCATCGAGTGGGACGAAGTAGGCAGTTTCAGGAAATTAAAAATCGTGGTGCTCGCGTCCTGGGCACGCGCACCGGCTGCACAAACTGTGAGCAAAAGTATGATTAGCGTTCGTTCTTGAGCTGACATTGTCGTCGATTTGCCACAAAGGTAAAGATAAATTCAATATAATAACGTAGAAAGAGGCGGTTTTAAGGTGCAAAAACCTATTTTTTTGAAAAAAAAGCCTCTCAATGCAAAAAAAATAGCTTAAAGAAATTCGTGTATAAAAAAAATGTGCTACTTTTGTGGCGTGAGTGTGCGCTCGCAGGCTCTTTTCCTCCATCAAGAATATAATTAATTAAAATATCATCATGGCAGAAACAAAATCTATGACTGAAGAGTTGCGCAATCAACGCGGAACCAGCCTCCTGCTGGGCTATGTTCTCGTGCTTGCGCTTATGTTCGTGGCCTTTGAATACACGACGCGTGAAATTAAGGTTAATGAGCTCGAGCCTATCTATGAGAGTAATTTTGAGGAAGACATGATTCCTATCACTACTCAGAAAGAGCAAATGGCTCCACCGCCAGCCGCTGCACCTAAGGTGGCAGAAATCCTGAACATCGTGGACGATGAGACGGAGCTCGCCGAAGAGGAAGTGCAGACCTCTGAGGAAGTCAACCAGGCTATCTCCACAGTCACGGGCGATGGCGCTCCGACCGCTGTCGTTGCCGCACCTGTAGGTCCCGTGCGTGAGGAGAGCGATGACGACCGCATCTTCGAGGTCGTTGAGGAAAATGCTCAGTTCCCCGGTGGCGACGATGAGTGCTACAGATGGCTTTCAGAGCACATCAAGTATCCCGCTATCGCTCAGGAACAGGGCATTCAGGGCCGCGTGTTCGCCCAGTTCGTCGTCAACAAGGATGGTTCTATCGTCGACGTGAAGATCCTTCGCTCACCCGACCCCTCGCTCTCGAAGGAAGCTGAGCGCGTGATCAAACTGATGCCGAAGTGGCGCCCCGCACGTCAGGGTAATAAGAATGTGCGTTCGCGCTTCAACCTGCCGGTTATGTTCCGTCTGCAATAAAAGCTAACGACTATATACCTTATTATATATTATATATAGAGGCTGCGCCAAACGAAGTGCAGCCTCTTTTCATCCAACAAATATGCTTACAGCTACTCAAACACTCGCCCTCGTCAACAACGCCCTGGCGCAGTTGCCGTTTGACCGCAAGCCCGAAGGACTGTATGCTCCGGTGAAATATGTGCTGGCGCTGGGCGGCAAGCGCATCCGCCCCGTGCTGATGCTTATGGCTTATGAGCTCTATCGCGATGACGTGGAATCTATAATGCCTGCCGCCCTGGGCATTGAGGTGTATCATAATTATACTCTGCTTCACGACGATGTGATGGACAAAGCCGAAATCCGACGCGGCAAGCCAACGGTGCATAAAGTTTGGGACGAGAACACTGCCATCCTCTCGGGAGATTCGATGCTTGTGCTGGCTTATCAGCTGATGGGGAAGGCTCCCGACAACTGCCTGCGCACCGTCATGAACCTCTTCACGGAAACGGCCCTTGAAATAGGCGAGGGACAGCAGTATGATATGGAATTCGAATCACGCATGGACGTCAGCGAGGACGAATATATCGAGATGATCAGACTGAAGACTTCCGTGCTGCTGGCATGCGCTCTGAAGCTCGGGGCAATCCAGGCCGGCGCCCCGGCGGCTGATGCCGAGCGTCTATATCGCTTCGGCGAGAACCTCGGACTGGCTTTCCAGCTTCAGGACGACCTGCTCGACGTCTATGGCGACCCCAAGACCTTCGGTAAGAATATCGGTGGCGACATCATAGAGGGCAAAAAGACTTTCATGCTGATTAATGCCCTGCGCCTCGCATCGCCAGAGCAGCGCGAAGCCCTCACCGCCTGGCTCGATACCCCCGTATCACCTGCCGGCTCTTCATCGGCTTCTTCCGCCGCTTCGGTTTCTCCCTCTCTCGCAGCTGGTGGTCAGCCAGGAACGGGTTCAGTTCTCGGCGGTTCGTCCGCCGAGAAGATTGCCGCTGTCACCGCCTTATACAATCAAATTGGTGTTCGCCAGCTGGCTGAGCAGCGCATTAACTCCTATTTTGAAGCAGCCTTCAAGGAACTCGACGCCGTGGAACTCCCCGCAGAACGCAAGCAACCGCTGCGCGATTTCGCGCTCTCGCTGCTTGGACGTCAGTCTTGACTCCCTTCCAAATCCCAAATTAATCCTTGATCATAGATTCCCACAGCCATCTCTATGGCGATGAATTTAGTGAGGACATAGATGAAGTCCTCCAGAGAGCTCGTGCTGAAGGCGTGGGGAAAATCTTCCTGCCAAACGTCAATGCCGACAGTATTGAGCCGATGCTCAGGCTCGCCTCGCGCTTTCCACGCTTCTTGTATCCGATGATGGGGCTTCACCCCGAAGATATCACAGACGACTGGCCGCGTGTGCTCGATGAGATGGAAGTCCGGCTGGCCGAACCGGCTAATCCATATATCGCCGTCGGTGAAGTTGGCTTGGACTACTATTGGGATCGCTCGCGCTACGTCGAGCAGCAAGAGGTGTTTGCCCGGCAAATCGGCTGGGCCCTAAAATTCGGCTTGCCTCTCATGATTCACACCCGATCGGCTCATCGTGAAATGGTAGAGGTGATGCGCACGGTAGTAAATGGTAAGTCCATAAATATAGTAAATAGTCAATCCTCAAATAGTAAATTACACGGCGTTTTCCATTGCTTTGCCGGGACGGCGGAAGAGGCTGAGGAGCTACTGGGCTTTGACGGTTTCATGCTGGGGATAGGGGGCGTGCTTACGTTTAAAAAGAGCCCGTTGCCCGAGGTGTTGCGCTCCGTTGTGCCGCTCAATCGTATCGTGGTGGAGACCGATTCCCCATATCTCGCACCGGTGCCGCACCGTGGAAAGCGCAACGAGAGTGCCTTCATTGTCGCCACAGTGAGGCGTCTGGCTGAGATTTACGAAGTGAGCGAGGCCGAAGTCTGCGAAATTACAACTCGAAACGCCCTTCAAACGTTCCCAAAAGCGGGCTAACACACACTTTCAGCCCCCAAAAACAAGAAAAAAGCACTCGGAAACAAAGTTTTTTTAAGAAAAAGGCGAGAGTAAACAAAAAAAATGATATTTTTGTACCGAATTAGCACGTAAAGAAAAATCACAATAACAATTTCATTCATCATTAAACAAAAAAACAAAATGAAAAAGTATTTTGCAATTGTTGCAATGGTGGCTGCCTGCACTTTTGGCATGACACCTTCCGTAATGGCTCAGGACGAAGTAGCTGAAGCTGCTGCCGAGCAGGTTGATTCCGCAGCTGTAGACAGCGCAGCCGTTGACACCGCTGAGGCTGCTCCCGCAGTCGAAGAGACCGTCGCACCCGTCGAGGAAGAGCAAGGTCTGCACAAGACCCTCAAGACAAAGTTCATCGAAGGTGATGCCGGCTTCATGAGCCTCGTTGCCATCGCTCTCGTGCTGGGTCTGGCTTTCTGCATTGAGCGTGTCATCTATCTGACTCTCGCTCAGGTTAACACTCGCAAGTTCCTCGAGACTCTCCGTGGTAAGGTTGAGGCTAACAAGCTTGATGAGGCTATCGATTACTGCGCTGGCACTCGTGGCCCCGTCGCTCAGGTTTCAAAGAAGGCTATCCAGTGCCTCGCTTCTGACGACCAGAACGATATCGCTACCATCGAGCGTAACATCAACACCGAGGCTGAAGTGCAGGGCGCTTACCTCGAGGAGAACTGCTCATGGATCACACTGTTCATCGCAATGGCCCCGTCTCTCGGCTTCCTCGGAACTGTGATCGGTATGGTACAGGCATTCGATGATATCGAGCGCGCAGGTGATATCAGCCCGACAGTCGTTGCCGGTGGTATGAAGGTCGCACTTATCACCACCATCTTCGGTATTATCGTTGCTCTTGTCCTCCAGGTATTCTACAACTACATCCTCTCTCGCATCGAGGCTCTCAACTCCAACATGGAGGAGACCGCTATGAGCCTGCTCGAGATGTGCGTTAAGTCGCCGAAGTGCAAGAAGTAAGTTAATTTGACGATTTCACCATTTCACAAATTCACTCCTTTAGCCGACGGCGAGGCGTGAACGACGAAGCGTAAATCGTATATTGTAAATTGTAAAATCGTAAAATTAATTATGAAACTCGAAAAGCTTTCAAATATGGCGCTGTACACCGTGATCGGCGTTGGTGTTGTCTGCTTCGTCCTCTTCTATCTGGTGGATTACAGCAACATGGACTTCGACGGCGTGCACGTATCCCCGAAGCTGACGGACTTGGTTCTGTTCCTCATGTATGGGTTGTTCGCTATCACTGCTTGCCTCACTCTGTGGAGCCTTGTGCGTGGCGCTACCGTAAACTCAGGTAACACAGGCCCCAGCCCCACAGGCATTCCCGGCGGAAAAGTAGCCCTCTTCACATGGGGCTCCGTGATCGTAGCTCTCATCATCGGTGTTGTCACCGGCCTTGGCGAGGAGCCCTTCACAACAGTCTCTGGCAAAACCACTGCTGCCAGCATGGTCACAGTAGTTGATATGTGGCTCGTAGCCATCTATATCCTGGCTATCCTGGCCATCATCGCTGTTGTAATCAGCATGAGCGGCTGGCTCACCAAGAGCGCTACTCCGAAGGAATAACTATTAAGTTTAATGTTTAAAGTTTAAAGTTTAATGAAGATACGTAATCCCAAGCGATTTGCATATTGACATTCTTACTTTAAACTTTAAACAATCTACATTGAACTTTAGACATTAAACTTTAATCCAATTATGGCAAGAAAGAAGAAAAAAGTGCCTGGGCTGAACTCGAGCTCTACTGCTGATATCTCTTTCATCCTGCTCATCTTCTTCCTCGTGACCACTTCTATGGACACCGATATGGGTTTGGCTCGCCGACTGCCACAGCCGCCCGAACCCAATCAGGAAGATGCTCAGATTGACGTGAAAGAGCGCAATGTGCTCAACGTGCGCCTTAACGCCGCCGGTTATCTGATGGTAAACCACGACTTCATCGATATCAACCAGTTGCGTGCGCGTGCCAAGGAGTTCATCCAGAACAAGAATAACAATCCAAAATTGCCGGAGTTGCATGCAAAGGTGATTGAAGGGCTCGGAACCTGCTACGTTACTGACAAGCATGTGATCTCTGTTCAGACTGACCGCGGTACGCCTTACAACGTGTACTTCCAGGTTCAGAATGAGCTCGTTGCAGCTTATAATGAACTGCGCGACGACCTCGCAATCGCTAAGTTCGGGCATCCCTATGCCCGCTGCAACGAGGACGAGCAGGTGGCTATCCGCACATACTATCCCCAGAAGATTTCTGAGGCCGAACCTAAAAACTATGGAGGAAACTAATCATGGCAAGAAACAAGGAAAAAAGAGAAATGCCTGAGATGAACACCTCATCTCTCCCTGACTTGATCTTTACGATCCTGTTCTTCTTCATGATCGTTACCACCATGCGTGAGGTGACGCTGAAGGTTAAGTTCACAGTGCCTGCAGGTACCGAGCTTGAGAAGTTGGAGAAGAAGTCGTGCGTGTCGTTCATCTACGTAGGTCCTCCCACCGATCAGCTGCGCGCTCAGATGGGTTCGGGTACTCGTATCCAGCTCAACGACCGCTATGCCGAGCCGCGCGAGGTGATGGACTTCGTAGCTCAGGAGCGTACCACAATGCCCGATCCTGCATCGCAGGTTATGTCCATGAAGATCGACCAGCACACTCAGATGGGTATTATCACCGATATCAAGGAAGTGCTGCGTAAGTCCTGGGCTCTGAAGATCAACTATTCTGCTACGCGCCGTAACTAATAATTAATGTACGCGTGTGCGATATAATGAAAGCGACGGCGGCCTCTGCTACGTGGGGGCCGCCGCTGTTTCAAATCTAATATTTTCTACAGTCAACAAATATCTCAAAACCTCCCATTATGAGTCACCAGCGCTTAGATCCTCTTGACCAACAGATATTATCGCTCATCGCAGCTGATGCCCGCCGTCCTTTCCTCGAGGTGGCACGTTTGTGCAATGTCAGCGGTGCGGCCATTCACCAGCGCATTCATCGCCTTTATAAACTGGGCGTCCTCAAAGGCTCGCAATTTGTGCTCAATCCCAGCAAAATTGGGTTTGAGACCTGTGCTTTTGTAGGAATTTATCTGAAGACGCCTTCTGATTTTGATCGTGTGATGGCTGGTTTGCGTGAGATCCCGGAAATCGTGGAGTGCCATGTCACCACTGGCGGCTACGATATTTTCGTGAAGCTTTACGCGCACAACAATGCCCACCTGATGGAAATCATTCAGGATAAGGTGCGTCCCCTCGGCCTCCAACGCACCGAGTCAATCATCAGTTTTCATGAAGCTTTTAATCGTCAGATGCCCATTCCCGAGGCTCAAGACATCGAAGATGCCCTTTAAGTTTAAGAACAAGAGCGGGCTGGAACCTAAATTCCAGCCCGCTTTTTTTGTTTTCCCGGTTGGGGTATTTTATGCGCTTTATGGCTTCGATGGCTATAAGTAGCTGCCTGAGAGTCAGGTGCCTATAGCAGTTTGTATTGCTTCGGAGAATAGCCGGTCATCTTCTTGAAGAAACGTCCGAACATGCTTTGCGAAGGGAAGTTGAGTTGGTCGCTAACTTGTTTCACGCTGAGGCTGCTGTTTCGCAAGAGAGCCTTTGCTTCGAGTGATACGTATTCGTCAATCCATTGCATCCCATGTTTGCCGCTGACCTCCTTGATGATAGTCGAAAGATATTTGGGCGTCAGGCACATACGGTCAGCGTAGAAGCTGATGCTTCTCTCTTGCGTATAATATTTCTCAAGCAGGGCAAGGAAGTCGTGGAAGATCTCTTCTTTCCGGTTGAGGGGCTTGTTGAGTTCTGGCAGATCTTTGGGGTTCTCGTTGAAAGAAAGGTTCTTCAGCACGGCGATTTCGCAGAATCGTTGTATAACTTCTTTCTTGTAAGTGTAGTTTCCGCGGTTGAGTTCCTGGCGCAAGAGCATATATCCTTGCTTGTAATACTCCAAAGCAGCCTCAGAGAAGTCGTGTACGCGATAGTTGTAGTAGCGATGGGTGAGGTCGACTTTTATTCCGATGCTGTTTCTCATAGTCTCAGAGAACTCTTTGTCTATAAGCATTCCGCAGAAGCGTAAGTCCTCGCTGACACTCCGTCCTTCGAAAATGCAGCCTGGCATCATCGTAAGCGTCTGTCCGGCTTTGATGTCTATGTTGTGCAAGTTTACTTTGATGCTTATGGATCCCTGAAGCAGGGTTATGAGGAATAGCGATTCGCATTTGACTGGGAACACATTTTCCTGAGGAATGAACGGAAACTCGTTCTCGATGTTGTCGAAGATGACTAATAAGTCGTTTAGCCGCCCTGTGCCAAAGTTATCAGGCAAGCGCGATAGCTCTAGGGTTTTGGGTGATTGTAGGTTCTGCTGAGTGTTCATTTTTTCTTTTATTTGTGGCTTTTCGGCCGTTTCCGACCGCAAAGTTACTATTATTAGTCTATTTGAGCAAAAACCTATAGAGCTTATAACTTTTTTTAGCTTACATTCATTATTCTAAACTACTGGCATCTTCCAGTCCCTGCTTTGGCCAGTTGATGAGGTAAACCTTCTCGGTGGCGCGTGTCAGTGCCGTGTAGAGCCATCGGTAGTAGTCGGGACCGAGCATATCCTCTGTGACGTAACCTTGATCAAGGAAGACGCGGCTCCATTGTCCGCCTTGTGCCTTGTGGCAAGTGACGGCATAAGCGTATTTCACTTGCAGGGCGTTGAAGTATGGGTCGTTCTTTATGGCTTTCATGCGGTCTTGCTTCGTCTTCAGTTCGGGATAGTCGTCCCATACTCGTTGGAATAGCTCTTCTTGTTGGTCGTTTGTAAGTGCTGGTGCCTCACTCGTTAGCGTGTCGAGAAGAATCGTGGCGTCTATTTCCATGTCATCGAAGTCGGGGAACGAGATTGTTGCGTCCACGAATCTGAATCCGTGTGCCTCGCGCTCGTTTCGGTATCGTCGTATGACGGCCATATCACCGTTGGCAATGAATTCCATCGTCGGTCCTGTTTCATCGTCGGGGGCCACATTCTCAGGCTGTTGGCCTTGTGCGCGTAGCTGCTCTCGCTCGTAGGTTTTTGCCAGTTGCTCGGCATCAGGCTTAATCCAATGGTAGTTGTTCTTTACGATTATCAATCTGTCGCCCCCGCTCAGTTCCTCCTCGTAGCCGAGTATGCGTCCTCTGATTCCGAGGTTGAAAGCTTTGGCTCGTGCGTTGGAGCGCGTCACTACGATGATGTCGTCGATCCCGCATTCGTAGTACGCTTGCTCGAGCTCTTCAATCAGCTCTGAGCCAGAGAGGTAGATGACGTCCGGAGTCAGCCGCAGGCGCGGGAAGTCGTAGATGTCCTCATCGGCAAGGGCTCGGCGCAGCGCGGTGGCGTTCCAGAGGATGCCTGATTCCGAGAGCTGTCGCACCACCTGGGTCAGCGTCATCTCGCTGACGGCGAGCCCGTAGCCCGCAATCATGTCGGCCGACAGCGCCGGGCTCTCCTGCTCGCCCACGGGTGGCAGCTGTGCGGTGTCGCCGATGAGCATCAGGCGGCAGCCTTCGCCCGAGTATACAAATTGTATGAGGTCGTCAAGCAGTCGTCCTGTACCGAACGTGGATCCGAGGCCCCCGCTGTTTGATATCATTGAAGCTTCATCCACGATGAAGAGCGTGTGTTTCATCAGGTTGACGCCTTGCAGGAATCCGTCCATATTGCCTGTGAACGTCTTTTGTCTATAGATACGCTTGTGTATGGTATAGGCAGTGTGGCCGGTGTGCAGGGAAAACACTTTGGCCGCTCTGCCCGTCGATGCCATCAGCACCGTGCGCTGCTTCAGCAGGTCGAGTGAGCGTACGAGAGCCCCCACGAGAGTTGTCTTTCCTGTGCCGGCATAACCTTTCAGGATGAAAGCTGCGTCGCTTTCTTGTCGAAGAACGAAGTCAGCCATCATTTTGGCCGCTTTTTCTTGCTCTGGCGTAGGCTTAAACCCGAAATTATCGAGGATTAGGCCCCTCATTTCATCATTTATTGCCATTTGAAGTGAAAAAAATCCTCTAAGATGAGGTCTATTCAAATAATTTGTTTTACTTTTGCGATGCAAATATAAACAAAAAGCTTCATATACGTATTATGAAAAAGGTATTTAATGTGCTTTTAGCACTTTGTGTCATTGGCCTGCTCTTCATTTGCTGGCGTAGTATTCAAGATGACATCGACTTCCAGAAGGAAGTTACAGTTCGTGAAAATGCCGTCAAGGCTCGTCTTCTCCAGATTAAGGAAGCCCAGGAGCAGTTCAAGCTTCAGAGCCCGGATGCCGCTTATTGCGACAGCCTTTGGAAGCTTGTCGACTTCGTTCGCAACGGTCGTATCCCGAAGATTGTGAAGGAAGGCGTTCTCTCCGACGAACAGATGGAGAAAGGCCTCACCGAGGCTAAGGCTGCAGCCATCGTGGCTCGCGGCAATGCGGCAGAGATTGCAGCCAACGGTCTGCAGGGTTTCCGTCGTGATACCACTTGGGTGAACCTTGCCGACTCTCTCTTCGGCGAAGGCTTCGATGCCGACTCTCTGCGCTACATTCCTTATGCTGAGGGCGACACCTTCCACCTCGAGACGATGCTCACCGTCACTCGTTCTGGCACCCAGCAGTATGTCATGGAGTGCAGCGCTCCCGACGAGTGCTTCCTCAAGAATCTGGGCCGCAATGGCGAGCGCCTGATTGTCAACCGTCGCCAGCTTGCTGATGACATGGGCGCTTATCCAGGTCTGAAGATTGGTGACCTTTACAACTGGAACAATAATGCCGGCAACTGGGAATAATTCTTATACGCCGTTAAGTCTATCCATCCGCTTGCGTGCGGATGGATTTTCTTTTTTCGTATGCGATGTGCAGTCCAACAGTCTCATCCAGGGCGAGCACTTCGCGGCTACGGAGGCGTGCCCATTGCCAGAACTGCTGCAGCGCGAACTTGCCCGCCCGGAATACTTCAACCGACAGATAGTCCAAGCCTATGTGCTCGTCTGCACGCCCTCGACGCATGTGCCCCTTGAAGCTTTCCGCCGCGACGAGGCCACTGAGCTCTTTGCTTTCACCTTCCCGCATCAGAGCATCATCGATCATCGAGTGGCTTACACCATACTCCCTGAGCTGGAATCCGTGGAGCTCTTCGCCGTCAACCGTGAGGTCGAGGACGTCATACTTCAGTACTATCCCACGGCGCGCATCTTTGCGTCGCGGTCAATGCTCATCGAGCGGTTGTCGCGCTATGCCGATGATAGCCTCTCTGAAGGTCGTCACCTCTTTTGTTGTCTTGGCGACGAAGGCGTTGAAGTGGTTATGTTTGCCGATGGGCGCTTGCGCTATGCCAACACTTTCGCAGAGCACCAACTGTCGAACATTCAATACTTTGTCCTCAACGCATGGCAGACATTGGGCTTGGATGCTGAGACCGACTGCCTGGTAGTGGTGGCCGATGAGTCGTATGCCGACCTCAAGGCCCTGCGGCAAGGCTTCGGGCTCTATCTGCGCCACATCGACAGCGTGAATCCCTCCGACCTCTTCCCGAATGTAGCCCTGGCTCGTGAGCGCAAGATGCCTCTCGACCTTAAGGCATTGTTGCTCAACAGGATGTAGGACGCTGATAATTACCCCAAAAATTAACTTAAAGACGTGAGAGTAGTAGCAGGCAAATACCGTGGCAGGCATTTTGATGTGCCTCGCTCGTTCAAGGCTCGTCCCACGACGGATTTCGCCAAGGAAAACCTCTTTAATGTGTTGCGCTCCTATATCGACTTTGAGGCGGATGCTCCTCGGGCTCTCGACCTCTTTGCGGGCACTGGTAGTATAACGCTGGAACTGCTGTCGCGAGGATGCTCGCATGTGACATCTGTTGAGCTCGATGCGCAGCACTGCTCTTTCATTCGCAAGTTTCTCCAGGCGCTCGAAGCCTCGGAGCAAGTGACTCTCCTGCGGGCTGATGTGCTCAGGTTTCTTGGGCGGACTACCGAGACCTTCGATTTCATCTTCGCCGATCCGCCATATGCCTTGCCCGACATAGAGCGGCTGCCCGACCTCGTGTTTGAGCGTGAGGGCCCCTCGCTCCTGGCTCCTGAAGGCCTCTTCGTCCTCGAGCATGGCCGCACTCAAGACTTCTCTTCGCACCCTCATTTCGTGGACCATCGCTCCTACGGCAGTGTCAACTTTAGCTTTTTCAGGTGACAAACATACGTTTGTCGTCCGAAAAACAATATTAATTAATGTATAAGCAGTCGAATCTGCACATTTTTTTGTACCTTTGCGCGCGAAAAGCGAGAGCCGACAATTCAATCGTCAATCGCAAGGCCGTATATAGTCAAATCAATCGTAAATCGTAAATAGTCAAATCGTAAATCAAAATAATGCGCACAGCTAACGAAATCCGCGAGAGCTTCAAGCAGTTCTTCGCTCAGAAAGGGCACACTATCGTGCCTTCCGCTCCCATGGTCGTCAAGGACGACCCCACGCTTATGTTCACCAACGCTGGAATGAACCAGTGGAAAGACATCATCCTCGGTTCCAAGGATCCCGAACCTCGTCGCCGTGCCGACTCGCAGAAGTGCCTGCGCGTCAGCGGTAAGCACAACGACCTTGAGGAGGTCGGTCACGACACCTACCACCACACGATGTTCGAGATGCTCGGCAACTGGAGCTTCGGCGACTACTTCAAAGAGGGTGCCATCGATATGGCTTGGGAATATCTGGTCGATGTCATAGGCCTCGACCCCAAAGACCTCTACGTCACCGTTTTCGAAGGTTCGCCCGAAGAAAATATTCCCCGCGACGATGAGGCCGCATCCTACTGGGCAAAGCACGTGCCCGCCGACCATATCATCAACGGCAACAAGCACGACAACTTCTGGGAGATGGGCGACACGGGTCCCTGCGGCCCCTGCTCTGAGATTCATCTCGACAGCCGTACGCCTGAGGAGAAAGCCCAGGTGCCCGGTCGTGAACTCGTCAACAAGGACGACCCTCAGGTCATCGAGATATGGAACCTCGTCTTCATGCAGTTCGAGCGTAAGGCCGACGGTTCGCTCGTAAAACTGGGCATGAACGTAATCGACACCGGCATGGGCTTCGAGCGCCTCGTCCGCGCCCTGCAGGGTAAGCACTCCAACTACGACACCGACGTCTTCCAGCCCGTCATCCACGCCATCGAAGAGCTCTCGGGCAAGAAGTACGGCCAGACCGAGGACGTCGATGTGGCCATGCGCGTCATCGCCGACCACATCCGTGCCGTGGCCTTCTCCATTGCCGACGGCCAGCTGCCTTCCAATGCCAAGGCCGGCTACGTCATCCGCCGCATCCTGCGCCGTGCCGTGCGCTATGCCTACACCTTCCTCGGCCAGAAGCGCCCGTTCATTCATCTGCTCCTGCCCACGCTCACCGCTGAGATGGGCGAGGCCTACCCCGAACTCGTGGCTCAGCGCGAGCTTATCGACAAGGTGATGAAGGAGGAGGAAGAGAGCTTCCTGCGTACGCTCGAGACTGGCATCAAGCTCCTCGACCGTGTGATGCAGGAGACCAAAGCTGCCGGCAAGAGCGAGATTAGCGGCATCGATGCCTTCACGCTTTTCGACACCTACGGCTTCCCGCTCGACCTCACCGAGCTCATCTGCCGCGAGAACGGCTTGACCGTCGACGAGGCAGGCTTTAACGTCGAGATGCAGAAGCAGAAGGAGCGCGCCCGCAATGCCGCTGCTGTCGAGACTGACGATTGGGTGGAACTCTCAACTCCCAACTCTCAATCCTCAACTGAATTCGTCGGCTGGGACTTCACCGAATACAATTGCCATATCCTCCGCTACCGCAAGGTAGTGCAGAAGAAGCAGACCTATTATCAGCTCGTGCTCGACAACACCCCCTTCTACGCTGAGATGGGCGGACAGGTGGGCGACCAAGGCGTACTCGTCAGCGAGTTTGAGACAATAGATATTATCGACACTAAGAGCGAGAACGGCCTCACCGTGCACATCGCCAAGCGCCTGCCCGAACATCCCGAGGCTGAGTTCATGGCATGTGTCGACACCGACAAGCGCCGCGCCAGCGAAGCCAACCATAGCGCCACGCACCTCCTCGACCAAGCCCTGCGCGAAGTGCTCGGCACACACGTAGAGCAGAAAGGTTCGCTCGTTACGCCTGAAGGCCTGCGCTTCGACTTCAGCCACTTCCAGAAGGTCACACCCGAGGAACTGCGTCAGGTGGAGCGCATCGTCAACGCCCGCATCCGCGAGAATATTCCTTTGCAGGACCACCGCGATGTGCCCATCGAGAAAGCCAAGGAGCTCGGTGCCATCGCCCTCTTCGGCGAGAAGTATGGCGACCGCGTCCGCGTCGTACAGTTCGGTCAGAGCGTAGAGTTCTGCGGCGGCTGCCACGTCAAGGCTACCGGACAGATCGGAATGTTCAAGATTATAGGCGAGGGCAGCGTCGCTGCCGGTATCCGTCGTATCGAAGCCGTCACGGGCGCCAAGGTCGAAGAAGCTCTCTATCAGTTGCAGGACACCATGGAGTCGCTGCGCCAGCTCTTCAATGGCGCTCCCGACTTGCGCGGCGCTATCGAACGCCTCGTAAGCGAGAATGCCGACATGAAAAAGCAGGCTGAGGAATTCGTCCACGAGAAGGCTCAGGCCTACAAGCAGGAACTGCTGAAGCAGGCCGTGGAGCGCGATGGCGTCTGCATCATCACCGGCAAGACACTGCTTCCGGCCGAGGCTATCAAGGATATCGCTTTCCAGCTGCGCGCCGAGGTCGAGAACGCCCTCGTATGTATTGGCTCGGTCAACGATGGCAAGCCTTTGCTCACGTGTGCTGCCAGCGACAGCCTCGTCAAGGACCACGGCGTCAACGTCGGTAAGGTCATCCGCGAAGCTGCCAAGCTAATGCAAGGCGGTGGTGGCGGTCAGCCTCACTTCGCTACTGCCGGCGGCAAGAACCCCGACGGCATCAGCGCTGCCATCGACAAGTTCATCGAGCTGGCTCTGGCATAAGCGTTTCAGCTGGAGCCAACGCGCCGCAGTCCCCGCCTGCACCATCACGCCAATTATTCACGTCAAATTCTTTATCCTATGGCTTACAACCCCAACAAAGACCTCAAGACCTTCTATTCCATAGCCGAGGTCAGCGAGATGTTCAATTTGCCGGCATCGCTCCTGCGCTATTGGGAAAAGGAATTCCCGACAATCAGCCCTAAGAAAGGGGCCAATGGCGTGCGAATGTACACCAAGGACGATATCGAGGAGATTCGTCTGGTCAACGATCTCGTCAAAGGCCGCAACATGAAGCTTGCCGCAGCGCGCGAGCTCATCCAGCGCAACCACGACGGCGCCCGCAACACCAACGACCTGCTCAACCGGCTTCAGGGCGTGCGCGATCAGCTTATGGAAATTAAGAAGGAACTGGATTCTATAGTATGACAAGCCTACTTGCTTTAGCCTTTGTCGCTATGACGGCGGCCGAGCCACAGTCGGCAGACTCGCTCGAAGTGTATAATGATTCTGTTTACTCCATGCGCGAGCTCATTGTGCGTGGCGGACGTATACTTATGGTCGATTCGTTCCCCCTCACGGGGGCTCGCATAAAGGTGCCCATGGCGCCGCCCAGCTTAGGCGATATCCTTGAGAAACTCTCTCCGGGTCTCAACGATAAGATCACTCATCCTTTCGCCATCAAGGCACGGCGCCGCGAGCGTCGCCACGCCAAGGCCATGAAGGCCCTTGAGCAGCTCGACCGCGTCAAGACCCTCGATGAGCTCCTGCGCGAGGCCTACGACCGCCAGATGCTCGAGGATTCGCTCTATCTGCGAGGCCGATAGGCATTCATTCTCAAACGCTAAAGAGCGGCAGACTACTGACTGAAGCTGTGTCGGTGGTCTGCCGCCCTTGTCGTATAGGCTAATAAGAGGATGGGGCTACATCATTACACGGTCGCCCCTCACGCGCCCAAGCTCGCCCTGCACTTGCTTGAGCTCCTGGTAGCGCTGCATCAGTTGCCCCGACAGCTCTTTCGACTCCAGGACCTCTTTGCTGCAGAGCTGTTGCATGAGTGAGTGCAGTTCGTCGTCGACGATGGCCAGCTTGTAGTCCGTTATCACGTGTGGCACCAGCTCCATCAGCCGCTCTTCTTCAGGCCTCACGGGGATGCTCTTCTCGTGGATTTTGCTGAGAGTCTCGGGGTCGTGAGCCAACTCCGTCGCGAGTTCGGCTATGCGCAGGTCGGGGTGGTTCTCGAAATAGCGGTTGCAGCGGAAGCCCTCTTCGCCGATGTGCTCCAGTGCCTCGGCTAAGATCTGGCGGTGGCGCTCGTCGTGCAGCGTGAGGTCGTCCTGTTCCAGTGCCAGGCTGATGAATTCTGCCACGCTCACCTTTTGCAGCTGGCCGTCGTTGTCCTCGAACTCGCCCATCAGTAGCTCGCCGTAGCGCACAATCATCTGCACCACCAGCGCCTCAGTCTGCAGTATGGCTTTTTCGCTGTCGCGCCGTGCGCTTTTTATGTTTATGGTAGGCGCCTCGGCTTCTTGTTGAGCCCCTTCGCTTGCATTGGTGTCTGGGATTACTCCGGCGATGATAGCCTCCTCTTCGGGGGTTAGGGCCGTGTCGCCCTGGGGCTGTGGCTGCTGTGGCGTGCTCTGCTGCGGCTGACTGCCGGCCTGCCCCTGCGCTCTTGCTTCGCGCTCTCGCTCTTTTTGCCGTTCTTCTTGCTGGCGCTTCCGCACTCGTGCCACGGCGCTCGTGATTATGCGCTCCTCCACGGCAAGCATCTGTGACGTCTCTTTAATATAGAACGTGCGCGTAATCTCATCAGGAATCACCGCCACGCTATCGACGATGTTGTTCACCAGTCGCGACAGTTTGATGGGGTCGCCATGCGCCTCATTGAGCAGCAGGTCGGTCTTGAAGCGTATGAAGTCCACTTGATGATCCTTCAGATACTGCTGATATTCCTCGGCCGAATGCTTGCGGGCGAAGCTGTCGGGGTCGTCGCCGTCGGGCAGCAGGAGCAGTCTCACGCTCATGCCTTCGGCCAGGAGCATATCTATACCGCGCTGCGAAGCCTTGATGCCGGCAGCGTCGCCGTCGTAGATCACCACGATGTTCTCCGTGAAGCGGTGAATGGCGCGGATTTGTTCGCTCGTGAGCGCTGTGCCGCTGGAGGCCACCACGTTCTCTACGCCCATCTGGTGCATGGCCATCACGTCGGTGTAGCCTTCGACGAGGTAGCAAAGCTCTTGCCGCACTATGGCCTGCTTGGCTTCGAAGAGGCCGTAGAGCTCTCGGCGCTTGTTGTAGATACTGCTTTCGGGCGAGTTCTGGTATTTGATGCTCACGCCTTTCGTGCGCGAGTCCAGCACACGGCCGCCGAAGCCAACCACCTTGCCCGATATGGAGTGAATGGGGAAGATGACGCGGTTGCGGAAGCGGTCGTAGGTCTTGCCCTGCTCGTTGCGGATGCAGAGACCGGTCTTAAGTATGTATTCTTCGTTGAAGCCCTCAGCTTTGGCGGCCTGCCATTGGGCATCGTACTTGTCGGGGCAGAAACCCAGTTGGAACTTCTTGATTATGTCGTCGCGGAAGCCGCGCTGGCGGAAGTAGGCCAGACCTACAGCTCGGCCGTCGACCGTGTCGTTCATCTGCGACTGAAACCATTCGTTGGCCCATTCGTTGACGATGAACAGGCTCTCGCGCTCGCTCTGTGCGGCCTTCTCCTCGTCGGTCTGCTCGCGCTCTTTTATCTCAATATTGTATTTCTTGGCCAGATAACGGAGCGCCTCGGGATAGGTCATCTGCTCGTGCTCCATGATGAAGTGCACGGGCGTGCCGCCCTTGCCGCAAGCGAAGCACTTGCAGATGTTCTTCGAGGGCGACACCATGAACGAGGGCGTGCGGTCGTCGTGGAACGGACAGAGCCCCTTCAGGTTCGCGCCGGCGCGCCTGAGGGTTACGAAGTCCGAGACAACATCCACAATGTTCGCCGCGTCCAAAATCCTATCTACTGTCTGACGGTCTATCATGCGTTGTGAGCAATACGCTTGCAAAAGTAGCAATAATTCTGCAATCCTTTTCACTTTCTTCGTAAAAAGTTTTGCCTTTTATCGATTAGGTGTTACTTTTGCGAAGTCAAAAAGCTGATACAATGTATTTCTATCCCCTCTTTCTTTTTGTGCAGGCCATCTCGCCTGACACAGCCGCTGCCATCGAGCGCACGGCCGAGAACACTTCGGCATACCCTTGGACGATTTCGGCCTTCATCGTATCTTTTCTTTCGCTTGCAGTAGCCATCCCGGCTGCCGTCTTCGCTTACAAATCAATGGTTTATGCTAAGAAAACGCTCACCTCGCAGGAGCAGACCGAGCGCAACACCTATCGCCTCGAGCCAGAGGTGCAAAAGGATCTGCTCATAGAGATGTGTCGCCACCTCTACCGCAATATGGTGTGCTCCTACACTCTCGGCGAGAAGATGCGCCAGAGCAACTACCTCACTTACCCCTCTGAAGAGCATCTGGTGAAGATGAAAGTCAATCTCGAGGATATTCACGACGAACTCTTCTACAAGCAGGAAGCGGAGTTCTTCGCCATAAGCAAGCTTTATGTGCTGCTACGCAACTATAATGCCGAGCTCGACATCATCTGCGAACACTTCCGTTCGCGCTCTCTCGACGTCGCCACGAAGCGGCGTGATATTACCACGCTTCTTGCCAAATGTGGCATTCTTACGTCAAAAATCCTCGATTTCATCGATTCGGTATGGCCAGGGCAGGCTGTTGCACCCGTGCGCGAGCAGATAGAAAATGAGTGGCACGGCCCGAAGGATGTGCTGCCCCAGCACAAGGGCGGCTTCATGGCTTACGCCACGCGCGGCACGGTCTATACCGAGCGCCTCTTCCCCGGTGCAGATGCCGACCGCTTCCTCGCATATTTCAACGAGGATGTGCGCGTAGAGATGGGCCGCAACGAGGAAGGCGGCGAGAAAATCCACATGATTAGCCTCGGATGAACGCGTATTGAAGCATTCGAAAATGCGACCGGTTGAAAGTCCCGATGCGACCGGTTGAAAACGCCAACGCGACCGGTTGAATTGGCTCATTCAACCGGTCGCGTTGGCGTATGTTATTGGTGGAATATTTGCTTACTTCACTGCTTCGCCTTCGCCGTCCTCGGTGAGATAGAAGAGGGGGGCGGGGTTCTTCTGCTCCTGCTCGTAGTAGTGCAGGCCGCTGTCGTTGGTGCGGGGATGCCATTCGCAGAGGAGGTTGATCATCTCCGCGGCAGCCCAGATGACGGGACCGTAGCCGTGGGCGGCAGCTGCGCTTACGGGACGATAGTAGTAAAACGCGGGGTCGAAGGCCATGCCTGTGCCTACGCATGTGCCGGCGACCTTACCTTCGGCCGTGATCTTTGTGGAGATGGCGTGCCAAGCCAACTGAGCTACGCCGCCGTAGGTGATGCCTTCGATCCAACCCTTGCGGATGGCGTGGGCGATGGAGTAGCAGTAGATGGCGGTGGCGCTCGTCTCGAGGTAGCTGTCGGTGCGGTCGAGCAGCTGATGCCAGAAGCCTTCGCTCGACTGCAGGGCGCAGAGGCCGGCAATGTGCTCGCGCAGCTGGTTGAGGATGAACGGGCGGTCGGGGTGCGATTCGGGCAGCATATCGAGAATCTCTACTGTGGTCAGCAGTGCCCAGCCGTTGGCGCGTGCCCAGTGGTACGTCGGCTGCTGTGCCAGTCCTTCGACGTAGCCGTGGCGGTAGATCTTCTTCTCGGGAACCCACATTCGCTTCACGAAGTTCTTGTACATCGTGGCTGCTTCGTCGAAGTACTTCGGGTCGTTGAAATATATGCCGGCGTATGCGATGGTCGGGATGCCCATGTACATATCATCCAGCCAAACGGTGTTGTGCTGCGGGCGATGGCGGGCAAACATTCCGTCGGGCAGACGGTACTGTCCGTGCTCTACGAACTGGAAGTAGTTGTTGATGAGCGTGTCGATGGAGACCACGATACCCTTGAAACCCATTCGTCCATCCTGGCGGTTATCGGGGTTAGCCTTGGCATATTTCATCATGGCGGTGCACATCGTGCCGCAATCATCGAGTGCGCGGGGATGAATAACTTGTTCCATCTGCGCATCCTCTATCTCGGCCTTGGCGGCATCGCGCTGCTTGAAAAGCGGATAGGCAAAGCGCAACGTGCCCATGGCGCAATCAACATATTGCCCATAGCGTTGGTCGCCCGTGGAAGCCTGGGCGGCGAGCAGGGCCTGATAGGTGATTCCCCACTCATAGCTGCCGATGCGGAAAGCACCCCGCTTGATGGTGGCTCCTTCGGGCAGTGGCGTCAGTTCTTCCTCGCTGAGCGTCTTGCCATCCTTGTCCTGAATATCGGGGGTCAGTTCGGCGTCGATGTAGCTGAAGATGCGATCCAAGTCTGCCTTCACGCTGTCGGCCGAGAGCTCGCCGTAGGGCACTTTGTAATCGGGCTTCAGGAGGTGAAGTGGGGTGGTGGAGTCATTGATTTCTTCGGTCTGTTGGGGCGTGGAGGTGCACGCCGTCAAGGCCATTGCCGTGGCAACGGTCATGCCTAGAGAGATTGCAGATAGCTTAAGGTTTCGCATAGGGCTTGTAAGAGTTTATTTTACCGTTATGAGTTTGTATTTCTTGCTTCCGAGGCCGATTTTCTCGGCATGGTCCACGGTGTGAGTGCCGTGGCGCGAGCTGATGCGCTCAATCAGCGGCTTGTTGTCGTCGCCGGCCTTGCCCTGATAGTTGAACACCTTGTCGAGGCAGGCCTGGTCGAGGGCCACGGGGTCGGTGGATGCGAGAATGCCCATGTCCTTGAGCTGCGGGGCTGCAGCGTTACCGTCGCAGTCGCAATCGACGCTCATGTTGTTCATCACATTAATATATAGTATGTTCTTGCCGTGGCCGAAGTATTCGTGCACGGCCTGTGCGGCAGCGGCCATCGACTCGAGGAACGCGTCCTGGGGCTGGGTGTGTTGCCAGCAGGCGGCCGGGTCGTCGGTGATGCCGTGGCTGTGGATATAAGCCTTGCCTGCCGTAGAGGCCACGCCGATGCTTGCGTTCTTCAGCACACCGCCGAAGCCGCCCATGGTGTGACCTTTGAAGTGGGCCAGGTTGATCATGAAGTCGTAGCCTGCGAGGTGATCGCCCACGATGTCGTATTTGATGTGGCGGCGGTCCTTGACGGGAATGCGCATCTGCCCGAATTCGTCCATGAGGTCTACGGCAAAGATGCTGTCGAAGCCGTGCTCGTGAATGGTCTCCCAGTGCTTCTTGGGGTCTTGGCGCGTGCCGCCGTAGGCGGTGCAGCACTCCACGATGGTGCCGTTGACCTCCTCTACGAGGTTGCGGATGAGCGTGGGCTTGAGGTAGTGTTTGTTGCCGCCTTCGCCCGTGCTGATCTTCACGGCGACGCGGCCTTTGGCCTCGCGACCTACGGCTTTGTAGATCTTCACGAGGGCCTCGGGGGAAATCTCTTCGATAAAGTACACCTTCGACTGTGCTTCGGCGGCTAATGAGCTCATCAGACAGAGAGCTAAAACGAGTAGTTTGTGCATTATTTTATATGTGTTTAGGTTTTCTTGGCCGCAAATTTACTAAAATATCTCTTTACAGCACGCACTTTTACGAATTTTATTTTACCTTTGCGGCATAACTGTAAGATTTAAGTTCATGAAAAAGATTGTAGCGCTGCTCTTGTTGACCTTGTCGTCAGCAGCTTACGCCGACGTGCCTGCGCGCCTCCATTGGATTGGTGCCGTACCGTCGGCGGCTAAACCCGTAAGCTTTGGAATCCCATTTTTGAAAGGCGAGATGAAAGCGTCTGATGCTTTCACCCTTACCACCGACAAAGGTCAGGAGATCCCCGCCGACTTCTGGCCAACGGCTTATTGGCCCGATGGATCGGTGAAATGGGGCGGTTTTGCAGCTGTAGTGCCCGGTGGCACAGAGGCCGTAGCCTTCTCCAAGGTTAAGAAAGGGCGTAAGAGCAAAGCCATTGCTGCTGCGGGTCAAGTTGCCAGTGCTTCGTCCGCCGGCTCCCTCTCCCCGTCAGCCCTCACCGTCGATGAGAGCGATGCCCGCATTACAGTCAGCACCGGCCCCCTGCAGGCCTATATCCCCAAAGCCGGTCAGGCTTTCATCGACAGCCTCGTGCTCGATGGCACCACCGTGGCTGCCGCCGGGCGCCTCGTCTGCACCCGTCAGAACAGACCTTACGCGGAGGGCGTCAAGGAAATCAGCTTCATCGACTACACATCGCAATTCGAGAAGGTCACCGTGGAGCGTGCAGGCACTGTGCGTGCTGTGGTGAAGATTGAAGGTACCTATATGATAGACCTCAGTAAGACAAAGCTTGAGGTCGTGCCCACGTCGGACGGGAAGGTTAAGTCCGAATGTCCTGTGGCGTGGCTGCCTTTCACCCTTCGTCTATACTTTTATGCCGGCTCCGAGCAGGTGCGAATTGTGCACACTTTTACCTATGATGGTAACGAAAACGCCGATTTCATCGCTTCGCTCGGCCTCCGTTTCGAGGTGCCGATGCGTGAGCAGGCCTACAATCGTCACGTAGCTTTCGCCACGCAGGACGGCGGCGTCTGGACCGAGAGCGTGCAGCCGCTCAACGGCCGGCGCGTACTCATGAAGGACCGCGACTTCAGCTTCGAGCATCGTCAGGTGGCAGGCGAGCGCATCCCCGAGCCCGACTTCTTCGACGAGAAGAACCGCGAACTGTTGCACCACTGGGCGCGCTGGAACACTTATCGCCTCGCGCAGCTCTCCGACCAGGGCTATACCATACAGAAACGGGCCCACAATAATAATATGTGGATTGGTACGCACACCGGCCGCCGTGCCGACGGCTATGCCTTCGTGGGCGACGTCAGCGGCGGCCTGGGCGTCAGCGTCAAGGACTTCTGGCAGAGCTTCCCCGCCTCGCTGCAAGTCGATAGCGCCACGCACGATATGGCTTACCTGACCGCCTACCTCTGGGCTCCCGAAGCCGGGGCCATGGACTTGCGCCACTACGATAACGTAGCCCACGACCTCAACGCCTCCTACGAGGATGTGCAGGAGGGGATGTCCACGCCCCACGGCATCGCACGCACGTCGGTGCTCACGCTGATGCCTGAGCGTGCCTTCCCGGGCAAGGCGGCTGTGGCTGAGCGTGCCCGGCAGGCGACGGCCGATGCGCCGCTCGTCTGCACCCCCGAATACCTCCATTCGCGCCGGGCTTTCGGCATCTGGAGCCTGCCCGACAGTTCCAACGAGCGCCGCGCCGCCGTGGAGCGTCAGCTGGCCGACTATCTCACGTTCTACGAGCGCGCTGTCGATGAGCGTCATTGGTATGGCTTCTGGAACTACGGCGACTTCATGCACGGCTACGACCCCGTGCGTCATGAGTGGAAGTACGATGTCGGCGGCTTCGCATGGGACAACACCGAACTGGGCTCTATCTCGTGGCTCTGGTACTCCTTCCTGCGCACGGCCGACCCGGCAGTATGGCGCATGGCAGAGGCTATGACGCGCCACACCTCCGAGGTCGACGTCTATCACATCGGGCCGTTCGCCGGCCTGGGCTCACGCCACAACGTCAGCCACTGGGGCTGCGGTGCCAAGGAGGCCCGCATCTCGCAGGCCGCTTGGAACCGTTTCTACTATTACCTTACCACCGACGAGCGCACGGGCGATCTGATGACCGCCGTCAAGGATGCCGACCAGATGCTCTACACCATCGACCCCATGCGCCTGGCCCTCCCGCGCGAGAAATATCCGTGCACCGCGCCGGCCCGACTGCGCATCGGTCCCGACTGGGTGGCCTATGCCGGCAACTGGATGACGGAATACGAACGTACGCGCGACGAGAAATATCTGAAGAAAATCAAGGCGGGTATGAAGAGCATCGCAGCACTGCCCAAGGGTATGTTCACAGGCCCCGGCGTGCTCGGCTACGACCCAGCCACGGGCATCCTGAGCTATGAGGGCGATACGGAAGTGACGAATACGAATCACCTGATGCTCATCATGGGCGGTTTCGAACTGATGCACGAGATGCTCGAGATGGTGCCGGACAAGAAGTTCGCTGCTGTTTACCTCGACCATAATGCCCGCTATCATAAGGTGACGAAGAACCGCTTCCGCATCAGCCGTCTCAAAGGTTACGCCGCCGCACTCAACCACGACCGGGCGCAGGCCGAGGAAACGTGGCAGGATATGTGGCGCTACAGCGGTCCCGAGCAGCACTACCGCTTCAACCCCAAAGAACTGCTGCCGCCCGAAGTGCCACAGCCGCTCGTCGAGAGCGCCGAGACGACCACCAACGACTGCGCCCTCTGGAGCCTCGATGCCATCTACTTGCAGGAGGTGATTCCGCAGGAATAATAAAGACCCTTCACACAGCCCCTCAGGTCCCCTCCCCGCTCCCCCTTAGTGGGAGGGTGGTCACCATCAAGAATAGTAGTCTCCCTCCCCCCAAGTCATTCTACTCTCCTGCTTTTTGATGTGTTAAGCGGCTGAGAGCAACGAGTGGTTGGGAGTAGTAAAAAAGTAATCTGTAAAGCTCTTTTTATAATGAATAAAAGAATCGTTGTTGCATTTATTGTCTCTTCAATAACCCTTGCCTCTATGGCGGCTGCTCCTCTCGCAGAAGGCAAGAGGTCAACGTCAGCCCATCTGACCGTGAAGGTCAACAACCCCTCCGACGTCGCCCGCCGCGATGTCCCCGTCGTTATTGATCTGAAGAAGCACCTCGGCAAGAAAGTCGCCAACGTCCTCTCCGCCGAAGTAATCCCCCTCACCTCATCAACCAAAGTAACTTCACTCCCCTCCCAGACGGGAGGGGCTGGGGGCGGGTCTTCTCTCCCCTCACAGCTCGATGACCTCGACGGCGACCTCATCCCCGATGAGCTGGCTTTTGTAGCTGACATCCCCGCCCGTTCCACAGCCTCCTTTAGGGTTGAGCTCTCGGCGGTCCGTCAGCCGAGCCCCTATCGCCCCCGCACCGCCGCCTTCATGAAAGTGTGGGACCGCAAATACCGCTACCCCTACATCAACTCCATCGAATACCAGGGCCGCAACGAACCCCTCGCCACCTACGATGCTATCTACGGCCATGGCGCGCAGTGGGAGAGCGAGCTCGTAGGCTTCCGCGTCTATATGGACCACCGCCAGAGCATCGACATCTATGGCAAACCTACTCCGCAGCTGGTCCTCGACCGCACTAATTTCTATAGTACGCGCGAGGACATCGCCGCCGGCCGTGGCTGCGACATCCTCTTTGCCGGACCCAGCGTCGGTGCCGGTTCCTTCCGCGGTTACGTAGGTGGCGAACCTACCTATGTCGATAGCGTTGAGGCTCGCGGCCAGCGCGTGGTTGCCAACGGTCCCGTCCGTGCCATCGTAGAGGTATGGGACAAAAACTGGTTTTACAATTCCAAAACGTTGCAGATGCGCCAGCGCTACACCATCTATGCCGGCCACCGCGATGTTCAGGTTGATATCACTCTGGCTGGTGCCGCCGTCGATAATGAACTCTTCTGCACGGGCGTGCAGAAGCTGGAGATGGACAACGAGGGCTATATGGCTCTCACCTCGGGGCTCGTAGGCTCATGGGGGCGCAATATACCCGACAAGGCAGCAGAGGACCTCGTTGAAGGCGTCGGCCTTGGCGTCTATGTCGGCCCGGCCTATCTCTCGTCGAAAAAAGAAGATGCCTATAACTATCTCACAATCCTTCGTCCCCGCGACGGGCGCATCAGTTATCACCTCGCCATCTGTGCGCTGATGGAGCGCGACGGTTTCCGCGATTCCAAGGGCTGGTTCGCTTGGCTCGAGCAGTGGCGCGCCGAACTCGATGCTCCTTGCACGATAAAGGTCAAGTAGCAAAAAACGCCCATTTCATCGATTCTGGATAAACGCAAATCAGGTCGCACCGAACTGGTGCGACCTGATTCGCGTTTATTGGTTATTGACTTTCGGTCGAGTCTGCTTACGCTCGGCAGAGCTCAAACGAGTTTAGCTATGCTCTCTCTTAATCGCAGCCTTCGCCATTTGTCATTCGTCATTCGTC
>JAFRNY010000043.1 GCA_017429945.1 Bacteroidaceae bacterium
AAAGTGAAAAGTGAAAAGTGAAAAATGAAAAGTGAAAAATCCTTGACAGATAACCAATAAACTATAACACATAAATTATAATCGCATGAAACCAATCAGCACCACAGCAGCTCCGGCTGCAATCGGCCCCTATTCCCAGGCCATCCGAGTCAACAACCTCATCTTCTGCTCCGGACAGCTACCCATTGATCCGGCTACAGGCGCCTTCCCCGACGGGGGTATCGAGGCACAGACACGCCAGTCGCTTGCCAACGTCAAAGCTATACTCAACGAAGCCGGTACCGACCTGGCACATGTCGTCAAGACCACTGTGTTCCTATCTTCCATGGACGACTTCGCTGCTATGAACGCCGTCTATGCCGAGGCGTTCTCTGCTCCTTTCCCTGCCCGCTCCGCCGTAGCCGTGAAGACGCTCCCAAAGAACGCCCTCGTAGAGATAGAATGTATAGCAGAAATCTAAGACATAACCAATAAACCATAAAGATAAACCAAAATCCAAGCTATGAGAAAGACTTTCTTAGCACATCTGCTTGCCATCGCAACAACCCTTGCCACGGCCACGGCATCGGCTACTGATTGGCAGACGACGACCGACATCGTATGGGCCGGCCGCCACTATCGCGAGTGCAAAGGTCTCGCGTCTGGCTACTCCGAGAGCGACAACGCCATCAGCTGGAACTTCGAGGCCGATGCCAAGATGATTTTCGCCCTCCACATACCAGACGGGCATGTGCGTGCCGACGTCATCATGACGCCCATTGCAAACAAGGCCGTAACATTGAACGTGCGCATAGTGCATCCAAAGACGGGCACGGTGATTGTTGAACAGACCGTTGAGACGCAGAAAGGGCGAAACGGCAAACAGGAGGTGGAGATTCTGCCGGACACGGAAATGCCAGCCGACGGCTGGTACTTCATAGAGTTTACCAGCCCCAACGCCAAAGAAAACCTCAGCACGATGGAGTCGCTAAGATTCCAGCGCACATCAAACAAGGCCGTCACAGCCGCAAATTCGATGATGGCACCGGCCGTACACCTCTGGTGGACATCGACCGACCCGAAAGCCCCCGATGGCGATTCCTTTGACTGGGTCTATATGGAAGCCCTCATACCCGAAGTCTATAAGCAGTCGTGCACATATCAGATGACCATAGGCTCCACGGGGCTTTACTCCGGCATACAAACCAACCACCTCCTCGATGACGACTCATGGACGCACGCCGTGATCTTCTCGGCATGGGATGCCGGCGACACCGACAAAGACAAATCGCTGCCCGACTATATGCGCTCGGGAGCACTCGACGAGGGCGAAGGCGCCTATGCCGTACGCTTCGGCGGCGAGGGCACGGGAGCCAGCCTCCGCTATCCCGAGGGACAGCGCTGGCAGACCGACCACTGGGTGCAGATGCTCATGTATGAACGCCCTGACTACATCGAGCGCGAGACGACCGACGACCAAGGCAACACCGTCGTGAAACCTTTCCGCAGCACTCTCCTCTCCTACTGGTATAAGCAGGCCGAAGAGACGGAATGGCACTACTTCGGCACGCTCCGAGCTGCAGGCACTTACCGCATGGAAGGTAAGAGTTCGGGACTGTACAGTTTCCTCGAGAACTGGAGCGGATTCGGCGGCGACCGCTACCGCCGCGTGTATTACCGCAACGGAGCCATGCGATCCACTGCCAGCGGAAAATGGTACAGCCTCAACAAAGCAGGATTCGGCAGCACTCAGCATTGGCAGACGCAACGCAACTCACGCGACGACTACGGCCACGGCGTCACCGACGCCTATGACAACAGCTTCTACATTGAAGCTGGCGGACTACTCGGCGTGCGCGACAGTGCCGACTCGTATGCTCCCGTACCTCAAGGCCAAATGCCTTGGGTCGACACTATAAATATTCAGGCACTGCGCGACCGCATTGACATGGCTGTGCTGCACGGCAACACACGCGACGTTAACATGCGTATCGAAGCAACGAGCGTCATCTCAGACACTGAGACGTGGAAACTCATCGGCTACTCTGACGAGGAAGTCAATGAGGAAGGCGAATACGGACGTGCAGCACAGATACTCGATGGCAACACCTCGAGCTACTACCGGCAGAAGGCTTACTCCACCTACCCCCATTCATTCTCTTTCGATGCCGGCACGACCGTCACGGTGCGCAGCATAGGACTCTACCAAGGCTTCGACCTTAACTACCGCGCACGCCAGGCACAGCTCTCATACTCCGACGACGGTAAGAGCTACAAATCAGCAGGCACCATTAACTTCGACAATGATGCCACCCCGACAGCCGTGCTTGCTGCACCTATCACCGCACGCTACTTCAACATCCGCTTCACACGAGGACATGGCGCCGGACGCAACCTCGCCATCAACGAGATTTATTTCAAGAATGAGTATCGTCTCGACGACCTCAAGGTCCTTGCCGCAGAGCTCCTTGGAGAGCAAGACCGCTTCAGTGGATTCAAAGGCGCAGACCTCGACGGACTGCGAGAGGTCTATGCAGATGGCAGCTGCACTGACACTGAAGCTCTCGTACAAGCCATACGCCAGCTCGGACAAACTGCGCATCCACTGAGCCTCGGAAATGTAGACAAGGAGAGCCACATCACATCCTTCACTGCCTATCAGCTCCATAACCCCTATGGCTATGGCGACCTCGTTGTCAACGACAAGGGAGAGATAGCTATCGCCGGAGCAACAACCGAAGGAGCCCTCGACGCCTACCGCCGCCCCACCCGCGTCTCGGCAGACTCCGACAACTGGCTCGTGCTACGATCCGAAACCTACAATGAATACTACATCTATAATCTCGGAGCCAAGAAATACCTCAACATTAGCGCCGATGGCATAACGCTTTCCGACACACCAGTCGCCTTCGACCTCAGCTGGCGCAACGAAGGATTCACTATAGGCGTCAACCGCGCACGCCTTCAGCTAAGGCCCAAAGACACTACGCCCGCCATACGCACAGCCCGCGTCGATGATGCCTGCGTGCTTCAGCTCCGCAACAACTACGCCCTCTCGCCAGCCGATAAAGATGTAAGAAAGCTGTTGGAGCAATCTGAAATAGCGCTACACGGAGAGCCTGATGCCATTGGCGGCATCAGCGAAGAGGCCCGCGCCACCCCCGACGCTCTGTCTGCCAATGACTTAGTCTCCATCGTAAACGCACAAGGCTTAACCATCTACCACGGCACCTACAGCGGATGCCCACAACTGCCACGGGGCATCTACATCATAACCTCAGAAAAGGGAACAGTGAAGAAGATCTGCAAATAATTGACCAGCTCCAGATCTCGAAAAAAGCGGCTTACGCTTCTTCTCGGTGTACCCGAGGAAAGGCGCAAGCCGCTTTCCTCGTTCAAGACAAGTAAGTCAGCCGATGCAAATCAGACGCATGTGGAACCGAACAAGACACTCAGACATGGCGACATAAAAAAGCCGCATCAGTGATGTGATGAGAACTCCGAGAATAAATGATTTGAGTGCCCTCTGCCTTTGTAATCTGCCGGCCTCCGTGAGGAGGTTACCCCTTGAAGGGGCGCAGCCCGCCATTGGTCAGCGAAGCTTCCTCGGTTTTCTTGTAGTAATTGATGAGTCTCCCAGTCTAACTGATGCGGCTATATTGCCTGTGTGCGCCTACTGAAGCGCCACGTCTATTTCATTGATCGCACTGCAAAGGTAAGCCTTTTGCCGTTGCCACGCAAATTAAATAGCTACAAATAACAAAGTTTATGGTCAGCATGCAACTTTCTCGCTGAAAATTTGCAAAAGCTCTGAGATTTTGCTTACTTTGTCCTCGATATTGTGTCACACGCGTTACGCGCGCGTACATACTTTATTAATACAAGGTTCACCGAGATGCTCAACGCCAGCTACATTATCCTTGCTGCAGCACTGCTGCCCGCCGTAGTGCTGATGATTATCATCGTCATTCGCGACAAGGAGCAACCCGAGCCTCCGCTAATGCTGGCGCGCGGCGTACTCTACGGTGTACTGTCGGCATTCGGATCGCTTGCCATCTCTATGCCGTTGTTGGCATCAGGACTCGTGCCGGGAGCCTACACCAACTCCATCGAAGCCGTCATCTACTCATTCGGCGTAGCCGCTTTGCCCGAAGAGATTGCAAAACTCTTCTTCCTATGGCTACTGCTGCGCAACAACAAATATTTCGACGAACATCTCGATGGCATTGTCTACGCCGTTTGCATTGGTCTGGGATTTGCAGCCTTCGAGAACATACAGTACGTGTTCAACGCAGGAGAACAATGGGCTCTGACGGCCATCCTGCGCGGAGTGCTTTCGGTGCCAGCACACTTCTTCTTCGCTGTGCTCATGGGCTATTACTATAGTCTCGTACATTTCGGCCACAATCCGCGGCGAAACGCCGTTTGGGTGCTGGCAGCCCCAGTGCTGGCCCACGGCATCTTCGATACGATTGCCATGGCACAGGAAGTGTCGCCTGGGCTTGAGGCAATGTTCGGACTCGTGCTACTGCTTTTCTGCAATGAGCTACGCAAGCTGTGCTCACGCCACATACGTGAGATGGCCACTGCCGACAAGGATTCGTACCAACGTTCGGAACGCTAACAACTAAACTTTTTTGCCATTACCAAAGGGTTACTTACCGCACGCCACTGCATAAACACTCAGAAATGCGAACCTGGACAGACATAGACATGGTGAATGCCATCCTCCGCAACGACGAACGCCTCATGGAGCGATGCTACACTGACTGCCGCCACTATTTCGTGCAGCATGCGGGAGCCATCTTTGTCGACGAAGCCTGCGCTCACGACATCTTCCAGGACGCCATCATACACCTCTGGCGAGAGATACAGACGCGGAGAATCGAAGTATTTGAAGGGCGCGTGTGCCGATGGGCTGACAGCCAGCTCATTCCAATGCGCAGTTCTATAATGACATTCCTAATGGCTGTGGCTAAACGCAAGAACTGGGAACAAGTGCGACAGCAACAGCGGTGGCAGCTTACCGACAACGACCGCGTACTCGAGACCCTCGACAACCATCGTTACGACGCACCACAGGAAGACATTAGCGAGACGGAGATGCGCGAGCGCGTCGTTACTGACGCTGTGCTTGCCATGACAGAACGATGCCGGCAAATCCTCACCCTCTTCTACTACGAACACCGATCGCTCGACGAGATCCTCGCCCTACGCCCTGAAAACAGTACCAAGATGGGCCTTAAGACAAGTAAGTATAAATGCATGCAACGTCTACGACAGCGCGTGCACGATCGTTTTAAACAACTAAACATATCGCTATGACCGACAATCCGAACCAGCACCCCGATGAGGAACGAATTGATGCCGTAGATCACATCATTTTCCGCGAATTGGGAGAACAAGCACGCTTGAAACAGAAAATGCAAGAATGGGAAGAGCGCAAGCGGCAACAACGACGCCTGCGGCTGCTGCCCGTGGTCTCGAACATAGCGTCAGTGGCAGCACTTTTCGTTATGGGCCTGTTCCTGCAAGCTATGTTGCCCGACACGAAAGTGGCTACAGACATTCTGCCTCAGATTGAGCAACACGAGGATACACCTCCCGCTCAGACAACAGACTCCTTAAGTATTGCAGAGTGAAGAATCATTATTCTTCACTCTTTTTTTTACGTATTGCTTTGTGCATAAGCTTTTTTCTGCTACCTTTGCACGCACAAACTAATTAAATTCCGTATCACAAAATACTATGAAAGGTAAAATCATGATAATAGCGGCAACACTCTTGGCCGCCAACACCTTAGCCACGGCACAGACACCATCTGGAGCTACGAACAGCGTAGCTACAGTTGTGCCTCACTCAACCGTGCCCTTCCGCATCGATGACCCTGGCATCAAGTTGCCCGACATCACGTGGGGTCTTGACCAGGCATGGATAGACGAAGGGAATATGCGACGCGGCCTTAACTTCGCTGGAGCTGACCTCATCGACATCGTACGCCTGAGTTTCCAAACGACCGATGCCGTAGGCGAAGACCTCCAGCTAAGCAGCAGCCAGAAGCAGACCCTCGACCGTCGTATCGCCATGGCCAAGCTGGCCGGAGCCATAACCGTGAACATTAACTCCGACCAGGAAGCCGGCGTAATCAGCCACTACCACAATGCGCTTTCGGCAGCGCAGGTCAACACCTACGCACGCAGATGGTACCTTCTCATAAAGGCCACTAAGAATTACATTGAGTCGAAAGGCCTCAAGGTAAGCAGCGTATCGCCATTCAACGAGCCCGACTACACAGCGTGGAACCAAGGCTCCAAGGCCGAGTTCAAAGCTATCAGCAAGCTGATAAAAGAAGACCCGGACTTCGAAGGTGTAGCCATCTGCGGCGGCAACACGCTCAACGACGACTATGCCCTCGAATGGTACAACGCCTCAAAACAGTACCTCGACGAAGGCAACACCCACCAGTTGGCCGGCACATTCGACAACTTCGCCGCATTCTACGAGCGCGTAAAGGCCGACGGCAAGATTGGCGTTGGCGACGAGTTGCACAATACCATGGAATGTATGGTAGGCTCGGAGTACGGACTCACGAAAGGTATCTGGTGGGGCACCTGCGACCACACACGCAGCCAGTTTATGAAGGCCAGCCGGGGCACACGAATGGGCTATGCAGAGAACCGAGGCCGATGGACTGCGGCTGCCGTCTATCGCCACCCCGACGGCCACGTGCAAGGCTTCGGGGGCACCAGCGAGCGCCAGGCCAACGAGACCACCTACCGTTTCGTGGCCCTCGACCACGACGTCTTCTACAACGGCCAAGGGCCCATGCGTGAATACATCATGACACTCCCTGGCGGCACCGGCTACCAGAAGGGGCAGACCAACGCCGAAGGCCTCGTGAACATACAAGGCGGCGACGACGTCATGCCCGCCCTGCCCACCGAAGCCACTAACTATAAAATCATTAATCGCGCAAGCGGCTTCGCACTATCGGCTGCCAACAATAGCATTACCTCCGGCGTGAGCCTCTCGCAACAGCGCCCTATTAAGACCAACAAGTCACAACACTGGATTGTTTCGCCCGTCGACACACGCATAGGAGGCGATTTCAGCTATTACAAGATAGCTAACCTCAACGCACCGAGAATTTATCCAGATGTTCGAGATTGGAGCCTCAGCGATGGCGGAGACATCATAGCATGGGCCGGAGACTTCGGCACCAACGAACGATGGTTCTTCGAATATGCAGGCGATGGATGGTTCTATATCCGCAGCCAGCACAGCGGACTCTACATGCAGGTACAGCCTGGAACTGCAGCACAGCTTAAGACCGCCAACCGCAACATCAACCAAGGCGTCTTCACTGGAGAAGAAAACCAACAATGGCGACTCATTCCGCAGAACATCGCCTACAATCCTATCGCGCCCGCAGCGCCAACAGACCTCACCGCCACGCCACAACCCGCAAGCATTGCTCTGAGCTGGACTGCGCCCGAAGACAAAGATCTTAGCTGCTACACTATCCAACGATCTGACGATGGAGGAAAAACATGGCGCGTCATAAACAAAGGCGTAGCCACAACAACCTACGTCGACAACACCGCTTGCGAAGACATTGACTACCAATATCGCGTTCTGGCTCAGGACGAAAGTCTCAACCACTCTGAGCCCAGCATAGCCGTACCAGCACGCCCGACACTTGAGCCAGCGCTCTCAATCTACCTCAAAGCCGATGACCTCACCGATGCTTCAGTCAACGGTAACCATGCTGCTCTCTTTGGCTCTTTGGAACTGCAAGAGGGGCATTTCGGACAAGCTATTACTCTCGATGGATCTACGAATTTCATTCAGCTACCTGCCACCATCGCCAACTCACGTGATCTGACCTTCGCAGCCTGGATCAACTGGCAAGGCGGCAACTCTTGGCAGCGCATCTTCGACTTCGGGACCGACACCGACCACTACTGCTTCCTCACAACCAAGCCATCGGTCGTCAATCGTCTGCGGTTAGCCATAAAGGACGGCTCAAGCGAGCAAATCCTTAATGCCGAAACCACTCATACCACCAACGAATGGATACACGTTGCCGTTTCCTTCTCTGCAGAAGCTATAACCCTCTACCTCAACGGCCAAGCAGTAGGGACAACTACAGACATCAAGACTCGCCCTGCCGACTTCCGCCCCGTGTTCAACTACATCGGGCGCAGTCAGTTCACAGCCGACCCGATGCTCAACGCAGCTATCGATGAGGTCCGCATCTACAACTACGCACTGACGGCAGAAGAGATTGCAGCGCTCTACAATGCCACCGAAGAGACCGACGGCATAAATACAATAAACAACGCCACGCAAGTAAGTCGTCAAATCTTCGATATAGCCGGACGACGCATAGCTACACAAGAGGCACCCTCCTCACTACCACGCGGCATCTACATCATCAATGGAAGGAAGATAAGAATCGAATAACCTATACAACGAAGAATCCCTGTAGCGCTTGCTACAGGGATTCTTCATATTCGAGAGGTGCCTAGCAGATTCGAACTGCTGTAGACGGTTTTGCAGACCGTTGACTAAGCCACTCATCCAAGGCACCATTATTTCGAATGCGGATGCAAAGGTACATCATTATTTTGAAATAACAAGGGTTTTGCACAACTTTTTTCGTAAAAATCCGTTATTTAATATATATCTACTCAACTCAGAGTTAAAAATGACACTTCTACAACAGATACAAACTTCACTCGCAGCTTGCGACATCACGGCTGAGAAGACATCGTCCGCACCGTTAGCAGTGGCGCTGAGCGGAGGCGCCGACAGCGTCTGTCTGCTTCTTTCGCTAAAGGATTTAGGCTTCACAACGCATGCCCTGCATTGCAATTTCGAGCTGCGAGGGCTCGAGAGCGATGCCGACGAGGCGTTCTGCCGCCGCCTCTGCCGCCAGCTCGAGGTGCCAATATCCGTTAAACATTTCCGCACGGCCTCCTACGCCAAGCGCCATAGTCTTAGCATAGAGATGGCTGCGCGCGAGCTACGCTACAACTGGTTTGAGCAGCAAATGAACACTCTATCGGCTGAAGCCCTGTGCGTAGCGCACCATCGCGACGACCAAGCAGAGACCATCCTGCTGAACCTGACGCGCGGCACAGGCATCCGCGGCCTGTGCGGCATGCAGCAGCTGAATGCCAAGCGCGTCGTAAGGCCGTTGCTCCATGTAAGCCGAAGCGAGATTGAGGCATGGCTGAATGAGCGTGGTCAGACATGGGTCACGGACTCCACCAATCTCGACCCTGAGGCAGCCCGGCGTAACATCATGCGCCTAGAGGTGTTGCCGGCACTGCAGCGCATCAACCCGACGGCGGCCGCCAACATCGCCGAGAGTGGAGAGCGGATGTCTGAAGCCCTGAAACTCTATGAGTTCGCCATAAGCCAGCAGCGTGCACTGGTAGAACACAACGGGGCCATCGACATCGCCGCCCTAAAAGCCAGCATAGCTCCCTGCACATTGCTCTACGAGCTTCTCCGAGATTACGGCTTCACTCCTGAGCAGTCGCGCAACATATTCGACAACCTCGATGGTGAGCCAGGGCACGAATGGCAGAGCAGCGAATGCCGCCTACTGCGCAACCGCGGCAAGTTGCTACTGAAGCCTAAAGGATTTGCTGCGAACGACATTGGAAACACGCAGGCTGACGATGAGGATGGCTGCTACCTCCCTCTCGAGGGGCTCTACCAATCTCGCAGTGGCACTCGCCTGCTCATACGCCGCCACATAATCGACCCTGCCACCTATGCCATCCCACACGATGCCTCCACCGCATGCTTCGACCTCGAGAAATTGACGTTGCCACTGACGCTTCGCCCTACACGCGAAGGCGATCGCTTCCAACCTTTTGGCATGGAAGGTACACGTCTGGTCAGCGATTTGCTCACCGACCGCAAGCTGTCGGTATTTGAGAAAGAGCAGCAACAGGTCGTGTGCTCCGGCGAAAAGATAGCCTGGGTGGTAGGCTTACGCGTGGCTGCCGGCTTTGAAGTTGACGAGCACACTCGCCACGTCATGACGTTGACGTGCCTGTGATACTTACATCCATGAGAAACGGGGTGTGCCCTCACTTGGGTGCACCCCGTTTCTGTTTATCAGCTAAACTACAACGAGCTCAACTTATTTCATGTCGTCCTCGCTCTTCATATCGATTTCCTCACCATCGGGCGAGATAAATTCATACTGAAGGAATGCGAGGCGCTGATTGGGCATGATGCGGACGCCAAATCCGTATTTCATCTGCCACCGCCGCTTCAACGATAGGAGACCTTGGTTGATGTAAGCATAGACATAGGGATGAACGTGCAGGGTGAATGTCTTTATCTTCAGATGGTTCACGAGCTGGTCAATTTTCTCCTCAAGCACATCGGTAAAGAGGAAGCTTGATTTGATGGTTCCCTTGCCCATGCATGTCGGGCATGTCTCGTCCACGGTCACCTCGGTGACTGGTCGCACACGCTGCCGCGTGATTTGCATCAGCCCGAACTTCGATAGTGGCAGGATGTTGTGTCGTGCACGGTCGCGCTTCATGTTTTCGCACATGCGTTCATAAAGTTTCTGTCGATCTTCGGCAAGAGCCATGTCGATAAAGTCAACGACGATGATTCCACCCATATCGCGCAGACGCAACTGTCGTGCGAGTTCGTCGGCAGCTCCGAGGTTCACCTCCAAGGCGTTAGCTTCCTGCCCGTCGGGGTTCTTCGCACGGTTGCCGCTGTTGACGTCTACGACGTGTAGTGCTTCGGTGTGCTCTATGATGAGGTATGCTCCATGCTTGTACGACACTGTTTTGCCAAACGACGTTTTAATTTGCCTTGTCACGTCGAAATTGTCGAAGATAGGTAGTTTACCCTTGTACAATTTGACAATTTCAGTCATCTCGGGCGCTATCAGCTGTACGTAGTTACGCACTTCATCGTAGATTGCAGCGTCGTTGATGTAGATGTTTTGGTAGGTAGGGTTAAAGAGGTCGCGCAGCAGAGCTACCGTACGACTGGTCTCTTCGAAACATAGCGTTGGCAGGTCTTTTGCTTTCTGCGCCTTGGCAATAGCATCCTCCCATCTGCGCAGCAGCACCATGAGTTCAGCATCAAGCTCTGCCACGCGCTTTCCTTCTGCTACTGTGCGTACGATTACGCCGAAGTTTTTGGGCTTAATGCTCTGCACCAACTGTTTGAGGCGTGCTCGCTCGGCGCTGGATTTAATTTTCGAGCTCACGTGCACCTTATCGGTGAAAGGCACGAGCACGAGGAAGCGCCCCGGAAACGTGATTTCGCACGTCAGGCGTGGCCCTTTGGTAGAGATGGGCTCTTTTACGATCTGCACGAGCAGCTCCTGTCCCACCTGCAGAGTGTTCTGCACGCTGCCTTCCTTGGGCAGTTCTGGCTGAATTGTAGCCTTTGAGATGGGGAAGAGGTTTCGCTTGTCGCTGCCTACTTGTTTGAGGTATTTGGCAAAAGAGTTGAAGTTTGGACCGAGGTCGAGATAATGTAAGAAGGCGTCACGCTCATGGCCCACGTTTACGAAGCATGCGTTCAAGCCCGGCATGAGCTTTCGCACGCGTGCATAGTAGATGTTGCCAACATTGAAGCTTGCCTGCTGCTCTTCCTCCTGATACTCTACGAGTCGCTTATCTTCGGTCAGTGCTATGGCAATCTTCTTTGGCTGTACATCAACGATTACTTCACAGGTCATGAGAATTACGATTTACTTTTTTCGATTTCACTAAAGAACTCGTTGACTTGTCAACTAGCTAGTCAACTTGTTCTTAAAAACAAGGAACAAATCGGGCCTGTATTGAAAGTGGCCTCGGTTTGTTCCTCGGTTGTGACTCACGAAGTCTCTAAGCGAGAGCCGCGAAAAGTCAAACGGAGAGCTGTAAGTTTGTTTACTTGCTCTTATGTCTGTTCTTTCTCAGTCTCTTCTTACGCTTGTGAGTAGACATCTTGTGTCTTTTTTTCTTCTTTCCGCTAGGCATAACTAAATTAATTTAATGTGTTATAATAATAGAGTTTATTTTACGGCATCAAAGAAAACCTTTGCAGGCTTAAAGGCCGGTATGTTGTGCTCGGGAATGATCATCGTGGTGTTTTGTGTGATGTTGCGAGCGGTCTTTTGAGCGCGTTTCTTGAGAATGAAGCTTCCGAAGCCGCGGAGATAAACGTTCTCGTTAGCGCCCAGAGAGTCTTTCACCTGTTCCATGAAAGCTTCAACGACAGCGAGTGCTGTAACCTTGTCAATTCCTGTTTTCTTGGAAATTTGGTTGACGATGTCTTGTTTAGTCATTTGAATAAAAATGAATAATGGTTAGATATTAATTTTAATGTCTATTTTTGTGTGCTTTGCTTTTTCGGCCTGCAAATGTAGCAACTTTCAATCAGTTACGGAAATCTTTGGGCATTTTTTTGAAAAAAAAGATGGTTTAGTCTCTTCTCAGGGGCGTTTTCTTTACTTTTTCAAGAGTTTTCCGACTCTGCAGGTGCTGTTTTCTGTGATTTCTCTATTACTTTTATTTTCACAATCCGGCGCTCATCCATCTCCATGACTTCAAACGTGAAGCGGTCGTAGTTGAGCCGCTCATGCAGTTGCGGGAACTCGCCCTTGAGCTCGAGGAGCAGTCCTGCCAGCGTGTCGGCGTCGGGGGCTACGTCATCGAATGTGTCGTCGGGCAGTTGCATGATGCGACGGAAGTCTGTCAGCAGCGTCTTGGCCTCAAAGACGAATGTGTTTTGGTTGAGTCGTGTGAAGGTGCGCTCATCCTCGTCGTACTCGTCGTTGATTTCGCCCACGATTTCCTCTATTATATCTTCCATGGTGACGAGTCCGCTCGTACCACCAAACTCGTCGACGACAATTGCTATGTGTACCTTGGCAGCCTGGAAGTCGCGCAGGAGGTCATCGATCATCTTAGTCTCAGGCACAAAGGTGGCGGGCCTGACGAGCGTCTGCCAGCGGAAGTTGGCAGGCTTATTGAGGTGAGGCAATAGGTCCTTGATATAGAGTATGCCTGTTATGTGATCCTCCGATCCGGAATAGACAGGTATGCGTGAATAGTTGTTCTCCACGATGCACTTGATGACTTCAGGGAACGGCGTCTTCACATCGAGGTCCACCATATCAACGCGCGGCGTCATCACCTCGCGTGCCATCTCTCCGCCAAAGCGTATGATGCCTTTCAGCATCTGTTGCTCGTCGGCGATATCCTGTTTGTCGGTCAGTTCCAAAGCTTGCTCGAGGTCGTCGACGGATAGCTGCTGCGTGGATTTTATGTGCTCCGTGACGCGCCCCGATTTAAGCAGGAGCCAGCTCACAGGCCACCACAACTTCACCAGCACACTATAAGCTGGCGCGCAGAAGCGTGCCATGGCCAAAGGCTTCTGTGCCGCAGCTATCTTAGGCATCACTTCGCCAAAGAGCAGTAGCAGGAAGGTGAGCAGTACAGTCATGAAAGCAAATTCCATGACCGTGTTACCTCCGAATGCTATCACTGGCGGGTTACCTCCTATAAAGAAATAGTTGAGGAGAATGATTATGGCCACATTGACGAAATTATTCGAGCAGAGAATGGTCGCCAACAGGCGCTCGGAGTCGGCAAGTAGCGAGAGTACGCGCCGGTCGTTGGCGCTACGCCGTTCCTCCAGCTCGTCCATATCAGCGGGCGAGAGTGAGAAAAAAGCTATCTCGCTGCCACTGACGAATGCCGAGCAGATTAACAGTAAGAGCGATAATACAAGAGCAATGATGGCCCCCGTCGTAGGGGCATTGAGGGTTATTCCGTCGAAAAGAGCTGTAAAGCCCGATAAATAATAGTCCATTTAGAGTGTTTGCAATTTTTTGTTACGCAATCAGCCGATGGCCGGTTGTTCGCCGCCACGCGGCGAGCCAAAGAGTTTGAGTTCGTCGACCCAGATTTCTGTGATATAGCGTGTCTTTCCCTGTTTGTCCTCGTAGTTGCGCGTCTGAATCTTGCCTTCGACGTAGATTTGGTCACCTTTGTGTACATACTTCTCTACGATCTCGGCTTGTTTCTTCCATAAGATGAGGTTGTGCCACTCTGTTCGCTCTGGCACTTGAGTGCCGTTGGCCAGGGTGTAGCCCCGCTCACTGGTTGCCAGTCTCACCTGAGCTACGGCCACGCCTTGGTCCACGTAGCGCACCTCAGGCTCAAGGCCTACATTCCCTAACAGTATCACTTTATTTATGCTTGCCATAGGTTCGTTGTGTTTTGATAATCTGCGCAAAGATACACATTATTTATTATTTACCGTCAAGCTTTCGGAATATATTTTTTGCTTTATGCAGAATTATTCTTTTCGCCACAGTTTTTTTTAATATTTCTTTGGTTTTGGAACATTTTTTCATACTTTTGCACGCGAAATCATATATTCACCTAAAATCCTAAGGTATGTCCTTAATGATTCTCCTCAAACTCCTGGGGTCGTTGGCACTGCTCATGTTCGGTATGAAGACGATGAGCGAAGCTCTGCAGAAGCTGGCCGGCCCCCAGTTGCGCCATGTCCTTGGCGCCATGACCACCAACCGCTTTACCGGCATGCTCACCGGTATGCTCGTGACAGCGTCTGTTCAATCGTCCACGGCTACTACGGTGATGACCGTGTCGTTCGTCAACGCCGGATTGCTGACGCTCTTGCAAGCCATCTCCGTCATCATGGGTGCCAACATAGGCACTACGCTCACAGCGTGGATCATGTCGGCCGGTATGGCGTTTGATGTCACCAGCGCCGTCTATCCGGCCTTCTTCCTAGGCATCATCCTCATTTATCAGAAACGCTACCGCTACATCGGCGACTTCCTCTTCGGCATATCATTCCTGCTGCTGGGACTGGGCACACTTCGCGCCACGGGCACCGAGATGCACCTTGGCGAGAATCAGGCGCTGCTCGACTTCTTCGCTTCGTTCGACCCCAATTCGTTCGTGACGACGCTCATCTTCCTCATCCTCGGCGGAGTGCTCACCTTCTGCGTGCAGTCGTCGGCTGCCGTCATGGCAATCACCATGATTCTCTGCTCGAGCGGTGCGCTGCCCATCTATCAGGGCATAGCGCTCGTCATGGGCGAGAACATCGGCACCACAATCACCTCCAACCTCGCCGCACTCTCTGCCAACACGCAAGCACGCCGCGCGGCTCTTGCCCACTTGGTATTCAACGTATTCGGCGTGGTATGGATTCTCTTCGTCTTCCGCCCATTTGTCGATATGGTGTGCGGCTGGGTTGGCTACGATGTCGATATGACCATCGAGAGCGCAGGTCGCGAAGCCTTCCTCGCTAATGCCGCCAAGCTCAACTTCGTGTTGGCAGCGTTCCACACCGCCTTCAATGTCATCAACACATTCATCCTCATTTGGTTCATCAAATACTTGGAGAAATTCGTATGCTGGGTCATCAAGACTAAGAGCGTCGACGAGGAAGAGGACTTCCGCCTCCACTTCATCACATCAGGCATCATGAAGACTCCTGAACTCTCGGTGCTCGAAGCGCAGAAAGAGATTCAGTCGTTCTCCGACCGCATGCAACGCATGTTCTCGATGGTGCGCGAGCTGCTCACGCTCTCGTCTACAGCCACCGGCAAGAAGAAATCCAACCAGGAGCTGGAGTTCAACAAACTCTACTCGCGCATCGAGAAATATGAGAGCATCTCCGACAACATGGAGCTCGAGATAGCCAACTACCTCGATCAGGTCAGCGATGCTCACCTCTCCGATGAGACCAAGGCTAAGATCCGCGCCATGCTACGTGAAATCTCGGAGCTCGAGAGCATCGGCGACTCGTGCTACAATATGGCACGCACAATCTCGCGCAAATATCAGGGCAAGGAGGACCACTTCATCGATCGCCAGTACGACCACCTGCACCAGATGATGGACCTCACCGACCAGTCGCTCACGCAGATGAACAAGCTCATGAGCGGGCGCAAGGAGGCTTTCGACGTCAACCGCTCATTCAACGTCGAGAACGAAATCAACAACTATCGCAACCAGCTCAAGCAGCAGAATATCATAGATGTGAACAACCACGAGTACACCTACGCCGTTGGCACCATCTATATGGATCTCGTCAACGAATGCGAGAAGCTGGGCGACTACGTCGTCAATGTCGTGGAGGCTCGCATGGGTCTGCGCCAGCGCGACGACTGAAAATAGAAGGGAGTTCTAGGGAAGTTAAAGGGAAGTTAAAGGGAAGTTAAAGGGAAGTTAAAGGGGCGATAGTAAAGAAACAGTGTTTAAGAGCAACGTCCCTTTAACTTCCAAGCGAGAGAAACGAGCGATAACTCCCATTTAACTTCCAAGCGAGAGAAACGAGCGATAACTTCCATTTAACTTCCAAGCAACAACTTCCTGTATCTAAAACAACAAACACAAAAGTGCTATCGACATTACTTCACCAAGTAGGACGCTACAAATGGGCTGCTATACTTACGCCCGTGTGGACGGCCACTGAGGTCGTCCTCGATGTGCTGATACCGTACATCACGGCATCGCTCATCGACAAGGGCCTCATGGCAGGCAACATTCAGGAAGTCTACCGCTATGGGGCGCTGATGCTGCTCATGGCATTCCTCTCGCTGGCTTTCGGCATCCTGGCAGGGCGCAGCTCGGCACTTGCCTCCACAGGGTTCGCCGCCAACCTGCGTAAGGCGATGTATCGCAACATCCAGACCTTCTCTTTCGCCGACATCGACCGTTTCTCCACCTCAGGTCTCGTCACGCGCATGACCTCCGACGTCACCAGCCTACAGAATGCCTTCGGTCAGATCCTTCGAGTGAGCGTTCGTGCGCCTTTCCGCCTCGTGCTCTCTATCTTCATGTGCCTGATGATCGATGCGCGCTTGAGCATCATCTTCATAGTGGCAATGATCATTCTTTCAGTCTCGCTCTACAACATCATCAGTCGCGTGGCACGCCTCTTCAAGCAGGTCTTCCGCCAGTACGATGCACTCAACCAGAGCGTACAGGAAAACGTGGCCGCCGTGCGCGTCGTCAAAGCCTTCGTGCGCGAGGGTCATGAGACGACTAAGTTCCACAGCGCAGCCGAACGCCTATATAATTTATATGTACGCGCGGAGAGCCTCATGGCGCTCAACCACCCGGTGATGAACATTGTCGTCTACGGCTGCATCATAGCCCTCTCATGGTACGGCGCCCACTTCATCGTCGGCGGCACGCTCACTACGGGCGAACTCACCTCGCTCTTCACCTACGTAATGTCGATTCTACAGTCGCTGATGATGCTTTCGATGATCTTCGTCATGATTACCCAAAGCGCTGCCTCGGCAGAGCGCGTGGCAGAAGTCATTGAGACGCGCGCCAGCATCACCAACCCCGGAAACGCCATCACCGCTGTTGCCGACGGGAGCATAGAATTCCGCGGCGTTCGCTTCGACTACACAGCCGTGCCCGCCCCCTTCACACCACCGGCGCCGAAACCTAAAGCCGCTATGGCCGCCCTACTCTCCCCCGCCCCGCAGCGCCACAAGCGCTCAGCGCTCTTCAACATCACTTTTGCCATACGCTCGGGCGAGACCATAGGCGTCATCGGCGGCACTGGCAGCGGCAAGAGCTCGCTCGTGAGCCTCATCAGCCGCCTCTACGACGTCAGCGCAGGCAGCATCCTCGTAGGTGGTCACGACGTGCGCGAGTACGACCTCACGTCGCTGCGCGACGCCGTATCCGTAGTTCTTCAGCAGAACACACTCTTCAGTGGCACCATCCTCGACAACCTGCGCTGGGGGCGCTCCGATGCCACCCTCGACGAGTGTCGCGAAGCCTGCCGCACAGCCGCTGCAGACGACTTCATCTCGCAGATGCCCGACGCCTACAACTCGCGCATCGAACAAGGCGGCACCAACCTCTCCGGCGGCCAGCGCCAGCGCCTCTGCATAGCACGCGCCCTGCTCAAGCGCCCACGCATACTCATCCTCGACGACAGCACCTCAGCATGCGACACCGCCACCGACGCCGCCATACGACGCGGTCTGGCCACGGCGCTCCCAGGCACGACGAAGCTTATTATCTCGCAGCGCATACTCAGCGTGCGCGACTGCGACCGCATACTCGTGCTCGACAACGGTCAGCTCACCGGTTTCGACACCCATGACCGCCTGCTCCACTCCAACGCCGTCTACCGCGAAATCTACGATATTCAAAGCGCCAACGCCGGCGACTTCGACGCACCCCGCCCCTCCGAGCCTACCGCTCCCCAGCCTACCGCCGAAGCAGCCCCCCAGCGCCCCTCCGCTTCCCCCTCCGTTTCCCCCTCCGTTTCCCCCTCCATTTTCCCCTCAGCCTCCCCCTCAGCTTCCACCTCCCATGGGGCTGTGGTCGGCGGTTTTCCCGCCGACCCCTCTCCCCTCCCTTCCACCTCAGCCCAGAAAGGAGGTGCCTTATGAGACAACCATCCTTCGGAGGGCCCCGCGGCCCCCGCGCCCAAAGCGGTCTGCAGCGACCAACCAAAGAGCAATGGAGCACCTTGCTGCGCCTGCTACGCTATGTGCTGACGAACTACAAAGGATTCATCCTCCTCTCGCTCGCCTGCATCGTAGTCACCAGCCTCACCTCGCTGGCATCCACACTCTTCACGCGCACCCTCATCGACGACTATATCATCCCCCTCACCCAGGCCACCAACCCCGAGTACGCCTCGCTCGCCCAAGCCCTCTTCCGTCTGGGTCTCGTGCTGGCGCTCGGCGTCGTCTGCTCCTACGCCTACAACCGCCTGATGATAGCCGTCAGCCAAGGCACACAGCTGCGCCTGCGCCGCGAGCTCTTCACCCATATGCAGACGCTGCCGCTCAACTATTTCGACACACACTCCCACGGCGACACCATGTCGGTCTACACCAACGACGTCGACTCTCTGCGCCAAGCCATCAGCTCGTCGCTCACGCAGGTGTTCAACTCGCTGATCACCATCGTCGCCACCTTCACATCAATGATTGTGCTGAGCGTGCCCTTGACGCTTGTGAGCCTCTGTCTGGCAGCGCTCATGATGCTGGTCACCGCCAAGCTCGGCACCCTCTCGCGCGGCCATTTCCGCCAGCAGCAGGAGAGCCTGGCGCGCGTCAACGGCTTCATAGAGGAGATGATGACTGGGCAGCGCGTCGTCAAGGTGTTCTGCCACGAGGACGAAGCTATCGCCGACTTCGAGCAGATCAACGAGCAGCTGCGCTCTAGCGCAAGTTCTGCAAATCGCATCGCCAACATCGTCATGCCCATCAACGGCAACCTCAGCAACCTCGGCTATGTCCTCATTGCCGTCGTAGGCGCTGCCATCGCCCTCCATCCCGATTTTTCACTTTTCTCTTTTAACTTTTCTCTTTCCTTAGGAACTCTCGTCAGCTTCCTGACGCTCAACAAGAGTTTCACGCAACCGATCAGCCACGTTTCGCAGCAGATCAACAGTGTGCTCAACGCCAGCGTAGGCGCCGATCGAATCTTCGCTCTGATGGATGCTGAATCGGAGGTCGACGAGGGGTGCGTCAGCCTCAACGCCGATGCCCGCACGTGGGAGCGCGACGGCAAGACGACACCCGTGGAGGGCGACGTTGACTTCCGCCACGTAGATTTCGGCTATACCGCCGAGAAGCAGATCCTCTTCGACATCAACATCAACACCTCGCCTGGGCAGAAGATAGCCTTCGTGGGCGGCACGGGCGCCGGCAAGACGACAATCATCAATCTCATCAACCGCTTCTACGAGATTCAAAAGGGCGAAATACTCTTCGACGGCATACCCGTAGCCGACATCCAGAAGAGCAGTCTCCGCCGCTCGCTCGGCATGGTGCTGCAAGAGACGCACCTCTTCACGGGCACCGTTTTGGACAACATACGCTACGGGCGCCTCACAGCCACCGATGAGGAGTGCCGCGAGGCAGCGCGCCTGGTAGGCGCCGACGACCTCATCCGACGCCTCGCCGAAGGCTACCAGACCATTCTCACCGGCGACGGAGGCAACCTCAGCGCCGGCGAGCGCCAGCTCATAGCCATAGCCCGCGCCGCGGTGGCCGACCCGCCCGTGCTCATCCTCGATGAGGCAACGTCAAATATCGACACGCGAACCGAGGTCTACGTGCAGCAGGGCATGGACCGTCTCATGCAGGGTCGCACCACATTCGTCATCGCACACCGCCTCAGCACCGTGCGCGGCGCCGACCAAATCATAGTCCTAGACCACGGTCGCATCATCGAGCACGGCACCCACGAAGAGCTGATAGCAGCGCGAGGCAAATACTATCAGCTCTACACCGGCAACGAACTTTGAAGAGACATACGGTTGAATCGGCTTACACGACCGGTTGAATCGGCCTACACATACGGTTGAATCTGCCTACACATACGGTTGAATCTGCCTACACATACGGTTGAATCTGCCTACACATACGATAGCATAAGCCTACAATGCCAATAAAAATAGGGTGGATCATGAAGATCCACCCTATTCGCTTTATAAACTTTGTAGGGGCTATATGTTTCGCCCCAGACTGTACTCTATCGTCCCTTCGGGATTCTCGCATTGCGCAGCAACACTCACCGGCGCTACTGCGCCTTTTTTGCTACTTCACCACGACTTTCTTGCCGTCGATGATATATACGCCGCGGCTGAGGGTGCTGGTGCGGCGACCGGTCAGGTCGTAAGACTTTGAACTTTGAACTTTAAACTTTGAACTTTCAGCAATTCCGTCAATTACCTCGCGGTCGCGCTCGATGTCCTCGGCAGAAGCTTTGCTGATGACGATGTAGCCTACGCGCTCAGTGGCGGAACGGCTGGAGGAGAGGACCTTGTCGATGTCAGTCTTGTCGACCTGCATGCGCACCTTGCCCTCGGTGTCGGCTGACGAGCTGGTGGGCGTGCGCAGGATGGCGGCTGCATCGTAGTCGAAGCTCTGCAGCTGCACCATAAGCTTGGCATCCTCGAGAGCGCGCGGATAGACGATCGTCTGTTGCGCTGTCTTGAAAGTCAGTGTGGTGTCGCCAACGGTGTAGAGCGTGGCTTCGCCGTCGGTGCCCTGTCCTTTCTCAATGGCGAGGTAGCCGAGGCGGCAGGGCGTCTTGCCGGCAGTGATGTTCGACTCGAGCATGAGCTGCACCTTGAAGCCTTCCGTCGTAACGTCCCACACGCGCCACATCACGGGTTTGGCCGAGGCGAGCGACTTCACAGGCTGCACCATCACTACGGGCACCGTCTCGAAAGGCTCCGAGAAACGTATCTCTGTAGGCGTGAAGCCCACGTAGTCGTCGTCGGTCGTCGAGGTGGCATTGTCGAAATAAGCTGCTTCGTAGGCCAGGCGTCCAATCTTGCCGCGGCCGGGCTTAGCAGCGATGAACGTCGACTCCTCAGCTTTCGTCGTCGAGGTAGCCTCATCGGCAGCCCACTTATTGAAGCGCGAACGGAAATAGGTGTAGTTGCCGTTGGCGGTGTTTATGGCCATGAGATTATCCACGATACCTGCGGCGGAGTTACGATTCGACGGCGCGCCGAAGACGACGATAGGCTCGTCCGCCTCGGCGAAGGCGTGCCCGAAATAGGTGTAGCTCTCGTCGCCCACGTTGGCCGAGACGACGCCATACTGCAGGCTCTCGATACCCTCAGCAGCGGCGATGTTGTTGTAGGCGGGGTTGGAGTTCTTTGTGCTATTGTCGAACATCTTCTCCACGACGCGATAAGTGTAGGAGCCAGGACCATCGACCACGTCCTTGTAGCTCATCGAGGTCTTGTCCTCAAGCTCGGCGCCAGTCCATTCCTGCAGGGTCTCCCAGGCTCCTGTGCCCAATCGGCGCTGCAGCGTAACTGAGGTGGCGAGGTCGCCATTGCGGTTTGTCCACGTCAGTGTGCACGTCGACGTCTTAGGCGCAAAGGCGGTGCTGAGGTCATCGACGGCGTAAGTGCGAGGGTTCTTGGGCACGTAGTTGAGCCCGTTGGTGTAAGCCATCGGCGCGTCCATGTTGGCGTAGTATTCGCCCGCCTGTGTTAGCTTGCCGTTGCGCGTGAGTTTGCACGGGTAGTTGCCGTTCTCACCGTTCCAGTAGTAGTAACGTTCTACGGCGCTATTGTTGTTCAACGTCGTTGTGATACTCTTTATGGCATTGGCGAAAGAGGCTTCGGTGGCACTGCCCGAGAAGGAGCCATTGTTGTTCCACGATGCGCCCCAACACCACTCCGAAATCCAGATGGGACGCTTGTATTTGCCAGACCAGTTGTTGACGTAAGTGGCGAAGTTGCCCTCGGTCCAGTATCCGTGAAGGTCGATGATGTCGCAGCGCCAGCCGCGGGCGTCGATGCTGTCGAGGAACTCTGCCAGAAAACCAGTGGCGTTCCAGTAGTCGCTGCCGTCCCACGAGGCGGGCGAGCAGAGTCGCAAGCCAGTGCGCATCATGTTCTCCCAGTTGCCAAGAATGGTGGCGAGGTCTTGCGGGTGATCGTCGGAACCATTGCGGGGTTCGTTATTGTTCTTCGTGTGAGGCGATTGGCTCGTAGAGCCTATGGCCGACGATGTAGGCCAGTCCTCGTAGATATGGTTGGGAATCCACTCATAGTCGGGCTGCAGGCTGGTGTTGCCCTGCCCCCAATCGTAGGTGCTCTGCACGTTCAGCAGGGCGAGCGAGGTGCCGTCACCGGCAGCGTTCGCCAGCTGCTTCTTGCTGGCATCGTACCACTTGAAGATGCGGTACGACGAGATGCGTCCTGCCATGAGCGAGGGCAGCGTGAGCTCCAGGTCCTGGTCAGCAGCCACGAAGCAGCGGCTGTAGCCATAGCCTCCTTTCTTCAGGGCGAATGTCACCATATAGCCGCGCTTGAGGCGGAAGCTCTGCACGCGATTGTTCCACGCCGTAGGCATATTCTTCATGTAGCCGCTGGAGTGGCCCTCGGTGAGGCCGTTGTAGCTCTCACCTTCGAGGTTGGCGCCGTCAAAGACGGTGAGCGGGCGGAATGATGAGCCGCCGTAGGGCAGTACGATGGCGCCACGCTTGTAGAGCTTTAGCTGGCAGTTGGTGCCGTCTTTGGCTACAGCGCCGTTGATTGTGATGTTCGCAAGGAACGCCTTTGCCTGCGAGGGTTTCAGGTAGTCGAAGATGACTACGGCATGATCGGTGTTGACGATGTCCACTGTAGCGCCTTCGGCGAAAGGCTCTGTGCCGCTGATGTGGTAGTCGACATCGGCGGTCAAGCTAACAGCTTCGGTGACTTGCGCCACTGTCTGTGTCGTGTTCTTGGCTGTCGCTGCGGCGTAGGTTAACGCAAGAATCAGCGCAGCAGTTAGTAGTCGTTTCATTATTACTGGAGTTAAAGAGATTTATAGGGAGTTAAAGGAAAATATTCTCAAGGAGTTAAGGAATTTAGACGATACTCTAACCCTACCCGAAGGCACTCCCCTCCCTGACGGGAGGGGCCAGGGGAGGGTCTCCTCATTTTTCACTTACTTATAATCCTCCGGTCCGAATGACGCTTCGATGAACGGCTTTCCCGTCGACTCCGAGGTGTAGTGGTAGGTGAACGTGAAGCCTTCCTCCTTATCGCGCCGCATATTGATATCGTTGCGTATATTCTCGAGCAAACGCTGGCGGAAATCGTCAATCACGTCGGGCGTCAGCAGTGAGTCGTTGTCGAGCTCGCCCATAACGGTGTAGTAGTAGGTCAGCCCTACGGGATTCTCTACAAACGCCATGCTGTCCATGCGGATAAATTTGTCCACCATACGCGGACATTCGCGCTCGCTGAACTCACGAGCCTCACGCGCCCGCCGCTCCGCGAACGACTCCGTACAAGCCATCGCGGCGAACAGCGCGACGATGCAGGAGAGGAATAAAATGGTTAACTTGCGATACATATTTCTTTTAAGAAAGTTCTCCGACTCCCCTTTTGAAGAGAGAATAGAGGCTGAGGGGCTACAATTAATTTTTCACTTTTCATTTTTCTTCAGCCCCTCCAGTGCCAGCGCCAACTGGTCGGGACACGAGGTGCCTTTATTGCCGCACTGAGTGCCCTTGAGGCGAGCTATGACGTCGTCGACTTTCATGTCGCGCACGAGTTGCGACAAGCCTTTAGTGTTGCCGTTGCAGCCGCCGAAGAACGTGACGTTCTCTATCACGCCATCCTTGGCTGTTACCTCGATGGCTTTGGAGCAGGTGCCTTGGCAGGTGTAGAGGGTGTGTTGTACGCCCTCTACACCTTGCTCGGTATGATTGATGATTTCCATTATTCTGGCAATTGTTTGATATCTAAGTAAAGTTCATCCAGCTGCTTCTGCTCCAGGCGTGCGGGAGCGTCGAGCATAACGTCGCGCCCACTGTTGTTCTTCGGGAAGGCGATGCAGTCGCGGATGCTGTCGAGACCGGCGAAGAGGCTGACCCAGCGGTCCAGACCGTAGGCGAGACCTCCGTGAGGGGGTGCGCCATACTTGAAGGCGTTCATCAGGAATCCGAACTGCTCCTGTGCGCGCTCCTCGGTGAAGCCCAGGATGCGGAACATCTTGTCCTGCAGCTCCGGGTCGTGGATACGGATTGAGCCGCCACCCACTTCTACGCCGTTGCACACCATATCGTAGGCATCGGCGCGCACGGCTGCGGGGTCAGTGTCGAGCAAGGGAATATCTTCGTCCTTCGGGTGAGTGAAGGGATGGTGGGTTGCCATGAGGCGGCCTTCCTCCTCGCTCCACTCGAACATCGGGAAATCGATGACCCAGAGCAGCGAGAACTTATTCTTGTCGCGCAGACCCATGCGGGCGCCCATCTCGAGGCGCAGCTCACACAGCTGCTTGCGCGTCTTCATGGCGTCGTCGCCGCTGAGAATGAGGATAAGATCGCCGGGCTGAGCGTTCATGGCGGCCTTCAGCTCGTTGAGAACCTCCTCGCCATAGAACTTATCGACGCTCGACTTGACGCTGCCATCCTCGTTGACGCGGGCATAGACGAGACCCTTGGCGCCAATCTGCGGACGCTTCACGAAGTCGGTGAGCTGGTCGATCTGCTTGCGGGTATATACGGCCTGCCCCTTGGCACAGATGCCGCCGATGTACTTGGCATCGTCGAAGACCGAGAAACCGGGAGCTTTGGCAAATACGTCCTTCAGCTCTACAAACTTCATCTCGAAGCGCGTGTCGGGTTTGTCGGAGCCATAGTACTTCATGGCATCAGCCCACGTCATGCGGGGGAAAGCGCCCTCCAGCTCGATGCCGCGCAGCTCGCGGAAGAGGTGCTTGGCCATGCCCTCGAAGGTCTGCAGAATATCCTCCTGTGTGACGAACGACATCTCGCAGTCGATCTGCGTGAACTCCGGCTGGCGGTCGGCGCGCAGGTCTTCGTCGCGGAAGCATTTCACGATCTGGAAATAGCGGTCCATGCCAGAGACCATCAGCAACTGCTTCAGCGTCTGGGGGCTCTGCGGCAGGGCGTAGAACTGTCCGGGATTCATGCGCGAGGGCACCACAAAGTCGCGGGCGCCCTCAGGCGTGCTGCCTATGAGCATCGGTGTCTCTATCTCGAGGAAGCCGAGCGAGTCGAGATAGCGGCGCACCTCCATGGTCATCTTGTGGCGCAGTTCCAGGTTCTTGCGCACACAGCTGCGGCGCAGGTCGAGGTAGCGGTAGCGCATACGCAGGTCGTCGCCGCCGTCGCTCTGATCCTCAATAGTGAATGGCGGTGTTACGCTCTCGTTGAGCACGTTCAGCGCCGTGGCGATGATCTCTATGTCGCCCGTAGGCAGGTTCTTATTCTTGTTGGAACGCTCATTGACGGTGCCCGTCACCTGAACGACGAATTCGCGTCCAAGCTTGTTAGACTGCTCGAAAAGGGACGTGCCCTCCTCAAAGACAATCTGTGTGATACCATAGCGGTCGCGCACGTCCACGAAGGTCATGCCGCCCATCTTGCGGGTGCGCTGCACCCATCCTGCCAGAGTCACTGTCTGGCCTACATTGGCGATTCGGAGCTCGCCACAAGTGTGTGTTCTATACATATATTATTTAATGTAAATGTAAATTGCGCTGCAAAATTAGTAAAAACTTTAATCCTGCGACTCTAATCTCTAATCTTTTTTATATCTTTGTGCCGAAAAACTCAAATCAACACACTTTATACAATGAAAAAACTTGCTTTTCTACTCTTTCTGATGGCAGCCTGCGCACTCGCGACACCTGCCACGGCAGCGCAGAAGCCTGGGTCGTTCCGTGTGGGCGACAAGACTTTCCTCCTCAACAACAAACCCTTCGTAGTCAAGGCTGCTGAGGTCCACTACCCTCGCATTCCCCGCGAATACTGGCAGCAGCGCATACAGATGTGCAAGGCGCTGGGCATGAACACGCTCTGCATCTACATATTCTGGAACTCCCATGAGCAGCGCGAGGGGCAGTTCGACTTCACGGGCAACAACGACATCCGCGCCTTCGTGCAGTTGGCACAGAAAGAGGGTATGTGGGTCATCGTGCGCCCCGGTCCCTACGTTTGCGCCGAATGGGAGATGGGCGGTCTGCCATGGTGGCTGCTGAAGAAGAAGGACATACGCCTGCGCGAGCAGGATCCTTATTTCATGGAGCGCCTCGAAATCTTCGAGAAGAAAGTCGGCGAGCAGCTTGGCGACCTCACCATCGAGAAGGGCGGTCCCATCATCATGGTGCAGGTGGAGAACGAGTACGGCTCCTACGGTGAGGACAAGCCTTACATCAGCGCCGTGCGTGACATCATCCGCAAGAGCGGCTTTGACAAGGTGGAGCTGTTCCAGTGCGACTGGAGCTCCAACTTCACGAAGAACGGTTTGGACGACCTCACGTGGACGATGAACTTCGGCACCGGCGCCAATATCGACAACGAGTTTAAGAAACTGGGCCAGCTGCGCCCCAACTCGCCCAAGATGTGCTCGGAGTTCTGGAGCGGATGGTTCGACAAATGGGGCGGCCGCCACGAGACGCGCGGCGCCGAGGCGATGGTCGATGGCATCTCGCAGATGCTGGACCGCGGCATCAGCTTCTCGCTCTACATGACCCACGGAGGAACCAACTGGGGCCACTGGGCAGGTGCCAACAGCCCCGGCTTCGCGCCCGACGTGACTTCTTATGACTACGATGCACCCATCAACGAGGCTGGCCAGGTGACCGACAAGTTCTGGAAGCTGCGCAAGGCCATGGAGAAGTACAGCGGCGACTTCGACCCCGCTACAGGCAAATGGGGCGCTCCCAAGAAACTGCCTGCTGTGCCGAAGGAATATCCCACCATCGCTGTGCCGAAGTTTGAACTCAAGGAGTTTGCGCCGATAGTTTATGGCTGTGGTGGACTCGAAACCAGTGCCGACCAGAACGACCTTACATTCGAGTATAACGGTCTTGGCTGGGGCTCGATGCTCTACAGCGTCGGCTTGCCCGAAGTGACAGGACAGAGCGTCCTCAGCTTTGAATCGCACGACTACGCTCAGGTCTTTGTGAATGATAAGTTCATCGGCAAAATAGACCGCGTGAAGCACGAAAACTCTCTGATTCTCCCCGCCACGAAGAAGGGCGACCAGCTGCTCATCCTCGTCGAGGGTATGGGACGCATCAACTTCGGACGTGCCATCAAGGACTTCAAGGGCATCGTAGGCGAGGTGAATATGAAGGCAACAGTCGATGGACACGATGTCAGCTACACGCTGAAGGGCTGGGAGAAGTGGTGCATCGACGATGATTACAAATGGGCCGTCAGAGCTCTGGAAGGAGCTTCCGGCAAGCGGGTGGACGAGTATCATGAAGGTTTCGCCAAGGAAACCAAGGCGTTAGGCACACGCGGCTACTACCGCGGCTACTTCAACCTGAAGAAGACGGGCGACACCTTCCTCAACCTCGAGAACTGGGGCAAAGGACAGGTCTATGTCAACGGCCACGCCATCGGTCGCCACTGGTACATCGGCCCGCAGCAGACGCTCTACGTGCCAGGTTGCTGGCTGAAGAAGGGCAAGAATGAGGTCATCGTGCTCGACGTAATGGGCCCGCGCGGCGAGAAGACCATCGAAGGTCTGCAGAAGCCCATCATCGACAAACTCAACCTCGACCGTCCGCAGACCCATCGCCTCGAAGGTCAAAAGATAGACCTCAGCGGCGAGAAACCCGTCAAGGAGGGAGAGTTCGCTCCCGGCAACGGATGGCAGGAGGTGAAGTTCGACCAGCCCGTCAGCGGCCGCTACGTCTGCATCGAGGCTCTCAACAGCCACATGAACCGCGAGTACTGCTGCATCGCAGAATGGTACATGCTCGGCGCCGACGGCACACGCCTCTCACGCGAGCCCTGGCAGGTGGCTTACTGCGACGACGAGGACATCCAGAGCGGCAACAAGACTGCCGACAAGATCTTCGACCTGCAAGAGAGCACCTACTGGTCGACCAACCGCGGCGTGCAGTACCCCCACCACCTCGTCATCGACCTCGGTCAGGACCAGACCTTCACCGGTTTCCAGTACCTCCCCCGCGTCGAAGCCGGAGCCCCCGAGAGCATCCGCCAGTACCGCATCTACGTCAAGAGCAGCCTGTTCAAAGGCCTATAAGCGCACCTGGTAAAAAGCATAATAGCACCAAGCCCCGCTGCATCACACAAAGATGGGTGGGGCTTGGTGCTTTTTTTGGCATAATGCTTGTACAATGAAATAAAATGCTTACATTTGTTGCGTCATAATAAAACAAAATATTACGAACAAACCCGTCAACAAAGAATTCTATGTCAAAAAGTCCTGTCAAAACTTTATATGCTGCAATAGCAGCCTGTTCAATACTCTTCCAAGGCTGCCACGGAGCTGCCGACACAGGCAGCAGGACGGCTCTTGCAGACACAGTCTACACCGAGGCTGCAGCCATGAGCCACCATCGCAACGAACCCGAGCGGGCGCTGGCGATGATTGACTCCGCCCTCCTCGTGGGCAACATCACCTGGCAGCGCGCCGAGTACCTCAAGGCCGTCACCCAGTACGGCGGGCTACGCAACCTGCCGCTGGCACGCCAGACATGCCTCGACCTCATCGGGCGCCAAGGTGCCATCGAGGACTCCGTGACGCTGGAACGTGTATATATGTTGCTGACCAGCATCGAGTACACGGCCGCCAACCACCCCGCCATCATCCGCTATGCCACCGAGGCCTCGCGCCTGGCTCATGCCTTGGATATGCCCGACGAGGTGGGCAAGATGGAGGCGTTCATAGCGCGATCAATGGCGCAGACCGGGCGCACCGACGAGGGCATCGAGCGCCTCAAGGCCACCCTTGCAGACCTGCGCAAGCTGGACTCTTTCAGTGGCCTTATCTCTTATCACGACGCATCGAAGAAGCTGCTGCACATCCTCATCGACCACGACCGCTACCCGGAGATGGAAACCGTGTGCCACGATGTGCTGGCACGGCTCGACGAGCTGGAGCAGCACCCCGACCGCTTCACCAACATGCAGGAAGGCTTCGACCCGTCTGAGTTCATCGACTTCGCCCGCGGCCAGACGCTGGCCTTCCTCACCACGGCCTACGCCCGACAGGTGACGCAGCATAAAACGCCCCCCCACATCAGCGCGCAGTATCTGAAGAAAGCGCTGGCCACCGAGCAAGAGGTCTTCCGCACCGAGTGGAGCAAGGGTCCCGACTGCGACAAGATGCTCTCGGCCGCCTATCACCACATGGGGCAGTTCGACCGCTTCGAACAGGCCATGCGCCGCTTTGAAGGCACCTACCCCGACACCATCAACCCCAACTACCTCATCTGTCTTGAACAACGGTGCGTAGCCTCTAAGATGCAGGGCCGCCTGGCCGAATCCCTGAGCTATTTGGAGCGAGCATCCGTAATCCGCGACAGCCTCGACGCTCGCAACCAGCGCGACCAGCTCAACGAGCTGGCCACCATCTATGGGCTGCAGGAGGAGCGCATTACCAGACAAGAGAAGGAGGCCGAGGCTAAGATCTCGCACGTGATTAACGTGGCGCTGTCCATCGGTCTGCTGGCTGTGGCGGGTTTCCTGATCTGGTTCATCCGTCAGAAGCGTATAGTAGAAAAGAAGAACCGCGTGCTCGCGCGTGAGATAGCTGAAGCCATTAAGTATAAGGACAAATACGAGGAGGCCAAACTCTCTGAGAGCCAAGAAACTGCCTATACCGCTGAACCGACAGCAGAGGCAGAGCCAGCCCGCCTGTCGTCGAGCGCATCAGATTCAGAATTGTTCCAGGCATTGCGCCAGGTGATCTTGCGCGAAAGTCTGTACCTTGACCCATCGTTCGACCGCCAGACAATCGTCGACCGCTTTGGCTTGACAAAGGAGCGCGTAGGGGCTGCCTTCGCCAAGGGCAGTCCGTTCAAGTCGCTCATCGATTTCCTCAACGACTGCCGCCTGCCACACGCTGCCAAGCTTCTCGCCTCATGCCCCGACCTCTCCATCGCCGAGGTGGCTCAAGCAAGCGGTTTCCCCAGCGCCGACACCTTCGGACGCAACTTCAAGCAGAAGTACACCCTCACGCCTTCGCAGTATCGCGACCAGCAGGGACGCATGTAAGCTCCTGCCCTCAAAAGCCACTCCCCCAGCCTGCGTTTTCAGGCTTGTTAAAGAGTTTTAAAAAAAGGCTTAAGGGTTTTGGGCAAAACCCTTAAGCCTTTTTGCCAATTAGAGCAAGCCTTTTGCACGAAAGGCTTGCTCTAATTTTCCGACACGGCCGGCTGTATCTTTTGATACGGTCGGCCGTGTCTTCGTTTAAGCCTGGCTGAACCACGTTTTTCTGCACGTGAATTTGTCGTCGTTACTTGAATTCGTATTCATCTTCCGCGAATTCGTCTTAATGCGTACGTGAATTCGTCTGCGCCCTTGCACGGGGCTGCAAAAGCGCTTATATTTGCAGCAGCTTTAAGCTAAAACGCTGCTTAATCCGAAGCTTATGCACAACCGCCTCTACATCCTGCTCATCGCCGTCATCGCCGTGCTGGTGGTGGCTATTGTCGTGCTGCTCGGTTTCCTCTTGAAGACCCACCGGAAGCTCGAGGACAAGAACGAGGCCATCATCAGCGAGATACGCGAGAACATCGCCCTACGCGACGAGCTGCAACGGCGCCTCAGCCAAAGCGCCGCCCTTGTAGTGCTGGCTTCAATCATCATACATATCTGATCACCACCTAAATTTATTAATTATGGAACACAATCACTACCGAACGAAGCGCAGATGGCTGGTGCCACTGCTGCTTCTTGCATGCTTCTTCGGAGGCAGCAGCCCGACGAAGGCAGCCACGAGGGAATTCAACAATTGCCCGGAAAGCAACATCATTGCCCACAATCCGACGTTGGATCAGCCATACCTTGCTTTCCACGTCATGTTCTACGACGAAACGAAGAGTCACAACGGTTTCTTCCTCCACAAGAGCCCGAACGGAGTGCCGGAAGGCGAAACTGCCGGTCCCGCACTCTTCGTCAACGGCCAGTACATCTGTACGCCCGACTACGAGCTCGCATGGCCAGGAAACAGCAACACCGGTAACGACAGTGGCGCCAAGAAGGCCTGCGAAAACGACAGCTGGTGGGCAAACACCTACACCCGCAAAGTCGACGGCGTCAACTACACGGTTAAGTTCTACAATCCCTACAATGAAGGCGGCAGCAAACGTAAAGTCGTCTACTGCTTTGTGTTCATGGACAAAGTTGAGATTAGCAAGTCTTACACCGTTACTATCTCCGGCTACTGGAAAATCAACAACACACACGATGGTCAGCTTCAGTCCAACACCTGGACGTTCAGTAAGGGCACCATGGGCGTCAGCAGCCCAACGGCTGAGATGACCGAGTATGGCAAGATGAAGATCAGCGGCAACCTGAAAGTCGACTATGGTCCCACAACCGTAGGTTCCAACCGCGGAGCCACCACCAGCGGTTTGGCCATCACCGACGACCTGACTTCGAAGGCCTCCTATCCCAAAGGCAATTCTACGTTCTCGGATCAGATAGTCGACTTCTCAGAGCGCGACGACTACTACAACAGTGTAAATAAGTATATCGAGTACATCATCCCGATTAACGACTTCACTCCCTCTGGCTTCAATGCCATGGACAAGAAGCTGAACATTAATGTCTATCAGTGGTACGTGACCTCAGTTCCCGGCTACATACGGCCAAAGAGCTTCAGCATAGCCTCCACTAATCTTTGGACTAAGGAGGTGAAGTTCACGTGGAGCTACGAAGGCAATAATAAAGGTGGCACCTGGTCCATCTTCCGTTATCCCACTGAGGTCGGCGAGAAAGGAAGGGCAGATGCGCTGGAAACTGTTGTCAGCAATCTTACCTATGGCACAGGATCTTACACGGCCACCGTGCCCTCTTACGACAAGGATTACACCTACGAGCTGGCCTTTATCCCCACTTCGGGCGAACAGCGAAAAGAACTGACGTCGAGCCTCAAACTCAAATTGTCTCGCGACTGGAGCTTCAGCAATTTCACCGCCACGACCGATGAGGACAAGATCAATCTGGCATGGAACCACACGGCCATAGGAAATGCCTCAGGCTCCAACTCCTATTCGCTCGAGGTACAGCGCTCAGAGGATGGCGCTAACTTCACCACTATCAAGACCATCCCCATCACCAGCACCAGCACCAACGATGGCACCTACTCCGACAACTCAGGTCTCGAGGCAAACCACACCTACTACTATCGCCTGAAGATCAACGTGCTCGACATCGACATCTTCAGCTCCATAATCTCCACTAAGCTCGGAGGTTCAAAGATTATCGACTTCAAAGCCTCACGCGGCACCTACAGTGGAATGGTGAAGCTGCAGTGGACGGTGAAGCAGGTGGGCAGCAACACCACTAACTTCATCATTCAGCGACGCCCGCTCAACAGCAACGACGAGCGCACATGGGCCGACATCCATTCCACCTCTGGCACCGCAAGCGGCTACAGCTACGACGACGTCGAGGCCAAGCCAGGCAGTTTCTACGAATATAAAGTCATCATCTGGAGCCAGGATGGCACGGCACGTTCCATCGACGACACCCGCACCATCGACGGCTTCAGCATCTCAACGGGCGTCGTCAGCGGCCGCGTCACCTACGGCACAGGAGCTGCCGTCGAAGGTGCCAAGGTTACGCTGAAGAGGCAATCCGAGGACGGCTCCGTCGCCTCCGGCATGCACTCGGTAAAGCTCAGCGGCTACGGCGCTGGCATGCGTTATCCTGCCGACAACGACGAGCTCAAGTCGCTGCTCTCGGATAACTTCTCCATTCAGATGTACCTGAACCCCAATTCCAACGTCATGAATTCCAACGGTTCCGAATACCGTATTCTCGACGTCGAATGGGCTGTCACCATCAGCGCCCGATACGATAAGGCCAACGACCGCTATAAGCTTTGTGGCTATTTCGGCGGCTCCGGTTTCGAAACCGAAAACCTCTATCTTCCCGCCGGACAATGGAGCCATCTCACCATGGTCCACAACCACGATGCCCAGACGCTCACCATGTACCTCACTACTGAGCTCGGGCAGCAATCCGAAGTGGTCGCCACAGAACGAGTCATCGACTGGAGCAAGTCAGGCAATGCTGATTGTCTGGCAATCGGTAATGTCGGACAATTCACTGCCAAGACATGGTTCGATGGATATCTCGATGAGTTCCGCTATTTCACCAAAGTCCTGACAGAGACCGAAATCCAGAGGAACTTTAACCACCCGCTCGCAGGCAACGAGGCCAACCTGGCCATCTACTATCCCTTCGACGAGGGACTGACCACCCAGAACCTGGCCTACGACTTCTCGAAGAGCGGCGATGTCTCCAACGGTCGTCATGCCGTCACCAAGGTGCCAGCAGCCAGTTCCACATTCATACCCAGCGAGGAACAACTCAGCCTGATGGCCTACACCGACACCGTCGGCAACTACGTCATCCGCGGCGTGCCCTTCTCGGGCGAAGGCATCAACTACAGCGTGATCCCGACGAAGGACATACATGAGTTCTCGCCATCGTCGCAGTCACGCTTCGTAAGCCAGTCGTCGCTCATTCATTCGGGTGTCGACTTCGAGGACGTCTCTTCCTTCCCCGTCAGCGGTACCGTCTACTATGCCGGCACCGACTATCCCGTCGAGGGTGCCACATTCAGCGTCGACGGCACCATCTGTGCTAAGGATGGCAAGGTCATCGAGACGAACGAGATGGGCGAGTACACCATCAGCGTCCCCATCGGCAACCACTTCATCACCGTCAGCAAGAACGGGCATGTCTTTGCCAACGACGGGCGCTATCCCGCCGACCCGGCTGATACCGGGCTTAAGAAGAACTTCAAATCCGCTGTCACCAACCTCGATTTCTCTGACGAGACACTGGTGAACTTCACCGGACGTGTGGTCGGCGGCGACATTCAGGGCGAGAAAGCCGTGGGCTTCGGACTGAGCACCAACAACATCGGTGTCGCCCAGCTCGTATTGTCGCCACAAGACGACCGCTTCCGCTTGAACGTAAGCAAGGAGGAAGGCGAGGCTACTTTCAGCTACGAGAACAACAAGGATAAAGTCGACGTAGCCTCTGCAACGGAGATTATCGCCAGCACATCCTACCGCAAGGGCGGCACGACGATGATCGACTGCCAGAAAATCATCATCAATACTGACCCCGCCACGGGTGAGTTCTCGGCTATGCTACCACCGTTGCAGTACACCGTGGAGAGCATCAAGCTGGTGAATGGCGGTGCGAAGGTGGGCGAACCGACGACCATCGACCTGACCAACCCGCTCATCGAATACAGCGACACCTTGCATCGCGACAACGGCTCCGATGTAGTGTATTCGTACAACACGATGCTGCGGAACACCTACCATAGCGAACCTACGTTCACAGTGAAACAGCAGGGTCGCGAGGACGGCTCCTTCGGCATCAGCAGCTATAAGTTCACCGACGACATTGGCGAAGTGGAAGTCTCTGACATCTACACCGTGGCTGACGGCAAGGTGACTTACAACTACGGTGTCGAAGGCTTCAAGTCGCCACTCTTCGTGAAGGAAGATCCTTACACCTTCCTCTTGGAGGGCTACGAGGAATACGTCAATGCCGACAACGGCGAGACTGACCATGTGCCCCTCGTCGGCAACACCGTCACCGTCAACAACGCCCTCTCAGGCGAGCAGAGCGTATACATCGAGGACAACGGCGGTCACAAGGCTGGCGAGGTCGTTGAGATGGTCGACAACCAGTTGGAGCTCGACAGTCTCGGACGAGCCACCTACATCTGGCGCGCCGGCTATCCCAACATCGCAGAGCCTTACACCCGCACCATCTCCATGACCTATGAGGTGGGCGGAGCCTTCAAACAGTGGGACGGCAACGGCATGACGGGCATCATCATCGGCGACCTGCCAACAGGCAACAACTTCGTGACGGCTGGCCCCGACCATCCCACCATGATCCTACGCGACCCGCCCGGAACCAATTCTTTCGCCGAGTGGACAAGCGGCAGCAGCCACACACGGTCGGAAGTGCGCGGCAACACCGTGACGCAGAACAATTCAGTGGCCTTCAAGCACAAGTTCGGCTTCGGAAAGTCTATCGTTGCAGGCTCTATGGTTCTGGCAGCGGTGACCAGCATAGAGCAGGCCAACGACCTGGAGATCGGTGCCAAGATGGAGTCGGAGTATGAGAGCTCCAACACTGTGAACACCACGACCACGACCACAAAGACCATCAGCACGTCGGCAGCTCCCGAGTATGTCGGCGCGCAGGGCGACGTGTTCATAGGCAACTCCACGAACATCATCTTTGGCAAGTCGCGCAACATCGGCTTCAAGCGTTCTTCAGGCAACAATTTCGAGTTAGGTCTGGAAGACATGATCAGCACCGGCATGGAGTTCGGCACTATGTTCATGTACACGCAAAACTACATCGAGAATGTAATGCTGCCCAACTACGAGCTGATGCGTCGTAACTTCCTTGTTACCACCACACAGGACAAAATCAACAGCTATAAGAATGACACGGGTCACACCGTCTACCTCACCACGCTCAGCCCAGACGATAAGAAGTTCGGCACCGAAGGCACCTATGTGGTGAAGAAGGCTGCGGAAGCTGCCGAGGACTCCGTGCTGTGGATTAACACGCAGATAGAGAACTGGCAGAACATTCTGGCCGAGAACGAGAAGGCGAAGGTGAAAGCCCACGAGCGTTCCGAGAAGTACCTCATTCAGGGTAATATCTCGTTCGACAGCGGCACCATCTACAACTATTCGCACGAGTCTTCACGCGACAGCACCCATACCTCCGAGTGGAAGGTAGCCGCAGGTTTGTATGTCGACGACCTCTTCGGCTTGAGTGTTGATCAGTTCGGCTTCGAAATCCACGTCACCGACGAGACTATGGGCGGCCGTCATGAGAGCGACGGCGACCAGTATGTCGACAACACCGTGTTCGGCTTCACCTTGGCCGAAGATGGCGACGACGATGCCTTGACGGTAGATGTATACGACTATATGGACGGCTTCGGCCCAATCTTCCGCACCCGCGGCGGACAGACCTGCTGCCCGTATGAAGGCAAGACGGTGACAAAGTACTACGAGCCAGGCACCACCATCATGGAAGCTACCATGCAGATTGAGGTGCCGCAAATCGACGTCGACGTGCCCATCGTCAGCGACATCCCCACTGGCACGTCAGCCAACTACACTCTCCGCCTCAGCAATGCTTCGGAGATTGACGAAGACGTCTACTACCGCCTCATAGTAGCCGACGAGACCAACCCCAACGGCGCAGCACTCAGCATCGACGGCAAGGCCGTCACCGACAGCCGCGTCATTAAGATTCCTGCCGGCGAGACCATCACCAAGGCACTGCAGCTCAAGCAGACCAACGTCGGCATCCTCGACTACGATAGGATCGCCGTCGTGCTCGCATCGCAGTGCCAGTACGACCCGACCAGCACGTGGGACGTCATCACCGACACGGTATTTATCTCAGCTCACTTCGTGCCCTCATCATCGACTGTCGACCTGGCACTCTCAAACACGCTGATGAACACCGAGACGGGCACAGACCTCCGCCTTACCTTCTCCAACTTCGACCGCACCTACCGCGGACTGAAGGCCTTCCGCCTCCAGTATAAGAAGCAAGGCGCCACCGACTGGACACTCTTCCACGAGTACGTCCTCGACAAGAACGCCGTGACCACCAACAACGAGCTGCTGCCCGCTACCGGAGGAAGCGTAAGCTACACGCTGCCCATGAACAACTTCACCGACGGCGACTACCTCTTCCGCGTGCTCTCAGTAAGCACCTACGGCACAGGTGAGACCGTGTACTCGAGTAAAGAAATACCTCTCGTGAAGGATATGCAGCGCCCCGTGCCCCTCGGACTGCCCGAACCATCCGACGGCATCCTCTCGCCGGGCGACGAGATCAGCATCACCTTCAACGAGGACATCATCAAGGGAGCCCTCACCAAGACTGCTAACTTCAAGGTAACAGGCGTATTGAACGGAGCCGAGATAGACCACGAGACAGCCCTCCGCACTACCGGAGGCACGCAGGCCGCCGCACAGACCGAGGCCGACATCTCGCTGGCCGAGCGCGACTTCTCCATCGACGCTTGGGTGAACCTCAGCGGCCAAGGCGAAATCATCAGCCACGGCAACGCTAGCTCAAAGATGGTCGTAGCCACCGACGCCGACAATCACCTCACCGTAGACTTCGCAGGCACCACCTACACCTCTACTGACGCCGTGCCTACCGACACCTGGGCCTTCCTCTCGCTCAGCTATCAGCACACCGATGCCGGAGGCGAGATAAGCGCCGCCGTAGCCACCGACGACCAGACCATCAGGCTGTTCAGCGGCAAATCAGTAGTAAACTACGAAGGCAACGGCCCCATCGCCGTAGGCCGCAACCTCTCAGGCGCAATGCACGAGCTGCTGCTCTGGGATGAGGCCCACGATATAACCACTGCCCTGCTCAACCGCTCCAAGAGCAAGAGCCCTGCCACACGTCACCTCATTGGCTACTGGAAGATGAACGAGGGCGAGGGCACGCTCGTCACCGACTACGCCCGCGACCGCCACATGACCATGCCTGCCGAGACCTGGTATCTCAACAACGAGAACAAGGCCGTAGAGCTCAGCGGCGACAACTACATCACCACTGAGACAGGCGACCTCCAGTTGTTCCCCGAGGACGACTACGCCATAGAATTCTGGATGCGCGGCAGCGAACAGGCCGAGGCTCAGCTGCTGCAGATGGGTGAGGTTGCCCTATGGACCGACGCCAAAGGCAAGCTGCAGCTTACCGCCAAGGGCGCTTACAACGAGGCTGAAGGCACGGTGCTCTCCACCTCTAGCGCTTCAATCCTCGACAACGCCTGGCACCACATCGCACTTAACGTGCTCCGTAAGGGTGCAGCAGCCGTGTATGTCGATGGCGCACGAGTGCTAACTACTAATGCTGCCAACGTTGGCACCCTCGCCACCGACCACCTCTTCATAGGCGCACGACGCACTACCATCAGCTCAGGTGCCGACTACACCTACGACCGCGCCTTTAAAGGCCAGATTGACGAGCTCCGCATCTGGGGCGCATCTTTGAACGCCGACCTGCTCTCCAAGCAACGCAAACAACGACTCACAGGCACAGAGGACGGCCTCCAGCTCTACTTCCCATTCGAGAAGAAAAAGCTCGACGAGTACAACCAGGTTGTAACCGAAGGTTACCCGACCGACCTCGTCGGCACAGGCCACGAAGCCCAACTCTCAACCCTCAGCTCTCAACTCTCAACTCTCAACTACTCCGACGAGGCTCCAGCCCTGCGCACCAAGCCCGCCGAGACCAACGTAGGCTTCACCTTCACGGCCTCCGACACCAAGATAGTGCTCGACATCGACGAGGATGCTGCCGCCATCGAAGGCTGCACGCTCACCTTCACCGTGCGCGACGTCAGCGACAAGAACGGCAACTACTCGCTGCCTGCCGTATGGTCGGCCTACATCAACCGCAACGAGCTCGTATGGAAAGAATCCACGCTCAACATCGTACAGCCCGCCAACACCGCCACAAGCTTCAATGTGGCCATCGTCAACAAGGGCGGACAGCAGCAGATGTGGACCATAAGCGGTATGCCAGCATGGCTCAGCGTCAGTGCCTCACAGGGCAACGTGGCAGCGCTCTCCGAGGCCAACGTCAACTTCACCGTTGGCGAGACGGCACCCATCGGCAAGTACGAAGTCACCGTCTACCTCGAAGGCAACAGCGGCATTGAGACGCCACTGACACTCTACATCATCGTCGAAGGCGACAAGCCCGACTGGACCATCGATGGCTCTGGCTACGAGAGCACCATGAACGTCATCGCCATGCTCGACTTCGCAGGCACACCCTGCGACGATGCCGACGACATGGTGGCAGCTTTCATAGGCGACGAGTGCCGGGGCGTAGGCTACGCTCAGTACAACAGCCGCTACGACAGCTACTTCATCCTGCTCAACATCTATGGCAACCCTGAGGACGACCAGCAGCCCGTGACGCTACGCGCCTACGACGCATCGACAGGCATCGTCTACTCCTTCGTAACGAGCACGCCCGAGCTCGTCTTCTCGCAAAACAAGGTCGTAGGGACATACGCCGAACCCGTACGCATATCCACCAGCGACCTCCTCGAGCAGACCATAGCACTGGGCAAGGGGTGGAACTGGATGTCTGTTCAGCTGACAGCCGACGACATGACCGTTCCCGCCATCTTCAGCTCCGTGGCTCTCAAGACGAACATTGTCAAGAGCAAGGAAACGTTCATGGAGCAGTGGGACGGCCAGTGGTACCCCACCGACGTGCTCATACTGAATAACCGCGAGATGTATATGGTGCAGATGACCGAGCCGCAGACTCTCTCCATCGCTGGACACGCCGTCGACCTCAAGCAGGAGACTATCAAGGCAGCACCTGGATGGAACTGGATAGGATACCCCGGAACCAAGATAATCAGCATAGCCGACGCCTTCGCAGGCATGGAACCGCGCGACGGCGATGTCGTCAAGAGCCAGAGCGCCTTCGCCATGTACGACGGCTACGAATGGAACGGCACTCTTGGAGCACTCATCCCAGGCGAGGGCTACATGCTACGCAACACAGCCTCCGTGGCGCGCTCCTTCACCTACCCAACGGCCACGGCCTCAGCCATACGCAAGGCTCCCGTACGCCGCATAACCACAGCCTTTTCACCCATTGACCACCACACCTACAGCGGCAATATGAACATCGTAGCCCTCGTGACCATCGACGGACAACCGCTCGCCAACGGAGAAATAGCTGTCTTCGCAGGCGAAGAATGCCGCTCAGCAACTCTAACCGATGACGAAGGAATGGCATACATAACCGTGCCGGGAGAAGACGCCACAGAGCTCACCTTCAGGACCTACTGCCAAGGTGTGCTCATAAGCTCCAAGCAACAATGCACCTATGCCAACAATGGCGTACTAGGCTCACACCGATTACCGCTTGCAGTAGCCTTCTTTGAAGAAGACGCCACGGCTGTTAACGCTACCACAGACCGCGCCGAGGACACCATATACGACCTCGCAGGCCGCAAACTCGAAAACAGCCACACTGCTAAGCGGTCGCTGCAGCAAGGCATATACATCGTTAATGGCAAGAAGATGGCTGTAAAGCGATAAGTACTTGATCATCTTTACTTTCATTATTGAGTCCACTTTAAAAAAGCCCTGTGCTCTACCTTCGGTCGCTTGACATTTCAAGAAGCGACCAAAGGTCGAGCGAAAGAAGTTGGGAAGTTAAAGGAGTTAAGAACTTCTTTAACTTCCTTAATTTCTTTACCCCCCCTTAACATTTTTAACTTCCCGCTTCTGAGCCCGGATCAATTATAAGTATGAGAGATAGAGGTAGTTGGTAGCGGCAGGATATTCTGCGGCGAGGGTGTCTATCTGACTGACGGTGGGCACGACGCCCGTCTCCTTTCGCCACTGCCTGACGGTAAGCGCCGATGCCTCTGGACTCATGTAGTTCTCAAGCCCCAATGCACGGGCTATCTGGAAGTCGGAGAAGCCGTAAACCTTAGCCTCGCGCAGCAGACTGACGAACGAGGGCTCCTCTACGAGTTCCAGCAACTCGGAGGGCTCCATGACGGCGGTCATCTCTGCAAGAAAAGCTTGCTGACTGAGCCGTTCGTTGATGTCGACAATATGGCGCAGCTTGTGCAAGAACCAGCGGTCGATGCGCGTCCAACGATGTATCTGCCCGACGCTGTAGCCCATCATCAAAGCCTTGGCAATGACGAAGATGCGCGTGTCCGTGGCGTGTTGCAAGGTCTCGGGGACGTCCCACACATGCTGTGCCCTGTTGTCCACAAAGCCGTGCATACCCTGCCCTATCATACGAAGACCTTTCTGGATGGCCTCCTCAAACGAGCGCCCGATGGCCATCACCTCGCCCACGCTCTTCATCGACGAGCCCAGCTCATGGTTCACGCCGTGGAACTTTGAAAGATCCCAGCGCGGCAACTTGCAGACGACATAGTCAAGTGCTGGTTCAAAGAAGGCGCTGGTGGTTTTCGTAACCGAATTTTTCAAGTCAAAGAGACCATAGCCAAGTCCGAGCTTAGCAGCCACGAACGCCAGGGGATAGCCTGTAGCTTTGGAGGCTAAGGCGGAGGAACGCGAGAGGCGGGCGTTGACCTCGATGACGCGATAGTCCTCGGAGTCGGGGTCGAGGGCATACTGTACATTGCATTCGCCCACGATGCCGATATGTCGTATTATCTTTATGGCAAGGGCACGTAGCTTGTGGTATTCGCTGTTGGTGAGCGTCTGCGAGGGAGCCACGACGATCGACTCTCCGGTGTGAATGCCCAGCGGGTCGAAGTTTTCCATATTGCAGACGGTGATGCAGTTGTCGTAGCGGTCGCGCACAACCTCATATTCTATCTCTTTCCAACCTTTCAGCGACTTCTCCACCAGCACCTGCGAGGAGAACGAGAAAGCTTCCTCTGCCTGCGCCAGCAGCTCCTCGTCATTGTCGCAGAAGCCCGAGCCAAGGCCGCCGAGGGCGTATGCGGCACGCAGGATAACAGGGAAGCCCAGTTCGCGGGCAGCCCTCTGCACTTTCTCCACGGTTCCGCAAGCCATGCTCTTGATGGTCTTCACACCAATCTCGTCGAGTCGCTTCACGAAGAGGTCGCGGTCCTCGGTATCGATGATGGCTTGCACAGGAGTGCCCAGGAAGCTTACACCATACTTCTCGAATACGCCTCTCCTGTAGAGCTCCACGCCGCAGTTCAGCGCCGTCTGTCCGCCGAAGGAGAGCAGAATGCCATCGGGGCGCTCTTTTTCTATGACACGCTCCACGAACTCGGGCGTCACGGGCTGAAAATAGACGGTGTCCGCTACGTCCTTGGAGGTCTGGACCGTGGCAATATTGGGGTTGATGAGGATGGAACGGATGCCCTCTTCCTTCAACGCCTTCAGCGCCTGGGCGCCGCTGTAGTCAAACTCGCCGGCCTGCCCGATCTTGAGAGCACCGCTGCCGAGGAGGAGGACGGATTTTATAGTTGACGAGTTTACGAGTTGACAAGTTGACGAGTTGTTAGCATTTTCATCCAACTTGTTTACTTGTCCACTTGTCAACTCGTCAACTAAAGAGACGAACTCATCAAACATCCATTCCGTGTCGGTAGGGCCGGAGCAGGCTTCGGGATGGAACTGTGCGGAGAACCAGGGCAGGGTCTTGTGGCGGATGCCCTCGTTGGAGCCGTCGTTCATGTTCACAAACAAAGGTTCCCAGTCGGCAGGAAGCGTAGAGGCATTGACGGCATAGCCGTGATTCTGGCTCGTGATGAAGCAACGGGTGGTGCCTACGAGCCGCACGGGCTGGTTATGACTGCGATGACCGTACTTCAGCTTGTACGTCTTAGCACCTACGGCACGTGCCAGGAGCTGGTTGCCGAGGCAGATGCCCATGAGCGGGCGGACATTCGGTCTGTCAAGGAAAGTGCGTATGTGCTCCACGGTCTTGCTGCATCGCTCTGGGTCGCCAGGGCCATTCGCCAGGAACAAGCCATCGAAGTCCAGCTGGTTGAAGTCGTAGTCCCACGGAACCCGGATGACCTCTACGCCCCGATCTACCAGACAACGGATGATATTGGCCTTGACGCCGCAGTCGACCAGTACGACCCGCTTGCCGGCTCCCTCGTTATAGCGGATGACATCCTTGCAGCTCACCTGCTCGACCCAATTGACCGAGCCATAATCAGAGAGTTCGGAGTAATCTGAAGACTCTGAATAATCTGAATAATCTGAATGCTCAGAAACTATGATGCGGCCTTTCATCACGCCGCACTCCCTAATCCGCTGGGTGAGCCTTCGCGTGTCGATGCCCGTGATGGCTGGCACCTTCTCTCGCTTCAGCCAATCGGAGAGCGACTCCTTGGAATTCCAGTGGCTGTACTTCTCGCTATAATCTGCCACGACAAGGCCCTTGACGTGAATGTGCTCGCTTTCCATAAATTTAGGCAAAGGCTCGCCTCCTGTCTCAGGAACGCCGTAGTTCCCGATCAGCGGGTACGTCGTCACCAGTATCTGACCTGCATAGCTTGGGTCAGTCAGGCTCTCTGGATAGCCTGTCATGGCTGTGTTGAACACCACTTCGCCCACGGCATCTGCTTCGTAGCCAAAGCTCTTGCCGTGAAACTGAGTTCCATCACTCAATATCAATATTGCGTCCTTCATCTAATTGATAGCTTTGTGGTAAATAGTAAATCTTAAATGGTAAATAGTAAATGGTGTCAATAAGCCTGTTCGTGAACACCTTTGACGGCACGCCCGCTGGGGTCGTTCATGCTCCTGAAAGCCGCGTCCCACTCGAGTGCGATGGCCGTGGAGCACGCCACGCTGGCCTCCTGGTTTACGCTTCGCGCTGCTGAGTCGCTGGGGAAATGCTCAGCGAAGATGCTGCGGTAGTAGTACTCCTCTTTATTGAGCGGCGGATTGATGGGAAAACGCTCTGCCGCGTGTGCCATCTGCTCGTCGCTAACGGCCTCGGAGGTTATCCGCTTCAACGTGTCGATCCACGAATAGCCTACGCCGTCGCTGAACTGTTCCTTTTGCCGCCAAACAATCTCCGCAGGCAACATATCGGCAAAGGCTTCGCGGAGGATGCGCTTCTCTATCATCGAGCCGGAACACATCTTGGCTTCGGGATTGGTCCTCATGGCCACGTCGAGGAACTCCTTGTCGAGGAACGGCACACGCCCTTCGACGCCCCAGGCCGAGAGGCTCTTGTTCGCCCGCAGGCAGTCGTAGTAGTGCAGCTTGCTGAGCTTGCGCACGGTCTCTTCGTGGAAAGCCTTTGCGCTCGGAGACTTGTGGAAATAGAGATAGCCGCCGAACACCTCGTCGGCGCCCTCGCCCGAGAGCACCATCTTGATGCCCATCGACTTGATGACACGCGCCAGCAGGTACATCGGCGTGGAGGCACGAACAGTCGTCACGTCGTAGGTCTCGATGAAATAAATAACGTCGCGGATGGCATCAAGACCCTCTTGTATGGTGTAGTTGATCTCGTGATGTACGGTGCCGATGTGGTCGGCCACGAGGCGCGCCTTCGCCAGGTCGGGCGCTCCCTTCAGTCCCACGGCGAAACTGTGGAGGCGAGGCCAGTAGGCGCGCGACTGCGAGTCATCCTCGATGCGATGCTCACTGAACTGCTCCGCAATGGCAGAGATGACAGAAGAATCCAGTCCGCCGCTGAGCAGCACGCCGTAGGGCACGTCGGACATCAGCTGGCGCTTCACCGAGGCCATGAGCGCTAGGCGAATGGCGGCGCTGCTGGCAGCGTTGTCTTTGACGGCAGCGTAGTCGAACCAGTCGCGCTGGTAATATCGCTTCATGCCAAGCTCGCCGCTCCAATAATAGTGCCCAGGCAGGAAAGGCTCATAGCGCTCACATTGGCCTTCGAGCGCCTTCAGCTCGGAGGCCACGTACACCGTGCCGTCGCTGTCGTAACCTATATATAAGGGTATCACGCCGATGGGGTCGCGGGCTATCAGGAACTCGTCCCGCTCCTCATCATAGAGGGCGAAGGCAAAGATGCCGCTGATGTCCTCCAGGAAGCGGATGCCCTTGTCGCGATAGAGTGCAAGGATGACCTCGCAGTCGCTGCCCGTCTGGAAGTCGTAGCGACCTGCATACTGGCGGCGAATCTCCTGATGATTGTAGATCTCGCCATTGACGGCCAGCACCAGCTTCCTGTCGGGCGAGAACAGCGGCTGACCACCGCTCTCGGGGTCCACGATGGAGAGACGTTCGTGGCCCAGGATGGCCGACCCGCCACAATAGATGCCGCTCCAGTCCGGGCCGCGATGACGAATTTTCTGGCTCATGCGCAGAGCCTTACGCCGTAGCTCGGTAGTCTGCTGCTTAATGTTGAAGATTGATACGATACCACACATAATGTTATTTACTATTTAACGATTTACTATTGAACATTGAACATTGAACATTGACCATTTAACATTATCCATTGTCCATCTCATTCTCTATATATTCCACAAAGGCCTTGTTCACGAGGCGCGTGCCACCTGGCGTGGGGTAATGTCCCGTGAAATACCAGTCGCCACGATGCTCGGGGCAGGCGGCATGCAAGCCCTCGATGGTCTGAAAGACGAACTCCACGGGTGCCTGCATCCCTGCCGGACGCAGCATCTCGGCCATCTTACGGTTGATGTCCCCTACGGTGAACGGTTCGTAGATGGCACAGACGCAGTTCCGCTGCTCTCCTTTTGGTTTCGTCAGCTCTGACTTGCAGCCGCGGTACGTGGCTTCAATGAGCGAATCCATATCGCGTTCCCGCAACAGCGCTATGGCGGCACGGAAAGCACAGAACTCCTCCAGCCGTGCCATGTCGATCCCGTAGTAGTCAGGATAACGGATCTGTGGCGAGCTGCTGACCATGACTATTTTCCTCGGATGCAGGCGGTCCAGAATCTTGAAGATGCTCTCCCGCAGAGTGGTGCCCCGGACGATGCTGTCGTCGATGATGACGAGGCTGTCTTCGTATGGACGCAGCGAGCCGTAGGTGATGTCATAGACGTGCGAGGCGAGGTCGTTGCGTGAGCCCGCCTCAGTGATGAAGGTGCGTAGCTTGATGTCCTTCCACGCCACTTTCTCGCTTCGCACATGAAGCCCCCTGCCCCGCAAGCCCTCCATCATTCCGTAGAAGGCAACCTCGGCCGTGTTGGGAATAAAGGAGAAGACGGTGTGTTCGGTATCTCCGCCGATGGCACGGAGTATGGGTTCCGTGAGCTGCTGCCCCAGCTGCTTGCGCTCACGGTAAATATCCCGGTCAGAACCGCGGCTGAAGTAGATGCGCTCGAACGAGCATCGCGCCTGCCGCCGTGCCTCCAAGATGTTCTCCAACGCCGACGTGCCGTCCCTGTGTACGATGAGCGCTTGGCCTGCAGGCAGTTCACGGACATCGTCGCAGGAGAGGTCGAAGGTCGTCTGCAGCACGGCACGTTCGCTGGCCACGGCCACCACCTCGTCGTCACGATAGAAAAAGGCGGGACGGATGCCCCAAGGGTCGCGCATGGCAAACATCTCGCCGCTGCCCGTCATGCCGCACATGACGTAGCCACCGTCGTAATCGGCCATCGTGGTGCGAAGCACATTGGCCATCTGCACGTGCTCCTCAATGTAGCGCGTGATGTCGGTGCCTTCCAGCCCGTTGGCCTTTGCCTCGACATACAGGCGTTCCACCTCGCGGTCCAACCGGTGCCCCATCAGTTCGAGGGTGATGTAGGAGTCGCTGTAGATGCGAGGCGACTGCCCCTGCGCCACCATCTTCTCGAACACCTCGTCGATGTTCGTCATGTTGAAGTTGCCGCAAAGACACAGGTTCTTGGCCCGCCAGTTGTTGCGGCGCAGGAAGGGATGGACATACTGCAGGCCGCTCTTGCCCGTCGTGCTGTAGCGAAGGTGGCCCATGTAGAGTTGTGCCTTGGCCCATTCGGGTGTGATGACGTCAAAGACCGAGGTGATGGCATCCTTGCCCAGGGCCTTCTCGCGGAACATATACTCCGTCCCCACTTCGGCATTCATGTCCACGCAGGCTATGCCAGCCCCTTCCTGTCCTCGGTTATGTTGCTTCTCCATCATCAGATAGAGCTTGCCGAGGCCGTAGGACGCAGTGCCATACTTCTCTTTATAGTAGCTCTGCGGCTTAAGAAGCCTCACCAAGGCCACACCGCATTCATGCTTCAACTGTTCCACCATCTCAATTTACGATTTGACGATTTTACGATTTACGATTTATCTAACCTCTCGTTGGGTGAGGGAGCCTTGCCCTGAACCTGTTAACCTGTTAATATGTTAATGTGTTAATGTGTTTCACGAACGACATAAACAGCGGATGCGGGCTGAGCACGGTGGACGAATATTCGGGGTGGAACTGCGTGCCGATGTACCAACTATGAGTAGGCATCTCCACGATCTCGACAAGGCCTGTGCCGGGATTGATGCCCACGCACTTCATACCTGCTGCCTCATATTCCTCTTTATACTGGTTGTTGAACTCATAGCGGTGCCGGTGACGCTCGCTGATCTCTGTCGCACCGCCGTATGCCTCGCTGGCACGACTTCCTTCTCTGAGCAGGCAATCGTATGCACCCAGTCGCATGGTGCCACCCATCTGCGTGATGCTTTTCTGCTCTTCCATGAGGTCAATGACGCCGGCAGCGGCGTCGGGATTCATCTCCGTGCTGTTGGCATCTTTGTAGCCGAGGACGTTTCGCGCGAACTCTACCACCATCATCTGCATACCGAGGCAGATGCCGAATGTCGGGATGTCGTGAGTGCGAGTGTACTCGGCTGCGATAATCTTTCCCTCGATGCCACGTTGCCCGAAGCCCGGGCAGATGATGATGCCTGCCATGCCGTCCAGCCTTTCCGCCACGTTTCCCTCGGTTATCTCTTCACTGCTGATGAAGTGTAGCTTCACCTTTACATTATTATAAACACCCGCCAGGTTCAGGCTCTCGCGGATGCTCTTGTAGGCATCTTGAAGGTCGTATTTCCCGACCAGACCTATATGTAACTCGCGGGTAGCACAACGCTGTTTTTCAAGGAAGTCGTGCCAAGGTGCCATGGCGGGTGTCTCGCCGACGGGTATGCCTGTCTTGCGCAGGATGGCGGCGTCGAGGCCTTGACGCTGCATGCTGACCGGCACCTCGTAGATGCTTGCCAGATCCTCGCTCTGCACCACACATTCCAGGTTGACATTGCAGAACGAAGCCACCTTCATGCGTAATGCGTCGTCGAGGTGGCGCTCGGTGCGCAGCACAAGGATGTCGGGCTGGATGCCCATGCCTTGCAGTTCCTTGACGGAGTGTTGGGTGGGCTTCGTCTTCAATTCATCGGCTGCCTTCAGGTAGGGAACGTATGTCAGGTGCACACAAACGGCATTGCGGCCCAACTGCCATCGAAGCTGACGGATAGCTTCCATAAACGGCGCGCTCTCTATGTCGCCGATGGTGCCGCCCACCTCTGTGATAACGAAATCCAGTTCCTCTTCCGTTACATCTTCTCGCAGCATCCTTCGCTTTATCTCGTCCGTGATGTGTGGCACCACCTGGATGGTCTTGCCCAGGTAGTCGCCACGACGCTCGCGGTCGATGACAGCCTTGTAGATGCGCCCCGTCGTGATGCTGTTGTGACGTGTGGTATGTATGCCCGTGAAGCGCTCGTAGTGGCCGAGATCCAAGTCCGTCTCCATGCCGTCGGCCGTGACGTAGCACTCGCCATGCTCGTATGGGTTCAGCGTTCCCGGGTCGATGTTGATGTAAGGGTCGAACTTCTGGATAGTGACCTTGTAGCCACGTGCCTGCAGCAGCTTGCCGATGCTCGCGGCTATGATGCCCTTTCCGAGCGAGGAAACCACGCCGCCTGTCACGAAGATGTACTTTGTATTCATAACTGTTTTCTTTGCTTGATGATGATGCAGCAATTGCTTTATCATGATGAAGCAACCGATAATCATAGGGAGAATGAGGCGCCCAACAGGAGATAGAGCTTCTCAGACCTGGGGTTGGCGGTCAGTCCAACAAATAGAGGAAGGTGATACCTCTCTTTGATGACGAAGTCCTTGGTGGCACGTAGACTCACGTTGGTTACGCAGAAGCCGTTGGCGCCATAGAGTGTCGTGGCATAGGGCACGGCACCGAGCGTGGCCGTCCAGTCGAAGTTTCCCAGACGGAAAGGCGCCGACAGCTCCAAGTAGCTGCTGTAGGCTCGTTCGCCATCTTTGTTTACGCCGTCATCTCCTGCGAAATTGGTGTACCACTGCACATTAAGGAAGCCGAAGTCATACCCTAAGTTGGCCTCCCATACGTGTGTAGTCTGATGGGCTTTATATTTGAAATAGCTGCCGTTGGAAAACCAATAGTCAGTAACGCCGACATTAAAGCCTTCGTAGGCATAGCCGAGTGTCAGGTCCAGTTCCTTGGTATCTCGTGGATCGGTGATTCCAACACTGCCCCAGACAGAGAGGCTGAGTCCTTGCCAGCCGATACCCAACGAGGGTTGAAGGCTCGCGTCGCCTAAGTCCTGACCGCGCCAGATGTATTGGCTGACGAGGTCGGCGCCAAGACTCGCCTGCAACTTATCTTGAGCTTCTGCTGTAGCCATGCCTGCTACACACAGGAATATGAATAGAATCTTTTTCATCGTTACTTTATGCTTTATATGACTTGATTGATGGTTCAGTTGTAGCACGTCTCTCCGTGTTCATATACGTCCAGTCCTTCGTCTTCGATGCGGGCATCCACGCGCAGGCCATGCAGTTTCTTGATACCATAGAAAAGGGCTATACCACAGGCGGCAGCCCAGAGGTCGATGACAAAGATGCCGAAGCACTGAGCGCCGAAGAAGCCCCAACCACCGCCGTACAGAGCGCCGTTGGAGGTCGAGAGCAGACCTGTCAGCAACGTGCCGAGGATGCCACAGACGCCATGCACCGAAGAGGCGCCTACGGGATCGTCGATGTGCAGCACATGGTCGATGAACTCAATGGAATAGACCAGCACGAGGCCGCAGAGGAGGCCGATGACCACGGCTCCGACAGGTGAGACGAGGTCGCAACCGGCCGTGATGCCCACCAGTCCGGCCAGCACGCCGTTGAGCATCAGCGAGAACGAGGGCTTGCCGTACTTCCACCACGTGAGGAACATCGTGGCCACGCCGCCCGCTGCGGCAGCCAAGTTGGTGGTCAGCAGCACATGACTGATGGCCGTGCGGTTCACCTCGCCCGAGGCGGCCAGCTGAGAACCGGGGTTGAAGCCAAACCATCCCAACCACAGGATGAACACGCCCAGGGCGGCCAGCGTCAGTGAGTGGCCGGGGATGGCCCGACTGCTGCCGTCCTTGGCGTACTTGCCGCGACGAGGTCCCAGCGCGAAAGCACCGATCAGCGCCAGCACGCCGCCCACGCTATGCACGATGGCAGAACCTGCGAAGTCGTGGAAGACGTCGCCGAAGGTATGCATCATGAAGCTGTCTGCAGCTGCATCCGAGAGCCAGCCGCCGCCCCACGTCCAGTGTCCCTCGACGGGATAGATGAGCAACGATATGACAGCGCTGTAGATGACGTACATCGAGAACTTGGTGCGCTCGGCCATGGCACCGCTAACGATGGTGGCTGAGGTGGCGCAGAAAACAGTCTCGAACATCAGGAAGCCCTCAACAGGCAGCTCGCCCTTGTAGAACGAGAGGTCGCCCCAGTTGGGGGCACCGATGAAGCCAGCCCCGTCCGAACCGAACATGAAGCCGAAGCCCACAAACCAGAACAGCAGCGAGCCGAACATGAAGTCGACGAAGTTCTTGAACAAGATGTTGGCGGTGTTCTTGCCGCGCGTGAAACCGGCCTCACACAGAGCAAACCCCGGCTGCATCCAGAAAACGAGCATGGCTGCAAGAAGCATCCATACGGTATCAAGTGATAGTGCAATGTCTTTCATATTATAATAAATGTGTCGTGTGTTGTTGCTTTTGTTATCCTGACTATTTGCTTACTTCTTGTCGCGCAGCACCGTATCGCCATGCTCACCCGTGCGGATGCTCCAGGTGTCAATCATTTCGCTGACGAAGATACGTCCATCGCCGACCTCACCTGTATGGGCCGTTTCGATGATGACATTCACGGTAGGCTCTACGAACTGGTCACGGCAGACGATGGTGATGGCCACGCGCTCAATGACATCCGTCGAATACTGCACGCCACGGTAGATTCGTTCCTGACGGCTTTGGCCAATCCCGTGTACGTCGTGATATTCAAACCAGTCGATGTCCGAACTGAGGAGCGCTTCCTTCACCTCCTCAAACTTTGTTTTCCTGATGATAGCTTCAATCTTCTTCATACTTTATAAAGAATAAGTGTTAGCGTCCTATTGTCACATTGCAATGTTTCGGCGGCAAAGATACGTCATTTTGTAAACACAGAGAAGAGTACGGGGTAAGTTTGTTCGTTGCAATTAAACTTAACTTACAAATCACAACTACCACAGCACACAACAGCTACAAAACGAAAGAAAAGGCGCAATATAATAAACAATTTGTAACTTACAACAAAATATTTATACTTTATTAGGCACCCTTCCATTGCCATATAAGCGAAAGTTCGTACCTTTGCATCGATTTACAAAAAGAAAGCACAAACATTGTATTAATAGCAAAATGATAAAGGGTAACGGACTATACAGACACGACATGGAGCACGACGCCTGCGGTGTGGGAATGGTCGTAAATATCCATGGTGGCAAGAGCCACGAACTGGTGGATCAGGCGCTGCGGGTGCTGGAGCACATGCAGCACCGCGGTGCCGAGGGCGCCGACAACAAGACGGGCGACGGCGCTGGCATCATGATTCAGATACCTCATGAGTTCATACTCTTGCAGGGCATCCCTGTCCCCGAGAAAGGACATTATGGTACGGGCCTCGTCTTTCTGCCAAAGGACGAAACGGCGCAGGCCGATCTGCTGGCCATCATCAGCGAAGAGACGGAGCGCGAAGGACTGAAGCTCGCCCATGTGCGCACCGTGCCAACCAATCCCGACTGTCTCGGCACCACCGCCATCAACAGCGAACCCGCCATCAAGCAGCTGTTCATAACGGGAGTGGCCGACGAAGCGACCGACAGCCTCGCGCGTACATTATATATAATACGCAAGCGCGTGGAGCGACGCGTCCACGAACTCTCTACACAGCGTCCCGCCTACAGCGATTTCTACATCTGCTCGATGAGCAACACAAACATTATCTATAAAGGTATGCTGACCAGCATGCAGCTGCGACAGTATTTCACCGACCTGCAAAGCCCTTATCTGACCAGCGGACTGGCACTGGTGCACTCTCGGTTCAGCACAAACACCTTCCCCACGTGGGCACTGGCCCAGCCCTTCCGCCTGTTGGCGCACAACGGCGAGATCAACACCATCCGCGGCAACCGCCTCTGGATGCAGGCGCGAGAGAGTGTGCTGCACTCCACGGTCTTGGGCGAGGCGTCGGACATAGCACCCATCATCGAACCGGACATGAGCGACTCGGCCTCGCTGGACAATGTGCTGGAGTATCTCGTCATGGCCGGCCTGTCGCTGCCACATGCCATGAGCGTGCTTGTGCCGGAGTCGTTCAACGACAAGAACCCCATCAGCCCCGAACTGAAGGCCTTCTACGAATACCACTCGATCCTGATGGAACCGTGGGACGGCCCGGCGGCCCTGCTCTTCTCCGACGGACGTTACGCCGGCGGCATGCTCGACCGCAACGGTCTGCGGCCGGCACGTTACGCCATCACGAAGAACGGCATGATGATCGTGGCATCAGAGGTCGGCGTGATGGATGTTGAGGCTGCCGATATTGCCGAGAAAGGGCGCCTGCAACCAGGCAAGATATTGCTCATCGACACCCAAGAGGGCCGCGTCTACTACGACGGCGAGGTGAAGCGACAGCTGGCGGCGGCGCACCCCTACGCACAGTGGCTCTCGACGAACCGCGTCCAATTGGAGAAGCTGAAGAGCGGACGTAAGGTGGAAAATGGGCTCCCCGACCTGCAACAGAAGCAGGCGCTCTTCGGCTACGGTGCCGAAGACATTGACGCCACCATCATACCCATGGCGACGAATGGCCAGGAGCCTACGGCCTCTATGGGTAACGACACGCCGCTGGCCGTGCTGAGCGAGCGTCCGCAGGTGTTCTTCAACTATTTCCGCCAGCAGTTTGCGCAGGTGACGAACCCGGCCATCGACTCGATCCGCGAGGAACTGGTGATGAGCCTCACGGAATATATCGGACGCGTAGGAACGGGCATACTGAGCCCCGACGAGACGAACTGCAAGATGGTGCGTCTGCCCCACCCCATCCTGGGCAACACGCAGCTGGACATGCTATGTAACATCGGCTACAAGGGGTTCAAGACAATTAAGTTGACATTAGCCCACCCCCAGCCCCTCCCCAAGGGAGGGGAGGCAGATTGGTCTCTGGCTGGTGAAAACCTTAGGATAGCATTGGACAAACTCTGCAAGGATGCAGAGCAGGCTGTGGATGATGGTTATAACTACATTATTCTGACGGACAAAGAATGTCCCTCCGCTGGGGAGGGGATGGGGTGGGCTTACATCCCCTCGCTCCTGGCGGTCTCAGCCGTCCACCACTATCTCATCCGCGCTGGAAAGCGTGTGCAGACGGCGCTCATCGTAGAGTCTGGCGAGATCCGCGAGACGATGCACGCTGCCCTGCTGCTGGGCTACGGAGCCTCGGCCCTGTGCCCCTATATGGTTTACGCCATACTCGACGAGCTGGTCCGGCGCGGCAAGATTCAGGAGGACTACGCCACCGCCGAGGCCAACTACATCAAGGCTGTGAAGAAAGGGTTGTTCAAGATCATGGCCAAGATGGGCATCTCGACCATCCGCAGCTATCGTGGCGCCAAGATTTTCGAGGCTGTAGGCCTGAGCGAAGAGGTGCTGAGAACCTACTTCGGCACGGAGGTGAGCACGATTGGCGGTGCCGGACTCGAGAAGATTGCCAGGGACGCAATCCTCAGGAAGGAAGGGAATGGGGCACTAAAGGACAACGGCCAGTTCCACTGGCGGCGCGATGGCATCCGACACGCCTGGAACCCTGAGACGATAGCACGCCTGCAGCTGGCCTGCCGCACAGGGTCGTACGAGAAATTCAAGGAGTGGGCGCGGCTGGTCGACGAGAAGCAGCAGCCCATCTTCCTCCGCGACCTGTTGGTTCCTGTTACGACCACTGATGAAAAGGCAGGTGCCATACCCCTTGACGAGGTCGAACCGGAAGAGGAGATTATGAAGCACTTCGTGGCTGGCGCCATGAGCTTCGGTGCCCTGAGCAAAGAGGCTCACGAGGCCATCTGCCTGGCGATGAACAAGATTGGCGGACGCTCAAACACCGGCGAGGGCGGTGAAGATCCGGCACGCTTCCACGCCACCGTCGACGGCATCAGCCTCAACAGCAAGACGAAACAGGTGGCCAGCGGGCGCTTCGGCGTCACGACGGAATACCTCGCTAACGCCGAGGAGATACAAATCAAGGTGGCCCAGGGCGCCAAGCCTGGCGAAGGCGGTCAGCTGCCGGGCTTCAAGGTGAATGAGGTCATTGCCCGCACGCGCCACAGCATACCCGGCATATCGCTCATCTCTCCCCCACCCCATCACGATGTCTACTCCATCGAGGACCTTGCACAACTCATTTTCGACCTCAAGAGCGTGAATCCCAGAGCTGCCGTCAGCGTGAAGCTGGTGGCCGAGAGCGGCGTGGGCACGATTGCTGCCGGTGTGGCTAAAGCCAAGGCCGACCTCATCGTCATCAGCGGCGCCGAGGGCGGCACGGGTGCATCACCAGCCAGCTCAATGCGCTTTGCAGGCATCTCGCCCGAGATAGGTCTGTCGGAATCGCAGCAGACGCTGGTGCGCAACGGGTTGCGTGGCGGTGTGCGCCTGCAAGTCGACGGCCAACTGAAGACGGCACGCGACGTGGTGCTAATGGCGCTGCTGGGGGCAGACGAGTTTGCTTTCGGCACGGCGGTGCTCATCGTGCTGGGATGCGTGATGATGCGCAAGTGCAACCTCAACACCTGCCCGATGGGCGTAGCCACACAGGATGCCGAGCTCCGCCGCCATTTCGTGGGGCGCTACGAATACCTCGTCAACTATTTCACGTTCCTCGCCCGCGAGGTACGCGAGCTCCTGGCAGCCATGGGCTTCCGTTCGCTCAGCGAGATCATAGGGCGCACCGACCTTATCCAGCTCAAAGCCAGGGGAGATGCTGACGGCGAGCAGTGCTGCACCGTCGCAGATGGCGTCACACTCGACTTCAGCCGTCTGCTTCATCAAGAAACGGGCGACCTCCACTTCACAGGCGACGCCCGTCAGCCTCAGGCGCCGTTGGGCAAACAGTCCGACAGCCTCGACGAGCGCATCATGGAGGATCGCAAAGCCTCATCAGCACTCGCCTACACGATTCACAATACCGACCGTGCCGTAGGCGCCCGTCTCGCAGGTTCGATAGCCGAAGAGTGTGGCTTAGCCGGTCTTCCCGAAGGCTCCGTCAGTGTCAGCTTCAAGGGCTCTGCCGGCCAGTCGTTCGGTGCCTTCCTCGTGCGCGGCATCAGTTTCCGGCTCGAAGGTGAGACAAACGACTATTTTGCCAAGGGACTGTCGGGCGGATGCATAATCATTCTGCCTCCCCGGCAGTCGACCTTTGCCGCTGAGGACAACGTGATAGCCGGCAACACAGGGCTCTACGGCGCCACGAGCGGCGAGCTCTACGTGAACGGTCGCGTGGGCGAACGCTTCGGTGTGCGCAACAGTGGGGCCACAGCCGTCATCGAAGGCGCTGGCGATCATTGCTGTGAGTATATGACGGGCGGACGCGTCGTCGTGCTCGGACCTACGGGGCGCAACTTCGCAGCGGGCATGAGCGGCGGCTTGGCCTACGTCTATGACCCATCACACACCTTCGACTACTTCTGCAATATGGACATGGTGGAACTCTCGCTCATAGAGGACAGCACAAGCCGCAAGGAGCTGCTGGAGTTCATTCGCCAACACTACCTGCACACCGGCTCCGCCCTTGCCGGACGTATGCTCGACGACTGGAGTGCCTACGTCAAAGATTTTATCCAAGTGACGCCCATTGAGTACAAGCGCGTGCTCGAAGAGGAAAAGATGCTACGGCTGAAACAGAAGATTGCCGACGTGCAAGGAGAATACTGACGGGATTATATTGCAGATAAACAGAAAATCAGTAAAGAGCAACTAAACGCGATGGAAAAGAACTCAATATCTCAAATACATACCACTTCCTCCCTACAGGGCAAGGCGAGTAGAGGGTCTGCCTTCCTCTATGTCCACCGCCAGGAGGCGGGCTACCGCCCTGTGCACGACCGCATCCACGATTTCGGCGAGGTTGAGCAGACGCTGAACACACGCGAGCGCAAGCTGCAGGCATCGCGCTGCATGGATTGCGGCGTACCCTTCTGCCACTGGGCCTGCCCGCTGGGCAACAAACCACCTGAATGGAACGACGCGCTTGCCCGTGGCGAGTGGGAACGGGCCTACCAGCTACTATCTGCCACCAATCCTTTCCCCGAGTTCACGGGACGCGTCTGCCCAGCCATCTGCGAGAAGGCTTGCGTGCTCAACCGCTTCAACCACGAGCCCACCACCAACCGCGAGGACGAGGCAGCCATCACCGAGGGTGCTTTCCGCGAGCGGTTCATACAGCCGCGCATACCGCAGCGCAATGGCACGCACGTGGCCGTCATCGGCAGCGGACCGGCCGGACTGGCTGCAGCCGACGCCCTAAACCAGATGGGCTACGCCGTCACCGTCTTCGAGAAGGACGAGGCCCCCGGCGGCCTGCTCCGTTACGGTATTCCCAACTTCAAGCTCAACAAGGCCATCATCGATCGACGAATCCACGTGCTGGAGGCCGAGGGCATTGAGTTCAAGTATAATTGTCCCGTCTATTCCGCTGCGATTCCATCGCAGCACAATCTCTCCTTCTCCGCCATCATCGTCGCCACCGGCACCCCTACGGCCCGCGACCTCGACATCCCCGGCCGCTCGCTCAGTGGCATTCACCTGGCCCTGGAACTGCTTTCGCAGCAGAACCGCGTCCTCGCTGGCGTAGAGTTTACGAAAGAAGAGCGCATCACCGCACGCCGCAAGGACGTGCTCGTAATCGGCGGAGGCGACACCGGCAGCGACTGCATCGGCACAGCTCACCGCCAGGGCGCACGCAGCGTCACGCAGATCGAGATTATGCCGCGACCCGTCGAGGGCCCCGACGACCCCCAGAACCCCTGGCCCGCCTATCCCCGCACGCTCAAAACCACCTCGTCGCACGAAGAGGGCTGCACGCGCCGATGGAACATCAACACGCTGGAATTCCTCTCGGACGACGGCGAACACGTCAGCGGCGTCAAGGTACAGGAAATCGAATGGCAGGCAAACCCCGCAGGCGGCCGACCGCTGATGGTGGCTAAGGGCAAACCCGAGATTATCAAGGCCGAGCTCGTGCTACTGGCCATGGGCTTCCTCAAGCCCGAGCATCCGCAGTACCCCGAGAATGTCTTCGTCTGCGGCGATGCTGCCAACGGAGCCAGCCTCGTCGTACGCGCTATGGCCAGCGGAAGAGAGACTGCGATCAAGGTGCATAACTATTTGAGTAAATTGACAATGGACAATGAATAATGGACAATGGACAATGGACAATAATCAATGTTCAATAGTAAATAGTAAATAGTAAATCCATAAATGGTAAATCCCCTGGTTCCTTTCACTAAAATGCAAGGCTGCGGCAACGACTACATCTACGTCGACGCCTCACGCCACCCCGTTGCCGACCCCGCTGCGGCAGCTAGGCGATGGAGCTGTCCGCACACGGGCATCGGCAGCGACGGGCTGGTGCTCATAGGCCGCAGCCCCATCCCCGAGGCCGATTTCACGATGCGCATCTTCAACGCCGACGGTTCCGAAGCCCTGATGTGCGGTAACGCCAGCCGCTGCATCGGCAAATACGTCTACGAACGTGGCCTGACGGACAAGACGCTCGTGCGGCTGCTCACCGCCTCGGGCATCAAGATGCTAGTGCTGAACACCGCCAGGACGTCGGTCCGCGAAGTGGTGAGCGTCACCGTGGATATGGAAGAGCCCGTCTTTGATGTGCCATCGCAGTTCCTGCCAAGTGAAGGCAACGACTTACCCGAAGGAACCTTCGTCAGCATGGGCAATCCCCACTATGTCATCTTCGTGGCCGACATCACGGCCGTTGACGTGGCAGCTGAAGGCGCACGCCTTGAACGCCACCCGCAGTTCCCGGAGCGCTGCAATATCGAATTTGCCGAAATGCGTCCTGACGGCATTCGCATGCGCGTCTGGGAACGCGGCAGTGGCATCACGCTAGCCTGCGGCACAGGCGCCTGTGCCACAGCTGTCGCAGCAGCACGAACGGGCCGTGCGCCACGCCACTCCCGCATCATCATGGACGGCGGCACGCTCGATATTGAATGGCTCAACGCCGACCGCACCTTCCAGGATCACACCTTCGCCCGCAACCACGTCCTCATGACCGGCCCTGCCGCCTTCGTCTTTGACGGTGAGATATCAAAGGACAATTAAAGGACTCTCCCCCCGCCCTCCCTAAGGGAGGGAGCTGTTACTTCAAAAAGTAGAAGGCCTTAATATCTGCTCTTTTCACTCTTAATCATACTATGGCTCTCGTCAACGATCATTTCCTCAAACTTCCGAACAACTACCTGTTCGCCGACATCGCCAAGAAGGTGAATGCCTTCAAGGCACAGCACCCCAAGATCGACATCATCTCGCTCGGCATAGGCGACGTCACCCAGCCGCTCTGTCCCGCCGTCATCGAAGCGCTGCACCGTGCCACCGACGAAATGGCCACTGCGGCCACCTTCCGCGGCTACGGCCCAGAGCAAGGCTACGACTTCCTGCGCGATGCCATCCTGAAGAACGACTTCCTCGCCCGCGGCATACATCTCGACCGCGACGAGATCTTCGTCAACGACGGCGCCAAGAGCGACACAGGCAATTTTCAGGAACTCATACGCTGGGACAACAGCATCGCCGTCACTGACCCCATCTACCCCGTCTACATCGACTCCAATGTGATGATTGGCCGCGCAGGAGTGAAGGGCGACGATGGCCGATGGTCCAACGTCATCTACCTGCCCTGCACCGCCGAGAACAACTTCGTGCCCGAACTGCCCCGCCAGCGAGTGGACGTCATCTACCTCTGCTACCCCAACAATCCCACCGGCACCGCTCTCACGCGCGACCAACTCAAGCTATGGGTAAACTATGCCATCAAGAACGACGCCCTCATCTTCTACGACGCCGCCTACGAGGCTTACATTCGCCACGACGACGTACCTCACAGCATCTATGAGATTAAGGGCGCCCGCCATGTGGCCATCGAGTTCCACTCCTACTCCAAGACGGCAGGCTTCACCGGCGTGCGCTGCGGCTACACCGTGGTGCCCAAGGAAGTCTCCGTGGCCACGCTCACCGGCGAGCGCATAGCGCTGAACCCTTTATGGAACCGCCGTCAGTGCACCAAGTTCAACGGCACCAGTTACCTCAGTCAGCGTGCCGCCGAAGCCATATACACGCCCGAGGGACGACAACAGGTGCAGCGCACCATCGACTACTATATGCAGAACGCCTCCCACACGAAGGAAGCACTAACGGCCATTGGCCTCCACGTCTACGGAGGCAACGACGCCCCCTACCTCTGGGTGCAGACACCCGGCGGCATGACCTCTTGGCGCTTCTTCGAACAGATGCTCTACAACGCTCATGTTGTTTGCACACCTGGCGTAGGTTTCGGTCCATCGGGCGAGGGATATGTGCGCCTCACCGCCTTCGGCTCGCATAAGCGCACCGAGGAAGCACTCGAACGCATTGCAAGATTCTATTAACACGTTAACTGATTAACAAATTAACACATTAACAGATTAACTGATTAACGAATTAACACATTAACTGATTAACCTCATAAACACAAGACAAGACAATGACAAGCAATCTCAGATTTCAGATGGTCGGCGAGGCCTTCAAGAAGAAGCCTCTCGACGTTGTAGCGCCCGCAGAGCGCCCTTGTGAATACTTCGGCAAGAAGGTTTTCAACCGCGAGAAGATGTACAAATACCTGCCCAAGGACATCTATCAGAAGATGATTGACGTCATCGACGGCGGCGCCACCCTCGACCGTTCCGTGGCCGACGCTGTGGCCGCAGGCATGGTGCAATGGGCCAAAGAAAACGGCGTGACGCACTACACCCACTGGTTCCAGCCCCTCACCGGCGGCACGGCCGAGAAGCACGACTCGTTTATCGAGCATGACCACAAGGCTGCGACTGAGCGAGATCAGAATGACGCGAAGCTCACGGGCGGCATGATCGAGGAGTTCAGCGGCAAGCTGCTCGTGCAGCAGGAGCCCGACGCCAGCTCGTTCCCCAGCGGAGGCATACGCAGCACCTTCGAGGCTCGTGGCTACTCGGCCTGGGACCCCACGTCACCCGTCTTCATCATCGACGATACGTTGGTCATCCCCACCGTGTTCATCTCCTACAGCGGCGAGGCCCTCGACTACAAGGCTCCGCTGCTCCGGACCCTACGCGCCGTCAACGAGGCTGTCACGGCGGTCTGCCACTATTTCGACCCCGCTGTGAAGAAGGTGACCTCCAACCTCGGCTGGGAACAGGAGTACTTCCTCGTTGACGAAGGGCTCTACGCCGCCCGCCCCGACCTGCTGCTCACCGGCCGTACCCTCATGGGCCACGACTCGGCCAAGAACCAGCAGATGGACGACCACTACTTCGGCTCCATCCCAGAGCGCGTGGCAGCCTTCATGCGCGAACTGGAGATCACGGCTCTCGAACTGGGCATACCCGTGAAGACACGCCACAACGAAGTGGCTCCCAACCAGTTCGAGCTCGCCCCCATCTTCGAGGACACCAACCTCGCCGTGGACCACAACATGCTGCTCATGTCCGTCATGAAGCGCGTGGCACGCAAACACGGATTCCGCGTGCTGCTCCACGAGAAGCCCTTCGCCGGCATCAACGGCAGCGGAAAGCACAACAACTGGAGCCTCTCCACCGACACCGGCGTGCTGCTCCATGCTCCCGGCAAGACCCCCGTGCAGAACCTGCGCTTCGCCGTATTCATCGTGGAGACTCTCATGGGCGTCTACAGGCACAACGGACTGCTCAAAGCCAGCATCATGAGCGCCACCAACGCCCACCGTCTCGGGGCCAATGAAGCGCCGCCAGCCATCATCAGCAGTTTCCTTGGCACGCAGGTCAGCGAACTGCTCGACCATATCGAAGCCGCCGACCGCGACGACCTCCTCGCCATGGCCGGCAAGCAGGGGCTGAAGATGGACATCCCCGAAATTCCCGAGCTGCTCATCGACAACACCGACCGCAACCGCACCTCGCCCTTCGCCTTCACCGGCAACCGCTTCGAGTTCCGCGCCGTGGGCTCCGAGGCCAACTGCGCCAGCGCCATGATCGTCCTCAACGCCGCCGTCGCCGAGGCCCTCGTCAGCTTCAAACAGCGCGTGGACGCACGCCTCGAACAAATCAAGGGCGACCCGCTCTTCGCCACCGCCCCCGACGGCAAGCCCTCCGCCCACAACCCCGTCTTCCATGCCATCCTCGACATCCTGCGCGACGATATCCGCACCTGCCGCCCCATCCGCTTCGACGGCAACGGCTACAGCGACGAGTGGAAAGCCGAAGCCGCCCGCCGCGGGCTCGACGTCGAGACCTCGTGCCCCGTCATCTTCGAGCGCTACATCGATGACGACAGCGTGCGCATGTTCGAGAGCCTCGGCATCATGACACGCAAGGAACTCGAGGCACGCAACGAGGTGAAATGGGAGACCTACACCAAGAAGATACAGATTGAAGCCCGCGTGCTCGGCGACCTCTCGATGAACCACATCATCCCCGTGGCCACCGACTACCAGACCAAGCTGCTGCGCAACGTGGAACGCATGCAGGCAATCTTCCCCGATGAGAAGGCCGGCGAGCTCAATGCACGCAACCTGAAGCTCATTGAAGAGATTGCCATGCGCACGGCAAGCATCGAGACGCAGGTCGACGAACTCGTAGAAGCACGAAAGGTGGCAAACAAGATTACCGACGAGCACGCAAAAGCCATCGCCTACCACGACACCGTAGCACCCTACCTCGACACCATCCGACGCCAGATTGACAAGCTCGAACTCATCGTCGACGACACTCAGTGGCCACTGCCTAAGTATCGCGAACTGCTCTTCATAAGATAGCCTGAGCTTCGATAGGATCAAGAACTTCACCACTATACATGAAACCAACGGGAGCGGCGCAGCCTCTAGGCTACGTCGCTCCTTGAGATTATATGGCTGCTTTTGACAAAAATTGATTCTAAAAAGAAGGGTAAAGAAAGATGAAGGTGACGTTTTTATGCAAAAATGAGGTTAAAACGCAGTCTTTACCTTATTTAACATGGAAAGTTGACTTCAATTGGTGTAAAGTTGTAACTTTGCAAAGCAATGTTTGTAATATAGCAGACAATATGGCAAAGATAATCGTACAGAATACGCAGAGATAACGGTCATAAAGCCAAAATTTGCTCGAAAATCGCCTAAGAGCTAATTCAAAGCTAATTTATAGAACCCACCATAAACGAAAAGAATAATGAACAAGCGAACTATCATCACCGCACTGCTCGCTGTGCTACCCCTTACATGCTGCATTGCAAAAGTGAGGTCGAAAGCAATTACAACGCTCAAGGGCTACCCTTCAGGAACTATAGATGAATACCACTTCCATGCAGGAAAAGCGGTAGTCAAGGGGCGTTTTACCCATAGTACGGGAAACAACTTCTCTACTTTCAATGTGACAGGAACAGACCTGTTCTCGAATCAAGATTTCGTCAGAACGATTAACATCGAACCCGATGGTTCTTTTCTTGAACTGATTAGTCTGCCGCATTCAGGATGGGTTTACTTCGATGGTGCAGAAATTCCGCCTGCTTTTATCGCTGTTGGTGACACCTTGGATTTATTGATTAATGGCACAGGGGATGAAACAACAATCACGGGCAGTGGCGCCACTGGCGAGGTGAACAGCGTCTGGCCACGGTTGGAGACTCAGTTCGCTTCGAAGGAAACACGAACGCCATGGGAGGGAATGAACCGTGAATTCATGCTGGAGTGGAAAAACCGCAAGGTCTGGGAACTCGACCGATTAGCCAGTGCCATAGATGCCGACACCATCACCTTGCTAAACGGCTGCTCAGACTACGCAAAGGACGTGTTGAAAACAAGTCTCCTGGCCATGCCGCTGGAACAAGCACTTGTGGCATTACATCAGTGGTGGTGGAGAACAAGAAACGAGGAGGGAAAAACCAACCCAGCCTTGACGATTTCCGCCGCTTCCTTCTTCGATTTCCTTTCGGCAAGGCAGTCCTATCTTATGGACAACCCATTGATGGTTTTTGCTGCTGATGGCGGCGGTGTCGTCAACAATATGGAATTCCAGGTACTCAACGCATACTTGTTCCTGGCAAACGATATGGTAAGATGGAGCAAGTCAACAGACTCCGACGAGTTGGGCTCTTACAAGGAGAATTTTATCCTGCCACACAACTACGACCCTGAGCTTCACCGCGAAATGCTTGCGTTTGATAAAGGACACTTGGTTTCCGTGGCAGACTATTATGCCGTGTGCAGCGACAGCATCCGCTCGCGTTTCAAGCTTGACCATACAGGTTTCATGATGCAGCTCTGCTTGCTTCATCGCGTCCTTGACTTCGACTTCGAGGGCTCTGACGGCTGGTTCCTCACTCGCAAGGCAGAGGAATTGGCTGGAGCTATTCCACAGTTTGCCGACCCTTCCATCTGCCACCATGCCGTGGACGCCTACCGCCGTTTTGTCATTGAGCGCGAAGGAAGTGCTCGCATTGATGCTTCGAATTCTACACCGGGAGATTCGCTCTTTCAATCGCTGAAGGAGAAATATGCCGGCAACGTCATCTATATGGACTTCTGGGGTATCGGATGCGGACCTTGTCGCAAGGGGATGCTCGACCAGCGTACACTCGTCGATAAATACAAAGACGCTCCAGTCCGTTTCCTCTACATCTGCAACGAAAAAGACTCGCCACGTGAACCAGGCGAGAAGTTCCTCACCGATAACAATATCCAGGGCGAACACATCTTCCTCTCATCCGACGAATGGAATCTCCTCACCAACAAGTTCCAGTTTAACGCCATTCCTTTCACACTTCTTATTGACAGGAACGGTAATATTATAGAGAAGAATGTTCCACCCACTGCAGCAAAACTTGACGAATTGCTGAAATAGGAACCATACTATGCACTATGCCTTCGATACTTTGGAGCTAGCGCCGTGGTCGAGTTCATTGAGCGCCTGGGCAAACAGTTGCTCGTGATTGAGCGCTTGGCTGACGTCGATATCGCCGATGCAAGCAGAGCTTGCGAAAGTTGAGTAAATGATAAGAAACTTTTTTAGCACGGGAGTGCGAGGCTGTCTCACTGGTGAGACGGATTTGTCTCACTGGTGAGACAAACGAGTCTCACTGGTGAGACAGCCCCTTGAGACTATACCTTAAAGAAATAACGCACGAAGGTATGGTCGAACACGGGCGGTTGCGTATAGCCATTCTTGCGGAATATCTCGGCCACGCGGGCTTGTTGAGCCGGCGTGATATCGTAGCGGCCGGCCCGGTAGCGGTAGAACTGGGCGCGGCTGCCAAAACAGCCCTCGAGGGCATTACGCAGGCGTGGCACATCCCAGCTCTTCACGCCCTCGAAGAGGCGAGTCATTCCTCGCGCCACGACGACAGGCTCGTCGGCCACGAAGAGCGAGCAGCCCGCATTGGTGCGCGCAGCAGGCAGCACGGTGGTGTGCTGCGTAAGGGTTGCTGGCGCGATGGTTGCGGCATGACGTCGCAAGCACTTAGCTGCCAGTGGACAATCGGTTTGGAAACAAATGGCCCAGCAGCGGGGCACTTCGTCAAAATTCAGATCTTTCATGTGATAAAGAATTAAAGGTTAAATTTATTCGACTTTTCAACGCTACAAAAGTACGAAGAATCTGCGTAACTGCCAAATTTAATGGAAACTTTTGAACAAGAATGAAGCATAATATGCTTTTATAAGAAACGGAACGAAACGGCAGGATGACGGACGAACAGCCACCCTGCCGTCACTACATCCGTCGCCTTGCCGGGACTACAACCGTCGCCCTGCCGGCTCACTTATTGGAGCCCTGCGCAGGGCCTTTCGCCCAGGCCGGATGGCTTCGCCCTCGCACCACAATTTCCTGCCCTTGGAATTCTACGCTTCCAATATGCATCCTGCGCGGCTGGACACTCGACTGGCTGTCGTGGGCGTGGAAAACGATGTGGGGGCGACCGGCGCGGTCGGTGAACAGGGAGTGGTGGCCGGTGCCCAAGAGGCTGTCGGCGCGACAGAGGATGGGCGAGGTGGCGCTCTTAGTCCATGGGCCCTGCAACGAAGAACTCACGGCTACGCCGACTCCATAGTCCTGACTGCGGAAATCGTTGGCGCTGTAGGTGAGATAGTACAGGCCCTCGTGCTTGACCACGAAAGGCCCCTCGCACACGCGCCCCAGCTTCGACTCCCATGGCTCGCTGACGCTCAGGCAATGGCGCAGGGTGCCCGCCACGGGCGTTATGCCGTCGGCCTCTAAGCGGCACATCCATATACAGTTGCCGTCGGTGAAGCGCACGAAGAAGAGGTACTGACTGCCATCGTCGTCGCGGAAACGGCTGGAGTCAATACACTTCTCGTCGCCCAACAGGGTCTCCAGCATATAGCCACCCACTTGCATGAAAGGACCAGTGGGCGAATCGGCAACGGCGGCGAAGAGGTGCTCGTCGGCAGAGTAGTACATCACATAGCGCCCATCTATCTTATACACCTCAGGCGCCCAAAACCAACGGCTCTCGGTGGTATTGCTTTTCTCCAAGGCCAAGCCGCCGTAGCGCCAATGAAGGAGGTCGGTGGAGGTCCAATACTCAATGCCGTCGGCAGCATGAGTGCCGTAGGCATAGTAGAGGCTGTCGCCGACAAGGATATAAGGGTCGGCCAAAGGTACTATGGCCGTCGGGGCCTGAGCTCGGCACATAACAGCCACTATGCTGAGCACCATAAACAGTATGAAACGACGCGACATGAGGAATGACGAATGAGGAATGACGAATGAGGAATGAAAAGTGAAAAATGAATGATGAATGATGAATTAAGGATTGCGCTGAAGTTCTCAGTAAGCCAGTACGTGCCAGAGGTCGCGGATGCGAGCTTCCGGGTCCCATTGCCCGTTGAATGTCCAGCGGGCTGTGATGGAGTGCGGCTGCGGCGCACCTTCCATCTGCTCCAGATTGTTCTTTAGCCACCCACTATCGCCGCCATCGCGGTAGCAGTTATAATAGTACGCGCGCAAGCCCCAGGTGTTGGGGTCGGGCTGCTTGCTAATGTAGGCATAGCGAATGTTGGAGTCCTTGATTTGCGAGGTCAGGTGGCAGTTCAGCAGCACGAACTGCGCGTCGTGGTGATAGCGGCCGAGCGTGGTGGGCGAGAGGGCATCGAACGAGGAGTCCTTGACCACCAGCTTCTTATCCTTCACACCGCTGCCGTCGTGCCAAAGGATGGCGTGGCCGTCGCCTACGAAGCGGCAGCGCGTGGCATAGCACCAGCCACGCGGGCAGAGGAAATCGACGCCGAGGCAGCGCAGATAGAGGTCGGCATGGTAGTACATGCCACCGCCCGGAGCCCACAGCGAGAGTGCGTCGTTGCCGTCGGCCCAGACATTGCAGTTGATGACTATGGTGCGCGTGGCGCGCCCATATATGGCCATCTGGTGCGTGGTGTTGCCCGGCTCCACGGCGGTGCCGTAGTTGTTGTAGACGGTCAGCCCGCTGATGACGCAGTCGTCGGCACCCTCCTGCAGCACTATTACGCCGTTGCCCACAGGCTTGCCCCGATAGCGCACGTCGCCCATCTTCTCGCGCGCCTCGGCAAGGGTGAGCACGGTGCTGTCGCGGTGCTCGCCCACGAGGACGATGTTGGGACGGTCGATGATGACTTTCTCGTGATAAACACCTTTACGAATGAGAATCTTAAAAGGCTGCGCGGGCTGAGCCGGGGCGCGTTCGATGGCCTGCTGAATGCTCTCGCCGGGATTCACTACGACATCGAAGGCTGAGTGTTGCACCTGCGGTGCGCGAAACATATTGATTATGCCACGCTCGTTGCCTCCCTTAGAGTTCAGACTGATGTCCGAGCCGGCATCGGCGAGCCCGTGGCGGGCAGCCCACTGCCCATAGAGAGGATAGAGGCGGGCCGGGCGGTTGCCATACCACGAATAGCCGTTGCGCCGCTCACTGCCTATTTGCTCGAGGCGGCGGCGCGGCACGCCGTCGCGGTCGCAGACAAAGGGCTCGGCGAAGGTAAGGTCGTAGAAGCGCGCCCAGATGGGCGAAGCCGCAGAATCGCGCACGAGGCGGGTGTCGGGAGCGGCGGAAGAGGAGGGCGAAGATGAACGGGCAGAGCCGCGCTCCACGCGGTAGCCCGTAATCTTGTGGTCGTCGAACCAGCGCATAGCACCGCGAACGGCACGGCGCACGCGCTCGTCGGGTTCGGGCAGTTCCATCAGCAGCTGCACGATTGCAGCACTCTCCTGCGAGCAGTAGGAAGGCAGCTCATAGGCCCTGGCGCCCGCCGGCTCCAGAGTGGCGCTGTCGTGCTGCTGGCACCAGATGGTGGGCTGCCCGTTGCTTATAATCTGGCACTTCAATATACAATTAATACCGCGGTCGAAAGCCGCAGAGGCACGGTGTCGCAAGGCTTCGTCGATGAGGTCGCCCTGGTAAGGGGGGCGCTGCAAATAGATGTCGCGCAGCAGCCTCAACGTGTTGACCATAGCATCGTCGTTGAAAGTGATATGGCGTTGATAACCGCGCGGCTGCGGCCATAACTGCGGCCAGCCACCATTGTCATACTGACCTCTGAGCAAGTACTCCACACCCTGGCGGAAGGCATCGCGATAGCAGGCATCGCGGGTCTGCTGGAAGAGGCGCGCCAGGAAGTTCATCTGACTCGTTGTGGCTCCATTGTCGATAGTGGAGTCATCGCGCCGCTGCTTGTCGAGCAGCACCCGAGCCCGCTCAGCCTCGGTCAGTGGGCGTGCCATATCGATATTCTTTGGCCAGCCGCCCGTGACACGCTGGTAGAGGAGCATCTGCTCGGCCACACGACAGTCGTCCATAATCTCGCGTTGGAGCGACGCCCAGATGAAGGGCCCTACGGCCTTGGCATCGTTGTCGTGCACGGGCTCGCTCAGGTAGTAGGCATAAGAGCCGTCGCGACGACGGTTCTCTTTCACCTGCGCCTTGGGGTTGAGTTTCTTGAGCGCTGCCACTACTTCAGCACTGGCGCCTGGGCCCAGACCGGCCACGGCACAGCCATCGGTAAGGGATATCGTGCGGTCGGGGTTGACGCGGATGAAGCGTCTGACGATAGCATCGTAGGCCCTGACGCCGGCATCGCGGAGCTGCCGCTCCCCCACCCAACCGCGGTTGGCGGCTTTGAGCAGCGCATAGGCGAACATCGACGAGCAGGAACTCTCGAGATAATTGCCTTCGCGGCCGGGGCTATCCATCACCTGATACCACAGTCCGCTGCTCTTGTCTTGCCAGCGGACTACGGCTTCGAGGTCATTCCTTAGCACATCAAGGAGCTCTCCGCGGCGGGCGTAGTCTTCGGGCAGCGCATCGAGCAATTCCACCAGCGCCATCGTGAACCAGCCTTGGGCGCGCCCCCAGCAGTGCTGCGAGAGGCCCGTCGAGGGGTCGGCCCAGAACATATTGCGGTTCTCGTCGTAGGCGTGGCGGTTGAGCCCCGTCACGGGGTCGAGGGTGCGGTGGTAGGTGGCAACGATCTGATCGACGGCATCATCGTAGATCTTCATTGCCTCGGCTGGCTTCAGTAGCTTGTTGCGCGCCATAATGTCGGCCGTCAGCACCCTGAAAGGGAGGCCCATGAAAATGCCGTCGAGCCAAACCTGATAGGCGTAGATGGCCTTGTGCCAAAAGACGCCGTCGGCACGTGTGCGCGGCTGACGGTCGAGCTGCTTCATCAGCGTCTGCATAGCGGCCATCACCTTTGCATCGGGCTCGTGCTGATACATTCGCGCCAGGAAATGGCCTGTGCGCACGTTGTCGAGATTGTAGTCTTTAAGGTCGTAACCGCGTATCTGTCCCTTAGAGCCTATCATCGTGTCGACATACTCGCGGCAGTAGTCCAGTATGTCGGTTCCCCCGTAGCGCTGGTAGGTGTCGAGCATAGCTTCGAGTTCTATGCCCATGACGTAGCTCCACTTGGGGCGGGCGGAGAAGTCGAGGAGGTAGGGCCGCGGCGTGCGCTGCATCTCGGAGCGAGTGAGCCATTCAGAATAGCGGCCGCCGTAGGCCGTTGGCGCCCGCAGCGCACTGTCGGCTGGAGTCGCGAGGAATGTGGCTGGCATCAGCAAACCGAAAAGCAGTAGCAGAAAGAATCTCTGTCTCATAATCGTTGCGAAGTATGTTTGTGAAGATGCCGCAAAGATACGAAATTTAATGGAATGAAGGACAAAGTTATTCAAAAAAAACATCTTTGCGATAAGTGGTTTCCGACAAAAAAGGCGCGAAGTAACGACTGCATACAGACAGGGGCGGAGAAGGCCCTTAGAGGATTGCCTTTTAGCCATCCTCTGTAGACCTTCTACGCCCCTGTCTATCGTAGTCCTTTCAGGACTTCGCGTCACCTGTAGCTCTTGCGCACGAACTTCGACTTGCTGAGGAACTCGGCGCAGCGGCGGACGCCCTCCATGATGTCGATGGTGCCGTCGGTGCCCTCCATCTCTACGACGTAGTCGTCGAGGCCGGCGGTGTCGGCAGCCCGGAAGATGGCGTCGAAGCCGAGCATACCGCTCTGTCCGAGCTCATAGAGGTCCTTGATGTGGAGCATGCGGAAGCGGCCGGGATAGCGCTTGAAATACTCTACGGGCGACTGCTGGCCCATGACGCACCAGTAGGTGTCCATCTGCCAGAAGAAGACGTTGGGGTCGGTGTGCTGCATCATGAAGTCGATCCAGCGAACGTCGCCCACTTTCTGGTACTCGTGGGAGTGGGTGTGATAGCCGTAGCGGAGGCCTGCAGCCTGGCATTTGCGCCCTATGGCGTTAGTGTAGTCGCAGAGCGTCTGGGCTTCCTCGAGCGTCTTGGGCGTGCCCCATCCGGGAGTGACGATGTAGCTCATGCCGGCAGCTTTGTGGTCGGCGATAGCTTTGTCCCACCATTTCAAAGCCTCCGTGAAGTCGTGGTTCTTAAGCTCTTCGCCAGTGAGGCCGCGCGTGGCGTGGCTGCTGAGGCACTCAAGTCCGGCTGCCTCGCAGTCGGCACGGAACTGCTGCGGCGTGACGCCGTAGAAGGTGCCGCGGCCCTGGTCATAGTTGGCAGCCTCGACGGCGGTGTAGCCCCATGCGGCAAGTTTCTTGAACACCTCGACGTGGTTCTTGGCATAGAGCTCGGGGGTGCCAATGACCTCGCGTATGCTATAGAGCTGCAGCGCCATCTGCTTCTTGGGCTTTGCCGACATTGACACAGCCGTACAAAGCAATGCCAACAAAACTAATACTTTCTTCATAGTCGTGTTCTTTTTTCTCAACGAATTATACGCGCTCATCTCAAAGAGATTCCTGACTTTTCAAGAATTATACGAACATTTCAACTGATAAACACGAGTGTGATACAGAGCTATTCTGAGTCGAAATCAATTCGCATAATCCGTATAGTCCGTTGTTTTACAATTATAACTAATGTGTGGTGTGCTTATTCCATCAGCTTGATGCGGATGTTGCGGTACCAGACGTCGTCGCCGTGGTCCTGCAGACCGATGTAGCCTTCGTGGGCCTCGCCGCCGATATTGTTGAGCAATGCGAAGGCGTAGGGGAACTCGCCGCCCTCGGCGAACTTGCTGGCCTGCAGCATCTCGGTCCATTTGGGCGTCCAAAGGTGGTACTCGAGCACGTTGGCGCCATTCTGGCCGTGGACGACGGTGCCTTTGTAGACCATAATCTTGGCCGTGTTCCACTCGCCTGCGGGCTTGGCATTCTGCGGCTTGGCAGGAATCATGTCGTAGAGCGAGGCTGCCTGGCGGTTGCCGTCGGTGCCGAGCTGAGCGTCGGGGTGCTTGGCGTTGTCAAGCACTTGGTACTCGGAGCAGGACTGCCAGATGGGCAGGTACTCCTTGCCCTCGGCATCCTTAACCTCTTGTGCGAGGTAGAAGATACCGCTGTTGCCGCCCTCTGAGATCTTGTACTCCAGCTGGAGCTCAAAGTTCTGGAACTTATGGGCGAAGATGAGGTCGCCACCGCCTTCGGCCTGCGCCTCGCCGGTGCCGGAGCCTTTCAGGTGGATGGCGCCGTCGCTGACTTCCCAGCTCGTTGGCGGCACGTCCATACCGTAGCCGCGCCAGCCATTGAGCGTCTGGCCGTCGAAGAGCGTGATGAAGCCGTCCGCGTCAACGGGGAGGGCTGCGATGTCGATATTAGGACCGTCGGCCACGAGGGCTACAGGGCTCGTGCCTGCTGCAGCTGCGCCGTCGGCCTCGCAGGACTTGCTGCAGCAACCGCCGTCCATAAGCCATTTGGCTCCGAAACCGCACACTGCACCAAGGATGAAGAAAAGAATCGATTTTTTCATTTTTTACAACGAATTATACGAATTATACGAATTACATTACCTTTGAAAGTTTCTTCTTTAAAACTGAGAATTATACGGATAATGATGAAGCTTATTTAGAGATATCGCCATACGATAATTCGTCTAATCCGAATAATTCGTAGTTAAAAAGAAAAAGCCTGATCAAAGCTCCTTCACGCGGATGTTGCGGAACCAGACATCGTCGCCGTGGTCCTGCATACCGATGAAGCCTTTGCGCTCGGGGCCGCCGCAGTTGTTGAGGAGGCGGAAGGCATGGGGCCATGCTTTCTCGCTGAACTTGCTCTCCTGCAGCATCTGCGTCCATTCGGGAGTCCAGAGCTTATACTGCAGCACCTGCACTCCGTTCTGGAAGTGGGTCACGGTGCCGTCCTGGACTCGGATGCGGATCTTGTTCCACTGCCCTGCTGGCTTGGCATTCTGGGGCTTGGCGGGCACCATATCATAGAGCGAGCCGGCCTGGCGGTTGTTGTCGCGACCCATCTTGGCATCGGGGTGACGCTCGTTGTCGAGCACCTGACATTCGGGGCACGAGATGTAGATGGGCTCGTAGGCCGTGGCATCGTCAGTGGTCGTCTCCTGGCCCAGATAGAAGATGCCAGAGTTGCCGCCTTCAGAGATTTTCCACTCCATCTCAAACTCGAAGTTGGGGCCGAACTTATGGGCGAAGATGATGTCACCGCCCTCGCCCTGAGCCTTGCTGTCGAGGTGGATGCAGCCGTCCTCTACCTTCCATTTCGAGGGGATTGTCTGGCGGCAGTAGCCACGCCAGCCGGCAAAAGTCTTACCATCGAAGATGGTGATATAGCCTTTCTTGTCGATGGGCAGTTCGTGGCGGTCCCACAGCTCAGGCCCCTGGAAGCCTTGAGAACAGACTATGGTGACAGTCTTCTGTGCTGCCAAAGGCGACAGAACGAACAATAGGGAAACTATAACAAAAGATATTTTTTTCATCTTACAACGAATTATACGAATTATGCGAATTAGCGTTGGGTTCTTACTCACAACGAATTAAACGAATTATAATGAATCTTGAAAATAGCAGTGATAGTCAAGTATTCGTATAATTCGTCCAATTCGTTGTATTAAAAAGCATTACGGCAGCTCAGGCAGTTTGAAGCCGTTGTGGTAGACGGGCTTGATGAGGCGTGCGGCGTACTCGTTGGCATCGATGAGCACCTTGTCGGCCGAGTCGAACGAGGGGTGACCGTCGTGGATCTCGAAGGCGATGGCGTTGGAGACGTGCAGCTTGGCATCGGGGGCGATGTTGGTGAAGCGCATCTGCTCGCCGTCCCACTTGAGCCACTGGTCGAGCTCCTGCAGGCGCACGGCGGCAACACCCATGACGATATTCTCGTTCAGAGGACCGCTGATGCTGAAGTCTGAGCTGGCGGGCACGCGTGTGGCTGCGGGTTCCTTGCAGGCACGGATCCAGTCCTGCTGGTGGTTGTCGTTCTGCACGACGCGGCAGAGCTCGGGCACCTTGGGCTCGCGGCCGCTGACGAGGAACGGATTGTAGCCGTAGGTGCCTACGACCATGATGTCCTTCGTGCCGTAGAAGATGCAGACTCCGTTGCCGTCGAACTTCTTGCCTTCGGGCATATCGAACGGGATGTTGGGGCGCAGACCGCCATCGTACCAGGTCAGTTCGCAGGCAGGCAGCGCCAGCTTGGGCAGGTTGTCGCGAGCGGGGAAACGGAAGGTGACCTTCTGTGCCGACGGGCAAGCGTCGGGCATAAGCATCGTGGAGCTGCCGAGGATAGCCGTCGGCGAGCCCAGCTTAAGGCCTGTGAAGGCCACGGCGAGGATGTGGTTGGCCATATCGCCGAGGGCGCCGGAGCCGAAGTCCCACCAACCGCGGAAGTTCCAGGGCGTGTAGACCTCGTTGTAGGGTCGCATCTGAGCCGGACCTATGAAGGCTTCCCAGTTCATCGTCGAGGGCACGGGCTGAGCCTCCTTCGGGGCGGCCATACCCTGCGGCCAGATGGGACGGTTGGTGAAGGCCTCGATACGGGTCACCTCGCCTATCTCGCCGTTCCACAGCCAGTTCAGGGCCTTGCGCGAGCCGGCGCTGGAGGCGCCTTGGTTGCCCTGCTGAGTGGCTACTTTATATTTTGCTGCCAGCTTAGTGAGCAGACGGCTCTCGTAGGCATAGAGGGTCATAGGTTTCTCCACGTAGACGTGCTTGCCGGCCATCATAGCCTCGGCGGCAATGATGGCGTGGGTGTGGTCGGCTGTGGCCACCATGACGCCGTCGGCCGACTTCAGCAGCTCGTCGTACATCTTTCGATAGTCGTTGTACTTCTTGGCATTGGGGTACAGGTCGAGGACGTGCTTGGAGTATTTCCAATCGACGTCGGCCAGACCAATGATGTTCTCTGTCTTGGCCATCTCAGCAATGTCGGCTGCACCACGGCCACCGACGCCTACGCCGAGGATGTTCAGTTTGTCACTGGGTGCTTTCTTGCCTACCTTGGCGCCGAGGACGGTGCTGGGCACGATGTAGGGAGCTGCGATGAGGCCTGCGAGCGATGCGGTGCCTCTCTTGAGGAAATCTCTTCTTGATACGTCTGCCATAGTTTTTTTTGGGTTTGGTTAAAGGGTTAATAAGGTAAATTATTTATTTAATGTTAGTTTACTATTGTTATGGGTACCAACAAATTATTTCTACACATTCTTATTATTTCGCGGCAGCAGGCCGTAGCCGTCCTTGAGGTTGCGGCGGCGCTCGCGTATGGCCTCAAGCTCATCGAGGGTGCCGATGGCTGGCATCTCGTGCTGGCGGGCGTCGTCGAGCATGCGCCATGCCATCTCTGAGGCTATGGCCGAGTCGCTGAAGCGAGGCATGTCGGGGTGGCGCTGTCCGCTGCTGATGCTCTGCGCCATCTGCTCCACGATTACGTCGATATTCTTGCCGCCATGCGGACGCTCGATGCGCTCGGTGACGTTGACGCCGCGCAGGTCGATGACTGCTGTCTTGAAATCGTGCGTCATGTGGCAGAATCCCTGCGTGCCGATGAGCTCTACGTAGGAGTTGTGCGTCTGGTCTTTCGACATCTGTCCGTAGACGAAGCCTTGGGTGATATCGAAGACGATGCCGTTCTGCATCGTGCCGTGAGCTTGCAGCCACCACGGGTCTTTCCACGACCACATACGCAGCGCCTGGGCATGCCACGTATTGTACTCGCTCTGAGCAAGGAAGCGCGCCAGGCCTACATAGTGCATACCGCAATCGTGGAACGAAGGACCCTCGGCCTCGTGGCCTTCGCCGGGCGCAAGTCCGGGCGTCATGTGGCAGATACGCATAATAGCCAGCTCGCCCAGCTCGCCGCTATCGACGATGCGGCGCATCTCGTGGTGGTACCACGAGTTGAGCAGGTACATATTCACTGTCAGGAACAGCCCCTTCGAGGCCGCCTCCTCAGCCAGCGCCACCAGCTCGCGCTCGCGCTCTACGGTGTCGGCTATGGGCTTCTCAGTGATGACGTGTTTGCCGGCGGCCACGGCCTGCTCGATCTGACGCTTGCGCACGTCGGCCAGCGCGCAGAGGCAGACAACATCGATGTCGGCCGACACGAGGGCTGCCGTCTCGTCGGTATCGATGCAAGCCTCTGGAGCCTGACGCGCGGCGAGCTCGCGGCAGTCGGGGCTGGGGTCGAAAATATGTGTTACACGATAATGTGGACTCTGCTGGAAAGTGCGCAGATAGCAGCGCCCCATGCGTCCGAATCCTATAATTGATACTCTGAATTGCATACGTAGTTAAGGTGTAGTATTAGGCCCACGAAGGGTTATCTGCCGCAAAGTTAAACTTTTTTGCTGAGACGGCAAGAGAAAGGGCCAAAAATCTACATTTTCTTTTTCAATATTTTTGTTGCAAAGATACCGCACATGTCATTGCCACGATGCAAATTGCTCGTCAATTTTGGCTATTATCATTGCTTTCGCCGGAATTTGAACATTCTTACCCATTGTTTACTTGCAGCTACATAATATTAATGTATGCCAATGTCAGTGAAAGGCCTCGATGAAAGATATATTCAGCTACGCGAGCATTTTTTTATTAAAAGAGTCATTGTTGTCCACTAAAAATCGCTAAGCGTTCTTTGAAATGATTGAAATATAGTTAGTTACAGAGATTCTTTGAGTCAACGGACTTGATTTTGTATCTTTGCAGCCTAAATGGTTTGTATATGTATCAATACAAGTACGT
>JAFRNY010000044.1 GCA_017429945.1 Bacteroidaceae bacterium
AAAAATGAAAAGTGAAAAATGAAAAATTAAAAATGAAAAGTGAAAAATGGAGAATGGAGAATGAAACCTTTGAGGGTATTAGGTTGTGAGGGATACTCGCTTGGCTGTGCCGTCGTAGTCCACACTGACGGCACCGTCTTCATTGCCAAAGGGGCACGGATGGTCGGGGCTGACACGGACAATGCGGAAGGTGCGGCGCTCGGGCATACCGGGGTACGTGCCTTGGCGGTCGCCGATGGTCAGGGTGGCCGAGGCCTCGTCCCAGGTAAGAGATATCAAAGAATAGGCGCCTTGCTCATAAGCATAGGTCGTGCCGTCGTCGTCGTAGAGCGTGAAGCGACCGTCGCGACCGGCATAGACGTAGATGGTCAGCGGAGCATCGGGCTGCTCGGATGAATATTGGACATCGGGGCCGATAGGGAGTATGCTACCGGCCGGCACAAAGAGCGGAATGCGCTCATAGGGAGCGGCAATGGTTTGCCGGCCCGCCTCCGCGATGCGACCTGAATAGAAATCATACCATTTACAATTTACGGATTTACCATTTACGATTTGCGGCAGATAGACACTACGGCTGCGGGCGCCATACTCATAGACAGGGGCCACCATCAGCGAAGGCCCCAGCAGGAACTGGTCGCCGACATTGCGCGCGTCGGCGTCGGCCGTGAAGTCCATTACCAACGGACGCATCAGCGTATAGTCGTCGTGCCAAGTCATGCCGGCCAACGAATAGAGGTAAGGCATCAGCCGGTAGCGCAGGCGCGTGTAGTAAACAATAGAGTTGTAGGCCGGCTCGCCTTCGTGGCCAATATTCCATACTTCGCGGAACGGCCCCTGGCCATGCGCGCGGAAGAGCGGGCAGAAAGCGCCGAACTGATACCAGCGCGTCTGCAGTTCCTGCCATTCGCGCCAGTCGTCGGTCACATGACCTTGGTTGTAGGCTGCCAAAGCTCCGTAGTAGCGGTTCTCGATGGTGAAACCTCCGATGTCCATGGTCCAGAAAGGTATGCCGCTGACCGAGAAATTCAGTCCGGCAGAGATCTGTGCCTTCATGTCCTCCCAGCGCGACGCGATGTCGCCGCTCCAGGTGGCCGTGGAATAGCGCTGCAGACCGGCGAAGCCCGAGCGCGTGAGCAGGAACACGCGACGGTCGGGGTCGGCGCTGCGCTGTCCTTCGTAGATAGCACGGGCGTTCATCAAAGCATAGGTGTTGAAATACTGTGCCGACGGACCGAGGGCGGTGGGGCCACAGAGCGCCTTGCGATAGTCCATATCTGTGCAGTCGGTGACGTTGGGCTCGCTGGCATCCATCCACCAAGCGTCGATGCCGAGGGGATAGAGGTGGTCGTACATCTGCCCCCAGAAGAGCTTGCGGGCGCCGTTGCTATAGGCATCGTAGAACGAGCCTACATAGCCGGGGCCTACCCAGTCGCGGATGCTGTCCTCGACGGCCTGACGGTACATCCAACCCCGCTCGTCGAACTCACGGAAATGTTCGGTATTGGCATAGAACTTAGGCCATACGGAGATCATCAGGTGGGCGTTCTGGGCATGTACGCTGTCGACCATGGCCTTGGGGTCGGGGAAGCGGGTCTTGTCGAACTCATGGCTGCCCCATTGGTCCTCGGGCCAGTAGAACCAGTCGAGCACGATGTTGTCGATGGGAATCTGACGGGCACGGAACTCGCGGAGCGTAGCCAGCAACTCGTCCTGCGTCTTGTAGCGCTCGCGGCTCTGCCAGTAGCCCATGGCCCAGCGCGGCATCACAGGAGCCTTGCCCGTGAGCGTGCGGTAGCCGCTGACGACGTCGTCCATCGAGGGGCCACCGACGAAGTAGTAGTCAAGCTGGTCGTCCATCTCGCTCCACCACGACATTTGCTGCCGCTCATCGTCGGGCACGGGAGCCATGGCGCGAAGGCCGAAGAACGATTTGTCGCCGTCGGGAGCCCATTCCACACGCAGGTGGACGCGCTGCCCGGCCTTTAAGGCCTTCTCGAACTTCCAGCTATTAGGGTTCCAGGCCGCGCGCCAACGTTCGGGCACGACCAGCTCGTCATCGAGATAGACCTTGACATAGCCGGCATAATAGAGCAGGAAACGGTGGAGGCCGTCGGCCTTAGGTTCAAGGTCGCCTTCGTAGGTCACGGCACTGCCTCCGAAGCGGAAGTCCTGCGGCAGGTTGACCACCCGCTGCAGGTGGGCCTCGCGGTCGTTGCACTCAAAATAGAGCGAATCCTCACGCCGCACCAACGGCTCGCCCTCGGCAGGACGGTAAGTGCCCGTGAGGGCTCCCTCGCTTCCTTCGGCATCGGTCAGCCCGAAGACCTCGCCCAGCTGCACGTAAGGCTGCGGATTGCCGAAACGGCAGAGCGAATAGCTGTCCCAGAGCACACCATAGCCCTCAGTAGATACGATGAAAGGCACAGAGACTTTCGTGTTGTACTGAAAGAGTTCCTCACTGCGACCTTTATAGTTGAACTCGTAGGACTGATGCTGTCCCAGGCCATAGAGACCCTCATCGGCAGACGTAGATGCAAAGACTTGCTGAACGGTGTAAGCGCGCGTGCCCTCCACCTCGATGGGTTTGAACGTCCGGCCGTCCTCGGCCTCTGACAGCAACAGGCGCCCTGAGGCATCGGCGAAGCGGACGACGCCCGTCTGTCGGCTGACGGCCGCTGTAAGCGAGCTCGTGCGAACGAAGACGGAGTCCTCACGCTCTTCGACATCGAAGTCGGTCTTCGACGTCTGCGGCAGCACTACAAGACTCTCCTTGTCGGCAAAGCGGCGTTCCGGCGTTGCCGAGACGTGGATCAAGCGCTCACCCAGCACCTGAAGGCGCACCTGCCGCGCTGACGTTTCGGAGGCGGGAGTGAGGTGAACGACCACGCCGTCGGCCGTCTGCACTACGCCCTCACGGCTGCCGCATGACAGTTGCAGCAGCGAGCCCAGCAACGCCATTGCGATGCCAGATCGGTATATATTGCCATTCATTTTCATAGTCGTATCTTACTTCAGGTAGTTATCAATAAAAGCATCGCGCGGACGCAGGTATTTCTGTTCCCAGTACGGGCGAATAGTCCCCGAAGGCCAGGCATGAGTGCGGAAGGGTACGCAGTTGACGGTCTTCTTGCCCTTGGCACCATTGAGCGAAGCCCAGATGCTGGCGGGCGGACAGGTCGTGTCGATGAGTCCCATCTCGCAATAGATCTCTGCACGCGAATGGCGTATGAGGAGTGCGCCGTCGAAATAAGGAAGGGTGGCATCGAGCTGCTCGGCCGTGAGGAAGGGGTGGTTCTCGATAGGCTGGGGCCAACCGCTGCGACGACCGGCACGGGCGCCGCCCAGGTCCTGCAGGGCTGGGACGTTCAGCACTACGGCCGAGACGCGCTCGTCAAGCCCGGCAGCCGCCACGGCCTGTCCGCCGCCCTGGCTCTCGCCAATGACTATGATACGTTTGCCGTCCCATTCGGGCTGCCGCGTCATATATTCTATGGCTCTCAGCAGTCTCAAGTACATCCCACGGAAGTAGTAGGTCTCGCGGTCGGCGGCGTTGTGCTCGAAATAGTTGCGCAGCATTCCGTTTTCGAGCATCGCGTAATAGCCGTCGGGCTGCCCGTTGAGCATGCCATGGGCATTGAGGTCGAGACTGAGGGCTCCGTTGCCCTTTGAGGCATTATTGACGCACTCCCATACAGAACAGCGGCACCAGTCGCCCTTGACCCCGGCCGCGCGACACAGAATGATGATAGGCAACGATTTCTTCTTGGCACCCACGGGCTTGGACACGTAGGCACGGACAGGCGCCGGCCCGAGACAGTTGATCTCGATGTCCTCGCAGCTGTATTTGCCCTGGAAATTCTGAGGCACGGTCAGCGCCGTCTTTTTCACCTGCATAGGCAACGCCTTTAGCTGACGCTTCAGGTTGTCCCAGTAGGGCATGAGGTCATCGGGCTCGGCATAGCCTGCGCGGAAGCCTTCGGGGGCAACGACATATCCTATCGCCGCGCCGGGGTCCTGGCCGCAACGTACTTCTACGCTGACGGCGCAGGTGCTGTCGAGCGCCTGTTGCAAGACCGTGAAGTCTTGGGCGGAGGGCAAGAGGCTGTACTCGTGATGGAGCTGATTATTGTGAAAGATGCGCACGTGGATGGAGTCGTGAGGCTGCGCATCGGTGTGGCAGGTTACGACGGCGCGTTCTCCTGCAGCGTATACACCGCTCTCCTTGTCGATGTCAAGGCGAAGGTGCCGGGGCAGCTCCTGGGCCGGTGACGCTGCGGCGAGTGCCGGCAGAAGGAGCAGTAGGATTAGGCGTTTCATAGTCTATGATGGTGATTAAGGTTACTTGGCCTCAACCTTAACATTCTGCTTTTCGCTGAAGAGGACGAACTCGCCGGGCTCAAGCACCCACTCGCCGTCGAGGTTGACGAACGAGAGGTCGCGCGCAGCCAGTTTCAGCGTCACGGTCTTGCTCTCGCCGGGCTTCAGTTCCACTTTCTCGAAGGCACGCAGACGGCGGTTGTCGGGTGTGAGCGAAGCCACGAGGTCGCTGCTGTAGAGCAACACGCACTCCTTGGTGAGGCGGTCGCCGGTGTTGCGGACATCGATGGTGACGGTGAGCGTGTCGTCGGCACTGAAGGTCGTCTTGTCCACTTTCATATTGCTATACTCGACGGTGGTATAGTGCAGGCCATGGCCGAACGGCCACTGGACGTCCATGACGGCGTCGTAGTTGTAGTTGCCGTCCATCTGGCCCATGTTCTCGCACGGTTTATAGTCGTAGGTCACGAGGGCACCGGTGTACTTGGGATAGGTGAAAGGCATACGGCCCGTGAAATCTACGTCGCCGGCCAGCAGGCGTGCCAGCGCCGTGCCACCATAGTTGCTGGGCAGGAAGGTGTGAACAACGGCCTGGCACAGCGGCTCCACATCGCGGATGATGCGTGGACGGCCTTCTGCCAGTACGAGCACGATGGGCTTGCCGGCCGCTGCCAGCGTGCGCAGCATCTCTTTCTGGTTGTCGCTCAGGTTGAGGTCGTTGATATTGCCGGGCGTCTCGCAGTAGGAGTTCTCGCCCACACAGGCCACGATGACATCGGCGGCACGGGCGGCAGCGGCGAGCTGGCCCCAGTCGGCAGCACGCTCGTCGAGGTTGAAGTCCTTGGCATCCCAGCGCACGCCTTCGACGAAGCGCACGGCGGCCTCACCGAAGCGCTCCTTCAGCGCCTGCTGGAAGGTGGGATAGTCGCCCATCTGCGGCGCCAGTTCGTTGGTGCGGTCGCCCTGCCATGTGTAGGTCCAGCCGCCGTTCATGCCTCGCAGGTTGTCGGCATTGGGGCCGCAGACGAGCAGCCGCGTGCCTTCGGCCAACGGCAGCACGGCCTTGCCCTGCACGGAGTCGTTCTTCAGCAGCACCATGCACTCCTCGGCCATCTGCTCGGCCTCGCGTGCAAAGCCTTCGCCGGCGAAGTCGGGAAACTCTGTTGCCAACTGCTCAGGCGTCTTGTCCCAGGTCTGCTTGTCGAGCATGCCAAGGCGTACCTTCAGGCGAAGGATGCGCCGCACAGCATCGTCGATGCGCGCTTTCGAGACGCGCCCTTCATCGACGAGCTCGCGCAGCAGGTCGCAGAACTCCACTTCGTAAGGCACCATTGACATATCTATGCCGGCGTTGATGGCCATGCAGATGGCATCTTTCTTGGTTGCTGCCACGCGGTCGCGCGTACATATATTATTTATGTCAGCCCAGTCGGTGACAATCATGCCGTCCCAGTTCAGTCCCTCCTTAAGCCATTCGGTGAGATATTTGGCATTGGCATGGAAGGGCACGCCGTTGTTCACGCTCGAGTTGACCATCAGCGAGAGGGCGCCGGCCTGTATGGCCGCGCGGAACGGCTGGAAGTATTTCTCGCGCATATCGCGATCCGTGACGCTGCTGGGCGTGCGGTCCTTGCCGCTGACGGGCACGCCGTAGGCCATATAGTGCTTAATGCAAGCAGCCACGCGGTCGGCAGGGATATGGTTGGGGTCGTCGCCCTGATAGCCGAGCACGGCCTGACGCGCCATCTCACAGCTGAGATAGACGTCCTCGCCATAGCTCTCCCACATACGGCTCCACAGGGGCTGGCGCCCGAGGTCCATGACGGGGGAATACACCCACTGAATGAGGCTGGCACGGCTCTCGTAGGCAGCTATCTCGCTCACACGCCGCGGGATGTTGCGGTTGAACGAGGCTGCCTGGCCCACCTCCTGCGGGAAGAGCGTCGCGCCCCAGGTGTAGGACGCGCCGTGGATCTGGTCGACGCCATAGATCTGCGGCACCTCAGAGCAGGTCTCCATAGAGATTTGGTTGAGCCTACGGATAAGCGCGCTCCACACCTCGGGCCGCTGAGCCACGCCCTTGGGCACGTTCAGGATGCTGCCCACATGGTATTGCTCAAAGACCTTGCGCAGCGCCTCTTCGTTCAACGTGAACTCGGGTTTCTGGGTATCGGTTATTACGTCGATGGTGAGCTCACACATCTGCCCGATCTTCTCGTCGAGCGAGAGTTTGCCCAGTGCTTTCTCCACCTGTGCCTCCACGTCGGAATCGACGGGGATGGCGGGGTCGGCGGTGTTCTTGGTTCCACATGCGAGCATAGCTAGACTCATAGGTATAATCATTGCATTAAGTTTCCAGTTCATGACAATCATGCTTTTAGGTTAGTTAGTTATCTATTGAAAAAGGATTTTCTTTCCATTGACTATGCGCAGGCCTTTCTTCGGGGCTTTGTCCGGCAGGAGCTGACCTGAGATGGAGTAAGCCTTCGCCGATGATGAGGGCGCCGTAGCCTGGAGGTCCTCAACGCCGACGTAGCCGCCCTCGCCATAGTAGCCTTTCACCAAAGCCTCGAGCAGGTCGGGCTGGTTGAACTCGGGCACGGTGCGATGTTCGCCGTCGGAGAGGCCCATCCAGTAGAAGGTGCCGATGCCGGCGGCCTTGCACTGCTCTACAAAATAACGTGCGAAGTCGAGGTATGCAGAACGCCGTTTGTCGTAGTCGCTACCCTCCAACGAGCCCCACTCGCCGAAGATGACCGGCGCGCCCTTGGCCACGAGATAGCGCTTTAGGTCGCTGATGCAGGTGCGCAGCTCCGTCTTTACCCACGAGAGGTTGCTGATGTCGGGATAGGTGTGGACTTCGAAGATAAGGTGACCGCTGCCGGCCGGGTCGTTGGGCAGGCGCATCTGCTTCAGCGGGTCCTGCAGGTGTTCGTTCCAGTTGCCGTGGCCGTCGCAGGCGCCGTAGGTCGAGACGACGAGGTTGCGCTGCGCATTGTTGCCGCCGGTGGCGCGCACTGCATTGACAAAGCTCTGGGCGTAGGCGTTGATGGCGTTGTAGGCCGACGTGGCGATGGCGGCATCGTAGCGTGCGGTGGTGCCGAAAGATGCGAAGCACCACGAGCGCGGCACATCGAGCATCTCGTTGTAGCCCTCGAAGAGCAAGTGCTCGTCGTAGTCGCGGAAGGTCTCTGCGATCTGTGTCCAGATGGCTTCGAAGCGCGTGTGCTGCTTGGCATAGACGTCCTCATCGGCGATGAGCCAGGCGGTGTTGGCCGCGCCCGTGTCGTGGTGGACGTTGAGTATGCAATACATATCTTGGCTGATGACGTAGTCCACGACTTCCTTTACGCGCGCCATCCAAGCGGCCTGAATCTTCGTGCCCAGGTCGTCCTTCCAGGGGTACCAGTAGCTGTTCTGGTAAGTGGCAAACTGGAACTTGGCCTCCATGTGCGGGTACCAGGTCACCGGCACGCGAATGGCATTGAAGCCGGCTTTCTTGAACATCGCTATCACCTCCGGCGTGGCCACCTTCTGCCCCCAGGCCGTCTCATAGGCCGATGGCGAGCGGTCGGTCCAGTGTTCGATCCACATATTCAGCGTGTCGCCCGAGTTGCTGTCGAGCGTGTTGCCCAGGTTCCAGCCCAGGCGCATTTTGTCTACGGCCTCGCGTGCCGATTCGAAGGTTGCGGCCTGCGTCATCGTCACGATGCCCACCGAGGCCACTGCAAGTAAAAGGATTAGTCGTTTCATTGTGCTTGTATGAGGTAAATGATTATGCTTGTACTAAGGTGTTGATTATCGATGGAAGTATTTCTTTCCGTTGCGTATCACGATGCCGCGACGGCCTTCCTGCCACGGACGGCCCAGGAGGTCGTAGCTGCCTGCCGGACGAGTGACGCGGTCATCCCGCACGCTCTCCACGCCGGTCATCAGCTGCTTGAAGTCGTCGCGCGTGAGCACATAGTCCTGAGCGAAGGCATCGGCCCACCATTCAGCGTTGGCATGGCCGTGCTCAGTGCTCTTGAAAGCTTCGCTGTTGACGTCTTTCGTCCTCTCGTAGTCGTACCATGGCATGAAGAAGAGCCACTTGCTCCGCGTGCGCCACTGTGCGCTTATCTTGGCAACATTACCGCATTCGGTCAGCGCCACCATCTTGTCGGGCGAATAGGTCTGCAGGAACTTGAAGCATGAGTTGTAGATATTCGCAGCGCCAGTGTTGTTGTAAATATCTATGCCGACAATGTCCACGTACTCGTCGCCCGGGTACCAATTGTAGCCGTCGCTGTAGGGCTTGTTCCATGCAGCAGCCGAAGTCCACACCCAGATGAGATTGTCGAGGCCCATCTCCTGGAACCGGCGAAACATCACGCGCCACAGTTCCTTGCACGCCTCTGCGTCCATACCCCACCAGAACCACATTCCGCCAGCCTCATGCAGGGGACGCCATATCACAGGTATCTTGCGCATTTTCAGCATTTTCAGATAGGAACCGATAGTGTTGATGTCCTTCATCATGAGCTTATATTCGTCAGACTCCGGCTCGAAAATCTTGCGGACGTCAAAGCTTGTCTGCCCAGAGCCTTTTCCAGGGGTGCAGGTGTAGCTCTTGCCATCGTTGGTCGGCACATTCCAATGCCACATAGCGCCGACTATGCCTCCCTGCCGATGCCAGTTGAGGACCTCGGTGACATCGGTATAATCAATCCAACTGCCTTTGGCCGAATATACATGATGTATGAAATCGAAACAGTTGATAGCCGGCCACTTGCCTGTGTGCTGATACACCCATTTGGCCTCATTGATGTTCCAGTTTACGTTGGCCATAGTGCCCGAGAGCGTCTTCTCGCCCTCGATGGCCTTAAGGCATTTAAGCAGATTGGCCGCTTCGGCCGATAGTTGTCGTGTCTCTTGTGCTGATGTGCCGAGCGTGGCCGTCAGCGCCAACAGTATCACAAAAAATAGTCTTCTTAGTGTCATTGTCTGATGATAAAAGTAAATGATTAGCTATGCTTTAACTCGCAATACAATACTTATGCGCTGCAAAGATAAGCGATAAGCGGCGTTCGCGACTGACACTTTTTTAACCGATGATAGCACTCTTCACACTATCACCTTCCTGCGCACGTAGTTCTCGCGGAATTCCGTCGGCGAACAGCCTTTGTACTTGCGGAACAGACGGTTGAAATTGGAGATGGTGTTGAAGCCGCAGTCATAGCAGACCTCAGCCACGGTTTGCTCGGAATCGACGAGCTTGCGAGAGGCTATGCCCAGACGGAACTCAATGAGATAGTCCGAGAAGGTGCGGCCCGTGCGCTGACGGAAGAAGCGCGAGAAAGCCACGGGAGTCATGCCTACCAGGTCGGCAAGCATCTCAAGGCGCACATCCTCGCTGTAGTGGCGGGCGACATACTCTTGTACCTTAGCCACACGACGGCTCTCGCTATGGACCTCGACGCGCGCAAACGACGAGCTTGAAAGGGTGCGCGAGCCCTCGCTGACCGACAGCTCATACAATATCTCATATAACTCCAGCACGGCGCGGAAGCCCGTCTGGTGGTCGATGAGGGCGATAAGATTGTTATAGACACGCATGATGGCGGGCAGCGAGAAAGCCAGACCGCAACGGGCGCGCTCCAGCATGCGACGGATGCTCTCGAACTGGTTGCGCTCAAGCAGAGCATCTGGCAGGAGGTCGGCCTTGAACTGAATGGTGATCTCGCGGATGTCGGAACTCGTGCAGTCGCCCTGCTCCCATACGTGCTCCAGGCCGGGACTTGCAATGAGCACCAGGTCGTAGTCGCCTATGACTTCGCTGCTGTCGCCCACCGTACGCCGTACGCCGGCGGCATTCTGGATGAAGTTGAGTTCGTACTCGGGATGACAATGAATGGGATAGTCGAAGCTCGACTTTCGCCGGTCGGCAATATAGAAGCAGTCGCGCTCCGACAGGGGCGTGATCTCATGCATCACATTTGTTCGTATCTCATTCATTCGTCATTTGTCATTCGTCATTCATCATTCGTCACTCGTCATTCGTCACTCGTCACTCGTCATTACGCTCTCTGGCCTGCGCTCTGCGATAGACTGCAGAATTTGAAAAGTTTTTTGAAAAAGGGTTCATCCTACATTGCAAGCACCTGATAATCAGCAACGCCTAATTTTCCTCCTTTAAATGACAAGGCATAAGGCCTTGACCAAAGATCATTCGTCATTTGTCATTCATCATTCGTCACTCGTCATTTGTCATTCGTCACTCGTCATTTGTCATTCGTCACTCGTCATTCCCCATCTCCCTACGGCTCCGTCTCGCCCTCGATGTAATTCTCCATCCACAGGCGGTCGCCGTCGAATACGGCATAGGTGAAGTGCGAGATCCAGTCGCCCAGAATCATCACGCGCGACGATTGCGAGAGCATCAGGTCGAGCTCGATATGGCGGTGGCCGAAGATAAAGTAGTTCACGTCGGGGTGCGTGCGCAGGTAGTCTTTGGCAAAGAGGACCAAAGGCTCACTGTCCTCGCCCATATATCGAGGGGGCTCCTCATTCAGGTGCTTCTGCATACTATGCTTAGCCCACGTCAGTCCCAGCTCCATACCCCACCGCGGGTGCAGAGCCGAGAAGAGCGTCTGGCACACGCGGTTGCGGAACAGCCAGCGCAGAAACTTAAACTTGCGGTCGGGGTCGCCGAGGCCGTCGCCATGAGCCATGAAGAACAGCTTGTCGCCCAACTCCATGGTCAGCGCCTGACGGTGGAGCACGGCGCCACACTCCTTCTCGAGGTAGTCGTAGGCCCAGATGTCGTGGTTGCCCGTGAAGAAATGCACTTCGACGCCGAGGTCGGTCAGCTCGCTCAGCTTGCCCAGCAGTCGCGTATGGCCTTTCGGCACAACATGCTTGTACTCATACCAGAAGTCGAAGACATCACCCAACAGATACACCGCACCTGCCTTCTCCTTTATGCTGTCAAGGAACCGGACGAGGCGGCGCTCCTGCGTGCGGCCGTGCTTCAGTGCGCGACAGCCCAAATGCGCATCAGACAAGAAATATATTGGCTTCATTTTTCACTTTTCATTTTTCACTTCTGAGTGGTGGCTTTGAACTTAAATCTTACTTAAATATGTTTTTTGTGGTTTCTTCGGCTTATCGCCTCATAAGTTTACGGCCGCATGCGACCTACCCATAAACGATAAGCGATAAACGATAAACGAAATATCACTCTTCACTTAAATCATCCCCAACTCCAGCTGAGCCTCTTCGCTCATCATGCTCTGGTCCCATTCGGGTTCGAACACGAGGTTGACGTTGACCTGCTCGAGGCCCTCGATGCTCTCGAGCTTCTGACGGACGTCCTCGATGATGAAGTCGGCCATAGGGCACGAGGGTGCCGTCATGGTCATATCAACGTCCAGACGCTTGAGGTCGTCGCTCAGCTCGATGCGGTAGATGAGACCCAAGTCATACACGTTGACCGGGATCTCGGGGTCATAGACCGTCTTAAGCAGTTCCACAACCTTCTCTTCTATCTCTATCTTTTCCATTTATATTTTCTCCTATATTTTATATTTCATGGCAGCGACGCAGAGCTATACGACACTGCGCGCAGCCGATTTTTCACTTTTCACTGTTCACTTTTCACTGTTCACTTTTCACTGTTCACTTTTCATTAGCGCGCAGCGCTCATACCTTCCCTTGCTCACGATAGCTGTAGTAGCTGCCGTCGGCCACGATGACGTGGTCCAGCAGGCGCACGTTCATCACCTGACAGGCGCGTGCGAGGCGGTCGGTCAGTTGGTCGTCCTCGCGCGAAGGGCGTGTGCTGCCCGAGGGATGATTATGCACGAACACCACCGTGGGCGTCTGCCGTAGCAGCGCTTCGCGGAGGATCTGCCGCACATCCACGGCTGTGCCCGTCAGGCCGCCCTTGCTCACGAGGAACGGCTTGCCCTCCACGCTATTGTCGGCGCGCAGGTAGATCGCATAGCTCTCCTCATGAGCCAGGTCGCGCATGCGGGGGTGCATAATATTGTATATGTCTGTCGACGAGGTGACTATACGCTTCTCCTCGGCCTCCTCGAGCTGACGACGGCGCCCCAGTTCGCAGGCCGCCAGGATTGTCACAGCGCGCGCCGGGCCCAGACCTTTGTAGTTGCGCGTAAGGTCGTTCAGCGAGAGGCGCCCCAGCGCACGCAGGCTGCCACCGCAGTCCGTGAGCAGGCGCTGCATCAGCTGCACGGCCGTCTCCTCAGTGTTGCCCGACCCTATCAGTATGGCCAACAACTCTGCCGGCGACAATGCCGCTGCGCCCTGCTCGATCATGCGCTCACGAGGTCGCTCATCAGTTGGAAGATCCTTGATGTTCATTTGTATAGTCTTTCGTTGTCATCGAAACCTTCGCCACCACGCTTGAGCACCAAACGGTTCCACGCAGCGCTGAGGAAGCCCGTGCCGTAGCCGATGAGCTGGATGAACGAGGCCGGAATGGAAAGCAGGCCCACCCACGCGCTGCGGTTGCGGATTGAGGAATCGACAAATATTATCAGCGCATACAGGAGCGGCAGAGCCAGGCACAGCCCGGACAGCGCCACGCCGAACGCCTTTATCGCATGAACAGAGCTTAAGAGCCATAGCAACAGGCCAAGCACGAAGAGTATCAGCAGCACCAGACATCCCACGGTGAATACCGCGGGCAACAGATGCACCAGCTTCAGCGTTCCCGGGTGCAACAGATGCAGGTTGATGCGCGCCTTGCCCGAGTTGTTCACCTGACGGAAGAAACGGCGGAAGTCCGTCCGGCGCTTATGCCACACCCATGCATCAGGCAGCAGGCGCATACGCGCACCGGCCTTCTCCAGACGGTAGCTGAAATCAATGTCCTCGCCGAAGCGCATACGGCGGAAACCGCCCAGCTCATGCCACAGCCCGCGCCGCACACCCATATTGTAAGAGCGGGGATAGAAACGGTCGAGCTTCTTCTTGCCACCGCGTATGCCGCCCGTAGTGAAGAACGACGTCATGGCATAGCTGATAGCTTTCTGCAGCGGAGTGAAGTCGGGGTGCGCGCGGTCCGGACCGCCGAAGGCATCGCACGGGGCGCTCGCAAGCTCTTCCTCAACGGCTGCGAGGAAGCCCACTGGCAGCACCACGTCGGAGTCGAGCACTATAAGATAGTCGCCCGTGGCACGCTCCGCGCCGTAGTTGCGCGCTGCGCCCGGACCGCCATTCTCTTTCACGTAGTAATGAATGTCCAGGCGGTTAGCAAAATGCTCGCACGCCTCGCGGCACGTCACCTCGCTGCCGTCCTCCACGATATGGACATCGAAATCGCGGAACGTCTGCTTCGTCAGGCTCTGCAGCAGCTCCGCCACCTCGTCGGGGCGGTTATATACCGGCACTATAATACTATACTTCATGCACTCTCTCATTTAAGTTTTCGGCTACAAAGATAATCTCTCCACCCCACCCCACCAAATTTTCGCCCCTTTTTCTTCATCCTCGGCCCTGCCGCCGTGTGTTAATGCCAAACGGATATCGCGGAAAAGCACTGATGACCGTCCGCACACAACCGGTTGCACAAGCCAATTCAACCGGTCGTATCGACACATTCAATAGGGCGCATCGGCTCATACAATAGGGCGCATAGCTCAACACGATAGGGCACATCGGCACATACGATAGGACGCATCGGCACACACTTCCGACCGTGCCTCCACCGCCCCACAATTCATCCCTGCAAAGTCCCCAAATTTAAAAAGTTTTTCAAAAAAGGGTTCATCCTACATCGCAAACGTCTGAAAATCAACAAAACCTTATTTGTCGTTCATCATTTGTCATTCTTCATTTGTCATTCTTCACTTTTTCTTCCCCCTCAGAGGCTCCTCTTGATGCCTCTGCTGATAATCAGCTACTTACAATGTAAGATGAACCCTTTTTTGAAAAACTTTTCAAAAATCATTCCTCGCCCATCTCTCCCAGCCCGTCATGCTCCCCCGAAAGCCCTTCAGGCGCCACAAACAGAGTTGGAAAAAGCCCTGCGGGAGACCGCAGGGCTTCGATTGTGATGATGTGTGTAGTCCTTGAAACTTTATTTCTTACTGACGATGGCGAGGGTGTCCATGGCTATCATCAGCTCTTCGTCGGTGGGGATGACGCAGACCTTTACGCGCGAGCTGTCCTTGGAGATGACGGCTTCGGTGGCGCGGCAGGCACGGTTCTTGGCATCGTCGAGCTCTACGCCGAGGAACTCCAGACCGCGTGTGGCACCTTCGCGCACCTCATACTGGTTCTCACCGGCACCTGCGGTAAAGAGGATTACGTCAACACCTCCCATGGCAGCGGCGTAGGAACCGATGTACTTCTTGATGCGGTAGGTGTACATCTCCTTAGCCAGGCGAGCGAGGTCGTTGCCTTCAGCTATGCCAGCGAGAATATCGCGGAAGTCGCTGCGACCTTCGCTGACGCCGAGGAGGCCAGACTGCTTGTTCAGGAGGTTGGAGATGCCCTTTGTGTCGAGGCCGAGCTTGTCCATGAGGAAGGTGACGGCGCCAGCGTCGATGTCGCCGGAGCGCGTGCCCATCATAAGGCCCTCGAGGGGCGTGAGGCCCATGGAAGTGTCAACGACCTTGCCATCCTTGACGGCTGCGATTGAGGCTCCGCCGCCGATGTGGCAGGTGATGACCTTGGAGCCCTCGACGGGCATGCCGAGGTATTCGAGGACGCGGGCCGAGACATAGCGGTGGCTGGTGCCGTGGAAGCCGTAGCGGCGCACGCCGTACTTGCGATAGAGGTCGTAAGGCAGGGCGTACATGTAGGCATAGTCGGGCATGGTCTGGTGGAAGGCCGTGTCGAAGACGCCCACCTGCGGAAGGTCGGGCAGCAGGGCCTTGACGGCGTTGACGCCCTTGATGTTGGCGGGGTTGTGGAGCGGGGCGAGGTCGTTGCAGGCCTCGAAGTCGCGCATGACCTCAGGCGTGAGGAGCACGCTCTCGGAGAATTTCTCGCCGCCGTGCACCATGCGGTGGCCTACGGCATCAATCTCATGGAGGTCGGAGAGCACGGCGTGCTCGCCTTCGGTCAGCACCTTGAAGATGAGCTGTACGCCAGCTGTGTGCTCGGGCACGGGAGCTTCGAACTGAAACTTCTGGCCCTCGGCCTTATATTTGATGAACGAATCGGGCAGCCCAATTTTCTCGATGCCGCCGGAGGTGATGACCGAGTGGTCATCCATATTGTAAAGAGCGTATTTTATGGACGAAGAGCCACAATTGAGAACGAGGATTTTCATTTTAAGTAAAAAGTGAAAAGTGAAAAGTGAAAAATAAGATTTACCTATGCTCACAATTCTCTTTCCTGGCTAACTTATTGATTATTATTCTTTGCTGTTTTAATTGATGCGACAAGGATGGCTATGAGTTCCTTACAAAGGGGATGCAAATTGCAAAAGGTGGACTCATCCAAGCAACCCGCTTCGTATAAGACTTCTAACCAACCTTTTGTCTCATTGGCTTCTTTAAGTGAAATAGTGAGTTTAGTAATGAAATCTGGTGGACTTTGCGCAAATTCCGACTCTCGCACATTGGCATGAATGGAAGTGCCCGAACGTAGTATCTGTTGGAACAGACTATTCACACGCCAATCATTGTTTTGCTTGACCATTCTAACTATAGCAACAGCAAAATACTTGCTCTTCACATGAAGAGGGGAATCAGCACCTTGGCGAGTAATATAACCCATTGCAAATGATACTTTTATTTTTCACTTTTCATTCTTTCACTTTTCACTTCGCTGAACAACGTTCAGCGAGCATCCATGGCCTGGCAGGCTGTGATGGCAATGAGGTAGTAGATATCATCGACGGAGCAGCCGCGGCTGAGGTCGTTGACGGGACGTGCTATGCCCTGGAGGATAGGACCTATGGCTATTGCACCGGCGAGACGCTGGACGAGTTTGTAGCTTATGTTGCCGACTTCGAGATTCGGATAGACGAGGACGTTGGCGTGGCCTGCGATGGCGCTGCCGGGGGCTTTCTTCTCACCTACGCTGGGCACGAGGGCGGCGTCGGCCTGCAGTTCGCCGTCGACCTTGAGTTCAGGACAACGTTCCTTAGCCAAACGAGTGGCCTCCACGACCTTGTCCACCACTTCGTGCTTGGCAGAGCCCTTGGTGGAGAAGCTGAGCATGGCAACGCGCGGGTCGTCGAAGCCAGCAACGCTCTTAGCGGTCTGAGCCGTGCAGATGGCAATCTGCGAGAGCTGGTCAGCATCGGGCATGGGCGTCACGGCCACATCACCTACGACGAGAACGCCATCCTCGCCGTACTCAGGACGGTCGGTGATGAGGAGCATAGCGCCGCTGACGCAGGTAATACCCGGGGAGCACTTGATGATCTGGAGTGCGGGGCGCAACGTCTCACCCGTGGTGGAGAGAGCACCGGAGATCTGTCCGTCGGCACCTTCGGTCTTGATGATCATACAACCGAGGTAGAGCGGGTTCTTTACGAGCTCGCGGGCCTGTTCGATGGTCATGCCCTTGCTCTTGCGGAGTTCGCAGAGGAGCTGTGCGAGTTCCTCCGAGCGCTCGTAGTTCTCGGGGTCGATGAGCGTAGCCTCGCCGATGTGTGTGAGACCATGCTTCTCTGCCAGAGCGTGTACTTTGGCAGGATTACCGATAAGGATGATGTCGGCCAGGTGGTCGGCCAAGGCCTTGTCGGCCGCGATGAGCGTGCGCTCTTCCTCGGCCTCGGGGAGCACTATGCGCTGCGGATTGGCTTGCGCACGTGCGATGATTTTTTCAATCAATGACATCTTTGTGATTTACGATTTAATAATTTATTATTTGATGATTACTTTCTGTCCATTAATGATATATACGCCTTTGGCCAGTCGGGAATGGTCTAAGCGCAGGCCCGAGAGGGTGAAGACGCCTGTGGCATGGGAGCCGTGGGGCGCAGGCAGGGCGGTGATGCCCGTGAGCGTGTCGGCTATGCGCTGTAGCTCTGAGCGCTTGATCACTACAACCTTGCCACCGTCGGCATCGGCAGGGAAGCCAGTGGGAGCAATGTCGGAGAAGCGCCAGGAGAGGCTGTTGGCAGGAGCCTGCAGTGCGGAGTAGAATTCGCGAAAACTACCGTCCTCGGAGCCAAAGAGGTGCCAGCCCTTGCCGTCGAACGAAGGGAAGGTGGCAGGAGTAAAGAGCTTATGATTGTAGGAGAACACACGGGTGAAGTCGTGAAAGCGGCCGCGTGAGGGGTTGAGGCTGTTGGACCATGCCGTGCAGAGACCCTGGTTGTCGGGGTCGGTATAGAGGGCGACATACTGCTCGCCGACCTTGAAGATGTGGAGGTCGCGCACGGAAGTGCCGGGCGCGAAGTAGTTCATTGGGCGTGTGAACGAGGTGAAGTCCTGCGTACGGCTCCACTGCGGGACGTAGGTCTTGCCGGAGAGGGCCGTCCAAAAGTAGTAATAATTGCCGCTGGCGCTGTCGTAATCCATCTCCGGACCATTGGCAGCTACATCGCGAACCCTACCGCCCTCGGCGCCTACGGGTGTCCAGCGCACGAGGTCCGACGAAGTGTAATGATAAAGGCCAGGGGCATCGTCGGTACCGCCAAAGACGAGGTGGAAGGTGGCCCCACCCTCCTCATCCTCCAGCCTACGGACAAAAGGGCGCACCACTGCGGGTTGACCGCCGGCGAGGCCGAAGATGCTTTGTCCGTCGTTGAGCTGCGTCCACGCCCGACCGTCGAGACTTGCGGCATAGAAGAGCCTATTGTCGGCGGCTTTGGAGTAGCAGAGGAGGTAGGCCTGCTCTGGGTCCTCAGCCGGGGCGAGCTGATTGGCGGCCATGGGCTGCGGCTGGAGGTCGGCATTGGCGGTGTAGGAGCGTAGGCTGAAGCCCGCGTCGATATACTGTCCGCCGCCGGTCTGGAGCGTGTGTATGGCTATGACGTTGTCGCCGTCGAGGTTGATGGCCTTGCGCGCTGCGTCGGAGATGTCGAAGAGCTGGTAGGTAGTGTTGTAACCCGTGATGCTGAAAGCCAGGACGCCGTTGATATACACCTCGGAGTCCTCATCGTAGAAGATACGCAGGCAGAGGCGCGGGAGGTCGGCAGCCGCGACGCCGTCGAGGCGGAAGGTGCGGCGCACCCATATCTCGGGTGTGCTCCACTTGGTGCGCACGCGGGCATCGGGCTGGCTGATATCGCCGAAGCCGGCGGCGCCACGCTTCCAGGCGCTGTCGTCGAAGGAGGGTTGTTCCCAGCCTTCGGCCGGCGCATCGGTGGTGTAGCGCCAATAGACGTTGGTGGCGTTATCGCCTGCGGACACGACACTTGTGGCACCGCTCAGGCGGTTGTTGGTGGTCTGCTCGATGTTGCGGCGGATGGACGCCAACTGCTCGGCATCGACCTTAAGGACCTTACGGTCGTAGGTGAGGATGCCGTTGACCTCCTGCTCTACGTCGGTGATCTGAGTATAGACGGCAGCCCAGAGGCCCTTGGTGAGCTGCAGGCTCTGAAGGGCTGAGGTGTACTGATTGAAACGCGCTGTGTAGTCCTCGCTGTTGTCAACGGCGGTATACACCTGCTGACTGCCGGCCCACAGGTGGCCATCGATGAGATAGGTGATGCCACCATACTCGCCGCATACGTTGACGCGGTTGTTACCGGGATTGCTTGTGCCGTTGGGCGAGGGATAGCTATGGGCATCGGTGATATCGCCAATCTCGAAATCGTGCCAACCGGAAGCGGCGTTCATCAGGCGACCCATGTCGGCATCGGCATTGCGCACGACGAGATAGCCGCGCATGGTGTGGCCCGCACCGCCGTCAACGTCCTGGCCCCAGCTCTCGTTATAGGGAATCCATACGCAGATGGAGGGGTGCTGCTTCAGTGCGGTTACGATGCGCTCGCTCTCTGTGTAGAAGATGTGCTGCAGCTCAGACTTGGTGCCGAGGCTGCCGCCCTCGCTGCCATTGGGCATATCCTGCCACACGATGAGGCCGTTGCGGTCGCACCATTCGTACCAGAGGTCGGGCTCCACCTTGATGTGCTTGCGCACCATGTTCATGCCAAGCGCCTTGATGGTCTGGAGGTCGAAGATCATAGCCTCGTAGGAGGGCGGCGTCAGAAGACCGTCGGGCCACCAGCCTTGGTCGAGCGGGCCGAACATGAAGATGGGCTTGCCATTGAGGAGGAAACCGGGATGACCGTCGATCATGGCCTTGGTGAGCGTTCGCAGTCCGAAATAGCCGCGCGCTTTGTCGCAGTCCTGACAGTTGGCTTCAGAGAGGGTAATGTCGAGGTTGTAGAGGTAGGGCGAGTCGGGCGACCAGAGCTTAGCGTCGGGGATGGTCAGCGTGACCTCCTCGCCAACAGCCGTTTTCTCGGAGGTAGCCACGATCTGCTCACCGTCGCGGGCTATGAGGGTGTACTTACACGTAGGATTGTTGGCAAAGACCTTAACACGGACGCTGCCTGTGGCTGCATTGGGGACTAACTCGTAGCGCTCGATATAGCAGTTGCTGACGGGCTCGAGCCAGACGGTCTGCCAGATGCCGCTGCAGCTGGTGTACCAGATGCCGCCAGGGCCGGTGGTCTGCTTGCCGCGCGGCTGACCGCCACGGCTGCTGGGGTCATAGACGGCCACCTGCAGCTCCTGCTCACCTTCGGCTTTCAGCGCTTCGGTGATATCAAAGGTGAAGGGGTCGTTGCCACCTTCGTGCTCGCCCACCTTCGTGCGGTTGACATAGACGGCGCAACGCCAGTCGACGGCTCCGAAATGCAGAAGCACGCGTTTGTCACGGAAGGCGTCGGTCAGCGTGAATGTCCGACGGTACATCAGCGTAGAGTTGGCTGTCGTGCCGAGGTCGGTGTGCTTGATGCCCGAGAGGGCTGACTCCACACCGAAGGGCACGAGGATGCTCTTATTGAAACGGCTGACTGCGCTCTCGGCGGTCAGACGCACGACGTTGTCGCGCCGATAGTAGCCCCACAGGCCGTTGAGATTCATCCAATCGGAGCGCACGAGCTGCGGGCGAGGATACTGCTGCCACACCGACGCGGGGTCGATCTGCTCGCCCCAAGGCGTCATGACCGGCGCTGAGAGGCGCTGCCACTGCTGAGCCTGACAGGCCAGGCTCATCACGGCTACAACTATGCTTAAAACGAATCGTCTCATTATTTATGGGCGTTAATGTTAAAACCTATTTTGACGTTACACTACTTAGTCTCTGGAAGAAGGTTCAAGGGTCCGGGGCAAAAGTCTTAAGAGTTTTTTACGACACCCTTTACTTCACTTGCGAAGAACCGTCAGCCCTAATCCCTCGCTCGGCGCTTGCGACGCTGTAACCCTTCATTGTCCACTTTCCCTTTCTCCCCTCCCTTTGGGAGGGGCTGGGGGTGGGCTATTCTGTCTTCGCTTTCACGCTCGCCACTATCATATAGATAATAATGAGAGCGTAGGCTGCTATGGAAAGAAGCTCAGACATAGGGTTGGCCAGCCACGCCTCGCTGATAGGATTAAAGCCCACGAATCGGAGGATGGCCGAGACTACGCCCATCAGAGCGCCGCCGGCGATGAAACCACTGGCGATGAGCGTGCCGCGCTCGCCACGGGCATTATTGAGGGCGGCATCGGAGGAGCGATGAGTGACGAACCAGTTGATGGCGCCGCCTACGACGAGGGGAACGTTGAGCTGCAAGGGGATGAACATACCAAGGGCGAAAGCCAGCACAGGCACGTCGAGCAGGTTGAGCAACAGCGCCAGCATAGCACCGACGCCGTAGAGCGTCCAAGGTGCGCCCTGCCCCATCATCAGAGGCTCGATGACGGCAGCCATGGCGTTGGCCTGCGGAGCTACGAGGGCATCGTCGCCCGTGAAGCCATAGGTTTTGTTGAGGATGATGATGACACCACCCACGGTGGCTGCCGAGACGAGCGTGCCGAGGAACTTCCACGTCTCCTGCTTGGCAGGCGTCGTGCCGAGCCAGTAACCTATCTTCAGGTCGGTGATGAATCCACCGGCCATGGACAGAGCCGTGCAGACGACACCGCCGATGACCATAGAGGCCACGATGCCGTCGGTGCCTTGCAGGCCTACGGCCACGAGGACGATGGAGGCGATAATGAGGGTCATCAGCGTCATGCCCGAGACGGGGTTGGTGCCCACGATGGCTATGGCATTGGCGGCCACGGTGGTGAAGAGGAAGGCTATGACAGCCACTACGAGCCAAGCCACGAAGGCTTGTGCGAGGTTGTGGATGAGGCCGACGTAGAAGAAGATGAAGACGATGGCCAGGGCTGCGATGATAGCGATGGCCAGGAAGCGCATATTCAGGTCGCGGTCGGTGCGAAGAGTGGCAGCAGCGACGTCCTTGCCCTTGCCGCGCAGCTCACGGCCGGCCAGACCTACGGCACCCTTGATGACGCCCCAGCTCTTGACGATGCCGATGACGCCGGCCATGGCGATAGCACCGATGCCGATGTAGCGGGCGTAGTTGGTGAAGATGAACTGAGGGTCCATCTGCGAAAGCATAACGCTATCGACCGTCGTCATGCCGAGCAGGGGAATGAGGAACCACCATACGAAGAGGCTGCCGGCGCAGATGATGGCGGCATACTTAAGACCCACGATGTAGCCCAGGCCAAGGACGGCGGCGCCGGTGTTGATGGAGAAGGTGAGCTTAGCCTTCTGGGCAAGAGCCTCGCCCCAAGCGGTCATACGCGTGGAGAGGGTCTCGTGCCACCAACCGAATGTGGAGACGACGAAGTCATACAGGCCGCCTATGGCAGCTGCCCAGATGAGCGTACGCGCTTGGTTGCCGCCCTGCTGACCGCTGACAAGGACCTGCGTAGTGGCTGTGGCCTCGGGGAAGGGGTACTTGCCGTGCATATCCTTGACGAAATAGCGGCGGAAGGGGATGAGGAACAGTATGCCCAGACAGCCGCCGAGCAGCGAAGCGAGGAACACCTGCAGGAAATTGACGGTGATCTCAGGATATTTGGCTTGCAAGATGTAAAGGGCCGGCAGGGTGAAGATGGCACCGGCCACGATGACGCCCGACGAGGCGCCGATGCTCTGGATGATGACGTTCTCGCCGAGACCGTTCTTGCGACGGGCAGCGGTGCTCAAACCCACAGCGATGATGGCAATGGGTATGGCGGCCTCGAAGACCTGGCCTACCTTCAAGCCGAGGTAGGCGGCAGCGGCCGAGAAGAGGACGGCCATAAGAATGCCCCACGACACACTCCAGGCGTTCACCTCGGGATAGTCGCGGTCGGCGCGCATAAGGGGTTCGTAGCTCTCGCCATCGTGCAGCTCGCGGAAAGCGTTCTCCGGCAACTGCATCTGTTCTTGCTTTTCTTCCATAATGAAATCGTTTTACCAGACCACAAAATGCAGTCTGCACTATATACTGCGCCGCAAAGGTACAAAAAAAACCGCTTTGCAGCGGTTTTTTTAATTAAAAATGAACGATGAACAATGAATTAATTATATCAGCATTTAACCAAGTTATCTCAGCATTCAATGGTGACTCTTATTCGTCATTCTTCATTCGTTATTTGTCACAAAATTAAAAGCCCGCATATCAGCGGGCTTTTAATCTTACTTTGCGATAGCGATAGAAACGCGGTTCTTGTCGTTCTCGGCGAAAGGCTGAACGGTGTCGCCCTTGCTGTCAACAGTGATGCGAGCGGCGTCGATGCCAGCCTCGGTGAGAGCCTTGGCAACGTTCTCAGCACGCTTCGAAGCATACATCTGGTTGATCTTCGGGTTACCTGTGCCGGCATCAGCATAGCTGGTGACGCTGACCTTCGTGTCGGGGTTAGCCTTCAGGAAGGCGATGAGGTTCTGCAGCTTGGCAGCTTCGGTGCCGACAGCAACAGTCTCGCGGATAGCGTAGAAGATCTCGGTGCGCATCTCGGGCTTCTTAACGGGCTCGGGCTTAACAACGGGCTTCGGCTCCTCAACAACGGGAGCGGGCTCCTCAACGACGGGTGCGGGGATGACGGTGCGCTTAACGGTGGGACCGAGAGCTACACGTACACCGAGCAGAGCGTTGAAGTACCAGTCGGCCTTCATCTTCTTCTCTGCCTTCTTCGAGTTGTACTTGTCGGAGAGGACATTGGCGTTACCTTCGAGGGTGATAGCTACGCGGTCGGAGCAGCGGAAGTCGAAGTCAAGACCGGCGCGGCCTACGGGGCGAACCTTGGTGCCGTCCCAGAGGTACTCGAGCTCGTGGGTGTAGCCGTTGGGATCGAACACAGGGGGCTGGCTGGCAATAACAGCCTGCAGGTCCTGAGCCTCGTCGTTGTTCCAAGCGATGTTAGCAGCACCGCCCAGGATAAGACCTACGTTGAGGAAGCGCTTGGGCTTCCAACCGCCAATGAGGTTCGTCAGGCTAACCTTCAGGTCGAGACCTGCGCTGGCGTAGTTCCACTTGTAGTCTGCCTTGGGGTGGCTTACCCAACCGCCCTTAGACTCCCAGCCGCTGCCCTGCAGACGCAGGCCGAGGACGGGGTTGAACTGATAGCCTACTGCAACCTGTGCGGCAGGTGAGAGGAGGTCCTTGAACTTAGCCTCGCCCAGAGTGTGGGCGCCGCCGGCCTGCAGCTGCAGGAACCAGTGGGGCTGGAACTCTTCGATTACCTGGTCCTGAGCGGAAGCCGTGGTAAATGCAGCAAAGAACATTGCTGCCAAAAACATAAACTTTTTCATTTTCGTTTTGTTTTTAATAAAGGGTTAATACTGATTTTTTTCGTTTAATGATTTACGGTTTACTAATTACTCCTTACTTTCTGTCTCGTATGATATATATTGGTGAATTACATTTTTCATTTTTCACTTTTCACTTTTCATTCCTCACTCTCCTCCTCTATCCCAAGTTCCTTGGCATAGGTGGCGCGCCAAATCTTCTGACGGTCCTTGACGAACTCGCGGAGCTTGGCGTAGGTCTTTTGGTCAACAAAGTGAATCTCAGAGCAGGCCTCGAGGTATTTGGCTGGGGCGTTGGGCGCCACGATTACGGCGGTGACCTTCGTTGGCTCTTTCGTCAGCGGCAGGGCTATCGTTCCTGTCATGATCTTGCCCTCGCTGCCTTGCAGCACGTAGTAAGCCTTGTCGGCCACGCTGTCGGGCGTGAACTCCATATCGAGGAACACGCGCTCCTCGCCGCCTACGCTGCGCAGCTTGGGCAGCAGCACAGTGAGGACCTTAGCTTCCGAAGCTACCTTGTACGGCAGACCGGCATCGGCCGTGCAGCGCACGATGCCGCCTTGCATACCGACAATCTCCGCCAACGACTTTTCCTCGGCCACCGTATAGGCTGAATCGGCCAGATTGGCCATAATGCCGCGCACGCTCTCAACATTGTTGCCGGCTTCGCGGTGTGCCTGCTCGGTGATGAGGCGCATCTCGTTCTCGTAGATCGAAGGCACCTTACCGAAGACCGACGTGAGCACCTTGGGCGCCAGCGAATCACTGTCGGCAACAGCAGTGCTGTCGGCACCACCACCAGCGCCCATCAGTCCGCCCTTGCAGGCAGGCATCAACAGCGCTGCAGCAGCTATGATGAATATTATTTTCTTCATTTCTTTATTATCTTAAACGACCTGTCGTTAGCACGAATGACGTATATGCCAGCAGGCAGCTCGCTCATCGTGATGGTGACAGCGCTTGATGTAATAACCGTCCGAGGCTGAACCTGCACGCCGGCGGTGTTGAACACAGCCACCTTCGGTGCCTCGCCCAATCCCTTAATCTGGGCTACGCGCCCATCATAAGCAAACTCAAAGCTCACCTTCTCCACTGCATCTTCCTTCAGTTCGTCGATGGCGTCGGGCTCAGGTTCGGGCTTGATGGTCTCATCTTCTTCTACCTCAAAGTAAAATTTCTCGATATCGATGTACTCGCGAGTTATATCAACATATTCGGACTTAATTCTAAGCGTAGTGCCATCCTCGAATGTCACCACAGGCTTTGTTGCCAACTTAAACTTCTCAACAGCATCGCTATCCTTCAGTTTCAGAACCAACGTGACAGCACCGGCGGCGAAGGTCAGCTGGCTGATGAAGGCGAAGAGCAAGAGTGATAATATATATTTAATGTGTCGCATGACTCTCTGAGATTATTTAAGTATGACGGGACGGATAGTGAGACCGTACTGGCGGCTGGTATCCATCTGAAAATACATATATCTTGGATCGGTCTCGTTCTGTATCACGAACTCCATAGCCTGTTTGGCCTTTTCCCAATCGGCCGGGAACAGATAGAGCGAGGAAGTCCAATAGTAGCCACGGGGGCGCGCGGTACAGCTGGAACCATTATAGTATCCCGTAATAGGCAGGAAGATTGACTTGCTATTCTTTTTTGATTTCACAAGGTAACCTTCAGAACCGTTCTGCGTGGTCCACTCCCACGTGCATTCTTCAACGAGTTCATTAAACTGCGTAGGCGAAGGTATAACCCAATTGCCGCCCCAGATGACGTGAGCGGCATCCTGTTCTGTACCTTGGATGCCTTTCTCGCCTCGATAGGGGCTTTGGAAGGTCTCGTAGTCGGCGTTATACTGAGAATAGTTCGTGAGGAGGTATGTGTCTTTTGTCTCTGTCTCGCCCCAGGCATAGTAATCGCCCGACTCGCCTGAATTGCCAGCGCCAACATTCTTATTAGCCCAAAGCGTACCGGAAGTAAGACCGAGGTCAATGGCTTCTACATCTTCAGCAATGGGGTTCACAGGAGGATCTACGGGATCATCGCCACCAGGTTCGTCACCGCCCGGTTCGTCTCCACCCGGCTCTTCGCCGCCACCCTGTTCGGGATCGATATCATCGGGGTTCTCAACAAAGTTCTTAGGATCATTCTTGCCATAGACGGCACGAACGGTATAGCCGAGGCTCTTGCTGAAGGATACGAGGTTGAAGAAATCGTCGTAGATAGGCGACATCAGCTCCAGCTGAGTGGCCACACCTGTCTCGCCCTCGCTCGTCCAGTAGTAGCCCGCCTTACGCTCGTTCTGGACAGAAGAGCCAGCACGGCCGCCAGCAAACGGAAGGAAGATAGAAAACTTACCGCGTGTAAAGCGCACGCCCGGGACATCGTTAACCTTATCTTGTGTGGCTGTACAATATTTCTTCAGCTCTTCGAACTCCGCACGTGTAGGCATACGCCATTCACCGCCCCACTTAGCACGAGCAATGTCATAGTCGGGGTTGCCGCTAATGTTGCCCGAACCGCCATAGGGATAGTGAATCTCAGAGAGAGCGCCCCACGCTACATAATATCCGAAGTCCGACTCTGTGTTGGCGCCGATATTACGGCTGGCCCACTTGACGCTAAGGCCAAGGTTCACGATGCGATCATCCGGACCGATGGTGAACTCGTGTGAGGCTTCTTCGAGAATCTTGTTGTCGCCACAGACGGCGAGAGCACGATAGTAATAGGTTGTCTCGTAATCGAGGCCTTCAAGAGTAACCTCTGAGGCAAAGGCGTCGCCAAGGAGTTCGGCAATAGTATAAGGACCACGTTTCTCGGCATTCTCCTCGTTGGGATCTTCGGTCTTGCCATACAGCAGATAATACTGTATGTTCTCGCCTTCGCCCTCAACAGTAATGGTGATGGTGGCTGTAGTCCCAGCTACCATTGCCTCATTTGAGGTGATAGTAATAGGCATTACATACTCACCAAAGACAGGGCGCACCGCCAAATGGCGTGAGCGATAGCCGTCGAGCAGTTTCCAGAGGGTCATATCAATCTCTGCTTCCGGATCAGCGATCAACGGGAAGTTGAGATATACTGCAGAATCCTTGTTCTCGGCAATAGAGCCTGACCAATAGAAGCCGAAGTCGAGCGAATCGGCATCGGCCTCGCCCATACGTTTGCCCGTAACAGGGAAATAGATACAATTCTTCTTCAGCGAATCGGGGGCCTCGGGGTTAGTAACCTTATAGGCACTCTTTTCGACATCCCAAGCCCAGTTCAAAGACAAAAGCTCTTGGAAATCCTCGATGGTAGGCATGTGCCAAAGGTCGCCCCAATAAGTTTTGGCGACGTCAAACTCTGTATTCGTGATATTCTTCACGCCTGAAGGAGCATAAAAGTATTTAAGGTCAGTGGAGAGATTCGTGGAATCAGGATTACCCCAGCCAAGAAGGAAACCAACCTCACTCTCAGACGAAGCGCCCAGGTTCCAGGGAGCCCAGAGCAAACCGCTCTTCAAGCCAAGGTTGACAGCTGAATCGGGAATAGCGGTGTCGGGCATCTGAAATTCCTGAAAACTTATATTGTCGACCTTCCAAACTGGAACGACGAGAGCTGTGTCATTCAATGTTATCACCATCTTCTGCTGAGCAGAGAGTAGTGTAGAAACTAAGAGAAGGGCGAAAAGTATAGTTTTTTTCATCGTGTAGAAATGCGTTTATAGGCTGGAGAAATATGTCGTGAACAGTAAGTCGTTGTACTGTTTCTCTGTATTCGTTCGAACGTGAATATAAAATTCATGGGAGCCTAAGCCGTACTTGTTGGCTCCATTGAAGGTGACAGCTATCTCGCCGGACTCGCCCGGAGCGATAGTGTCGGTAGAATAAGCGACGTGGGTGCATGAACCGCAGTCGGGCTGTACGCCCCAGAGCAGAAGGCCTGCGTCGCCGGTATTTGTGAAACTGTAGCTGAAGCGAAGAGTATCGCTCAACGCCACCTCACCGAGGTCAAGGACAGTGTCGGTGAACTCGATGACAGCTTGAGGACGCTGATGGTTCTTCTGCCTGCATGATGCTGCTGCCATGAGCAACAGCACTACAGACAGCAGAAGAAATAGTATGTTACGCAATGATGTCATCTTAACGACGGACGCCATCGGCATTAAGGTCCAGCAGGGTGAGATACCACTTACCCTGGACATAGACAGGATTCAGATAAAGCTTGCTGACGCCAATCTCGTTATCTAAGTCACCATCTTCGATAAGCTGTATAAGAATACCTACTTCGTTGTTGACATTACTGCGAAGTTGGAAGCTATGGAGCTTAGCGGCGTAGATGGGAATTTGCTTGAGGCCGCGCATGACGCTGTCGCGCTGTTCGCCTTCGAAAGCGACGATACGATTATCCTTAAAGGCATAGAGCATGTCGGCCATACCATCATAGTCGTGCTCGTTCAGACAAGCTATATACTTATTAACCAGGCCAAGAATCTCAGTGGTGTCGGCACCCGAGTATTCCATTGAGGCTGGCGGGATGTATGACGCTTTCTCTTGCTTGTTCTTGCAACCTGCGAAGAGGAGACCGAGAAGCAAAGCAGAAAGGATGATACGTGATTTCATCTATTCTCTGACGTTAATGAGAAAATGATTAAAAGTAGAAAGGGAGGAGGAGACTAACACTCCTCCTCCCTTTTTATTCATGACTGGTTGTCGGGATTAACGACGAACCTTGACAGTGGTGTTCTCAAGAGTCTTCACTACGTGGATAGTAACATCCTGGTAGAGGTGACCCCACTCGTAGCAAACTGTGATAGGAACGGTTACGTCGAACTCATCAACAGTTGAACGGTTGTTGGTGTACTTAATGCTGCCGTAGAAGGCGGGATCGCCAATCTGAGCGTTAGCACCGGTGGTAGCATCAGCAGGCACGTAGGTGAACTCAACATTGTTGGAGACGGTAGCCAGGATAGTCTTGGTGATATCGTTGCCGTTCATGTTGGTGTGCATGATGTTGTTCAGAGGAGCTTCCTGTGCGGGATCGATGATCTCAGTAGCATTACCAATGATGATGTGCTTAACGTTGTAGTAGTACCAGTAGTCAACGATGAACTTGCCACCATCGGGAACTACGCGGTCGCGACGCTCCTTATTCTGAGTAGAAGCTGCAGTCGGGTTCCACTGCTCACGCCAGTCGGTGAAGCGAACAAGGTCGTAGAGCGGGAAGATCTGAGTGGTGTTAGCAGCATCCTGAACCTGGAGGCCTTCGCTGAACATGTTGATCGGGCGGAGGAAGCGAACCTGGAATGCAGGCAGAGTAACCTCGTAGCCGCACTTAGCAGGCAGATCTTTGGGAGCAGCCCACTTGAGGGTGATGCCGAGGTCAACCTTCAGGAAGTCATCGGTCAGATCGTTGTGAGCCTTGTAGTTGATGAGATCCTCTACGAAGCTGTTGATGTGATCCTGACGGTGAGCAGCCTTGTTCAGGACAACCTTCACGTGGTTGATGGTCTGTTCGCCAGACTCGTCGTACTCGAGGTAAGCGATGAGCTCCTTCTTACCGTTAGCGGTAGCATAGAGACCCCATCCGGGAACCTGCTGGTAGTCACCAACGCTGATGGTGTAAGTTGTGCCGGAGTAGCCCTTAGCCTTGTTGTTAGCCTTGTAGCCATCCTTGTCAGCAGTCAGGACAACGAAGCCGAATGTCTTCTCAGCCTTGTCGAGAGCCCACAGCTTGTTAGTGGTAGGATCGTCAACAGTGATGTACTGAGCGAGGTTGTTCTCGTTGAGAATGTAGTTGTTGTTGAAGTCAGAGCTGAGGAGGAACTCGAACGGACATGTGCGGCTCTCGCCCCAAGTCTTGATCCAGTCTTCAGGTGAAGGAACATTCAGGTGAGCCTCGTGGAGAGTCTTCTGAGCGGTCTGAGTGTTCTCATCGTACCAATACTCCTTAATCTTATTGGTGTCGAACTTACCAGTTACGGTCGGGTACTGAACAGTCTCCTTAGTAACCTTGATCGTGCCAGCCTTCAGGATGACATATACATCCATGAACTTGCTGCGGTCAGCAGCATTGATGAGCTGATACTTAACGACACGTGTGGTTTCGGTCTTGCCGTCGAGAGCGTAAGCCTTCAACTGCTCGCCGCTAACCTGCCAGTCGAGAACCTGAGTCTTGGTACCCTCACCAATGAGAGAGCCGGGACGTACGGTGATGTCACCGAGGTACTCGTCAGCCTTGCAAGCAACGAAGGTGGTGTCGCCGTTGTTGATAACCATGCGATACTGCTTCAGAGCGTCGTCGAGGCCAGAGGTGCAGTACTTGCCACCGTCAACGTCCTTGATGACAGCTTCGTAGCGATCCTCGAAGTCACGCTGTGAGAGGCTATACATGTTGTAGAGGTCGTTCTCGAAGGAAGCCCAAGTCTGACGCCATGACCACTTCTCGGGAGTGGGCTGAGCAGCGCACTCGTTGTAGACGTAGTCGAGGCTGTTGCCAGTCTGGTACTCTACAGTGCGGAAGTCTTCAAGAACAACAGGCTCCTCCTGAGGAGTATCGATGATGACGAGGCGGATGTAGCCGTAGTCGAGGACGTGGTCGTTGTGCTTGGTGTCAACCAGCATTACGCGAACCAGAGGAGTACGACCGATGGTGGTGCGATCCTGCTTGGTAGCGCCATACTTGGCAGCAAGACCCTTAGACTGACCAGCAGCATCGTAACCCATTTCGGGGAGCTGAGGACGGAGAGTCTTACCATCTTCTGCGATAGCAGCGTGAGCAGACTCAGAGGTAGCGTTATCGGTCATCTTCAGACCGGTGAGCTCGAAGCGGATCTCGAAGCCGTTCTTCTCGAGTTCGGCAGCGGTCATAACCTTTTCAGCAACGTTCTCGTCGCCAATGCGGTGAACCTCAGCGAGCTTGGAGAGGTCGATAGTGCTGTTCCAAACAACGATATCCTGAGCGGTAGTGGTGCTGGGATCGGAGTTGAGAGCAGAAACGAGGGGCTGATCCTCGAGAGTTACAGCGGTGAGGCCGTTGCCTTCGCCGAAAACAGTCTCGTCAGCGTCGGTGAAGAGGTGACGGCTAGCAAGAGCAACGTCGCAAGCACCGCAAGCTGTAGGATTAACAACCTTTGTGAAAGAGCTGGTCAGACCGGCACCCTTGACAGCGGGGTCACCAGCGTTGGTGTGAGCCAGACGATAGCCGTTAGCATAGGTGGTAGCCAGAAGAGCAGCGTAGTCAGAAGTTACGGTGTTCTTCATCTCGTCGTTAAGAGTAACCTCGGTAGCGAAGACTGTTACCTGCTCGTCCTCAGCAACGAATGTGCCATCCTCAACGTGACCGATAGCCTTGATCTTAGCGGGATCAACAATATTGAGGTTCAGGTAGAGGTCGCCGTTCTTAACGTCAGCAGCGGGATCGAAGCTGGCAACGGTGATGTTGCTGTTCTTCTTGTCGGTAGCAGCAGCGCGGGTGCGATACTCACGGTCGCCAGAGAGAACTGCGAAGTTCTCAACAGTCAGCTTGCTGAGGTCAGCGCTGGAAGGATTGAGGTGGTAGCGAGCCACGAAGTTCTCAACGAGGAAGTCTTCCTTCTGCTTGCTGAGAGCGGGGTTCTCGAAGCACTGGAGCTTACCGCGGTTGAGCAGGTTCCAAGTGGGATCGTTATCGTCAGCGTTAACCTTGGGCATATCGGAGATAAGCCAGTACTTGTAGTAAACGCCAGAGAGCTCAGTAGCCTCAATACCGAAGTAGTAGAAGTCGGGGATGAAGACGAGGCTACGGAGAGACTTGAGGATAAGAACGTTCAGCTCATTGAGTTTGTCGTTGATCTTGGTGAGTTCCTCGTTGATCTTCTTGACGTCTTCCTTCAGAGTAGCGATGTCGTCTTCGTTGGTCTTAACGCGAGCGGTCAGCTTTGTGATAGCTTCGTCGATGCGCTTAACGTCAGCCTCATAGTCCTCGCGGAGCTTCTTGATGAGATCGCGGAGTTCAGGAACAACCTTCTCCTCGAGCTCCTTCAGGCGAGTCTCGTGGTTGGCGATGATCTTCTTCTGCTCCTCAAGGTCTTCAGCGAGAGCTTTGCGAGCGAGGATCTCATCTTCGAGACCCTTCTCGAGAGTTTCGATACGCTTCAGAGCTTTGCCAAGGTCGGTCTCGATGGACTCCATCTTAGCCCAGATCTTAGCAGTCTCCTCCTCGAAGGTCTTCTTGTCGAGCTTGTTGTCCTGCAGGTCCTTGATCAGCTTCTCGAGGCCGGGGATAACCTCATCCTCAAGCTTCTTGATGCGAACCTCGAGGGCAGCCTCAGCTGCTGTTGCACGGACGATCTCGTTGGCGATAGCCTTCTGGTTCTCCTGAGAGAGCGCGTCAGCACGCTCAGCGATTACTTTTGCCTGGTCGGCAGTGCCCTGAGCAGTGGCTACAAGACCATCGAGGCGCGATACCTCTTTAGCCAGCTGAGCCTTCAGGTTCGTCAGCTCGGCATTTGCAGCATCAAGAGCAGTGTGCAGAGCCTGGTTGTCTGCATCATTGGCGTCTACGCGTGTGTTGAGGGCGTCGATGTCGTCATCATAGTCCTTACAAGACACGAACGTACTTGTCGAAGCAATGGTGAGT
>JAFRNY010000045.1 GCA_017429945.1 Bacteroidaceae bacterium
ATATATATAATATATAATAGTAAACATCTGGTCTGCACATCTGCAACCACCTTAATGGGACGATGGGACGCGGGACGGATGGGACGCAATTGCCACCCGTCTCTGTCGACATGTGTGTTTAAGTGCTTGATGATGAGGGCTTTGCAGCCAAAAGGGTGCATCACAAGTAAAAAAGTGCCTTCGAGTGCACCCCACTTTTTTCAAAACCTATTGCATAAGTCGGGGAAATGTTGTACCTTTGCAGCGTAGTTCAGAAGTAAAGAAACTTTGCGCCAAGAACAACTGCACTTGCGGCTGAAAGTGCAGGAACTGCGGACGGCCACAACCGGCAAACAAGTCCTCTCCCCTCATCTCCCCTCCCTAACTTATGTGAGTGGTGGGGCCCCCTCTTAGAAGTGGCTGGAGCCGTCGAAGCAGTGGGTGCAGACTTTGCACTTTGGGAGTCCGATGGCGCGTATGAGGATCTCGAGGGTGTTGAAGCGTAGGGATGTGAGTCCGAGGCGGCGGCCCATCTCGGTGACCATGGCCCGGTATTTCTCGGAGTCGGTGCGTGCGTATTCCTGCAGTATCTCGCGTGCGGTGGTGGCTTCGCCTCCTATGCCTCCGGGGGTGTGGTCCTGGTCGTTCTCGAGGTCGTGGATCACTTGTCGGGTGAGCAGTTCCATATCGCTCTTGGATGCAGAGAAATTGATGAACGGGCATCCGTAGATGAGCGGTGGGCAGGCTATGCGCATGTGCACTTCCTTGGCTCCGAGGTCGAAGAGTCCGCGCACGTTGTCGCGCAGCTGTGTGCCGCGCACGATGCTGTCGTCGCAGAAGAGGCAGCGTTTGCCCTGTAGTGCGTCACGGTTGGGTATGAGTTTCATCTTGGCCACGAGGTTGCGTGTGAGCTGGTTGCCGGGCATGAAGGAGCGTGGCCATGTGGGTGTGTACTTGGAGATGGCGCGGCGGTAGGGTGCTCCGATGCCTTCGGCGTAGCCGGTGGCCATGCCGACTCCGGATTCTGGTATGCCTGCCACGAGGTCTACTTCGGTGGAGTCTTGCTGGCCCATGAGCATTCCGCAGGCGTGGCGCATGGCTTCTACGTTGCGGCCTTCGTAGGTGGATGTGGGGAAGCCGTAGTAGACCCAAAGGAATGAGCACACCTGCATCTCTTGGTTGGGCTTGCGCAGCTGCTCCATGCCGTCGGCCGTGAGGCGAATGATCTCGCCAGGCCCTACGAAGTGGTCGACGTCGAAGCCGAGGTTGGGGAAGGCGGTGGTCTCGGAGGTGGCAGCCCATGCGCCTTCTTTGTGGCCTATGACGATTGGTGTGCGGCCGAGGCGGTCGCGCGCCACTATGATGCCGTCCTCGGTGAGGATGAGCATCGAGCATGAGCCTTTTACCTTGTTATATACGTTCTCTATGCCGTCGACGAACGTCTTGCCGCGGGCAATGAGCAGTGTGATGAGCTCGGTGGGGTTGGTCTTGCCTGACGACATCTCGGAGAAGTGGTCGCCATCGTTGAGGAGCTCGCGCGTGAGCTCGTCGAGGTTGTTGATCTTGGCCACGGTGACGACAGCCATCTTGCCCAGGTGTGAGTTGACCATGATGGGCTGCGGGTCGGTGTCGGAGATGACGCCTATGCCGCTGTTGCCGGGGAATCGCTGCAGTTCGGCCTCGAATCGCGTGCGGAAGTATTGGTTCTCGAGGTTGTGGATACTGCGATAGAATCCTTTCTCGGCAGAGTAAGTGGCCAGACCGCCGCGCTTGGTGCCAAGATGTGAGTTGTAGTCCGTACCGTAGTAGAGGTCGGTGATGCAAGGTTTTGTGCTGATGGTTCCGAAAAAGCCGCCCATAAATTAAATGAAAAGTGAAAAAGTGAAAAGTGAAAAATGAAGGTTGGGCCCCTCTAAATCCCCCCGTGGGGGGACTTGCGTTGCCGTGAGAATCCCGTGGGGGCTTGCGTTGCCCTTAGAGTCTTCCCGAGGATTGGTTCGCCCCCCCACGGGGGGGAAGGGAGGGGGCCTTACCTGTCGCGCCAGAAGGAACGGGTGAAGAGGACTACGACGCTTACGATCTCGAGACGGCCCATGAGCATGAGCAGCGTGAGGAGCCATTTGACGAGGTCGGGCAGCACATCCCACGACATCGTGGGGCCTATCTCGAGTCCGAGCGTAGGTCCGACGTTGCTGGCGCATGAGAGTGCAATGGTTATGGAGTTGGTGCTGTCGACACCGGTGAGTATCATGATGAAGTATGTCAGTAGGCAGAGCATCAGGTAGAGCGCGAAATAGCCGAGCAGCGTGGCTTGCGTGGAGAAGGGCACGGGCTGCTTGTTGACGCGCACGGGCAGGACGGCGCGCGGATGTAGCACCCGGCGCAGCTCGTTGCGCACTACCTCGAGCACCATGACGCCGCGGATGCATTTGAAGCCGCCGGCCGTGGAGCCGGAGCAGCCGCCGAAGAACATCAGCACCGAGAGGACGACCCATGTGATGTGGGGCCACTGGCCGGCGTCGTCGTTGAAGATGCCCGTGGTGGTGGCAAAGGACACTACCTGGAAAAGGCTCGAGCGGAAGGCGCCCTCGGCCTCGTAGTGGCACTTGCGCATGAGCGTAAAGCTAATGAATATTGTTGCCGCTGCGATGAGGAAGAGGAAGAGCCGCAGCTCGGAGTTGCGGAAGAAGTCGCGGATGCGGCCTTTGAGCAGCGCCATGTAGAGCAGCGAGAAACTGATGCCCGAGAGGAGCATGAAGGCGATGGCCGTGTAGTCGATGTAGGGGTTGTGGAAATAGCCGGTGCTGGCGTTGTGGGTGGCAAAGCCGCCGGTGGCCGTGGCCGTCATGGCGTAGTTGACGCTGTCGAAGGGGCTCATGCCTTCAACCCAGAATAAGATGGCACAGACAGCTGTGAGGAGCACGTAGATGCCCCAGATCCATTTGGCTGTGATGCTCAGGCGCGGGTGCAGCTTGTTGCGCAAGGGGCCTGTGGCTTCGGCCGAGAACACTCGCAGGCCTCCCTCGATGATCGAGGGTATGATGGCTATGGTGAAGAAGACAATGCCGAGGCCTCCGATCCACTGTGTGAGGCTGCGCCAGAAGAGCAGTGCCCGCGGCAGGCTCTCGACGTCCTCGATGAGAGTGGCGCCGGTGGTGGTGAAGCCCGACATCGTCTCGAAGAAAGCATCGGTGATGCTGGGCACGTATCCGCTGGCGACGAACGGAATGGCGCCGAGGGCGCTGAAGACCACCCACGTGAGCGACACTATGAGGTAGGCGTCGCGGCGGTGCATAAACGATGAGGCATCGCGGCCCAGGCGCTGTAGCAGGCCGGAGAAGAAGCACGTCACGGCCAGCGAGAATGTGAACGCAAGCCAATCGCTGCCGTGGCAGCAGATGGACATTACAAGGCACACCGCCAACATCACTGCTTCAATGCCAAGCAGTTGACCGAGAATCTTGGATAGAAGTTTCCAGTTTATCATAATCGGCGCGGGGGTGTGTACCTCGGCGTTAGGCGGGGCAAAGGTAATAAAAGATTAGGGATTAGGGATTAGAGATTAGAAAAAAATGCAGCAAGTTTTTATATTTTTTGATGCAGAATAAGTGTCAAATCACAAAAACGTATTATCTTTGTGGCCGACAAACGTTAACACTAAACACAATTAACTATGTTCGAAAATCAACCTAAAGGCCTCTATGCCCTGGCATTGGCCAACACGGGCGAGCGCTTTGGCTACTACACTATGATTGCCGTCTTCGCCCTCTTCCTCGGCGAGAACTTCGGTCTCTCGGAGTCGGTTTCAGGTATTATCTATGGCTCGTTTCTCGGTCTGGTGTATTTCCTGCCCCTGGTAGGCGGTATCCTGGCCGATAAGTTCGGCTTCGGCCGCATGGTGACCATAGGCATCCTCATCATGTTCCTCGGCTACCTGCTGCTGTCGGTGCCTCTTGGCAGCGGTGGCTTCGCCATGGCCGGCATGTTTGCTGCCCTGCTGTTGATCTCGTTCGGCACGGGCCTGTTCAAGGGCAACCTGCAGGTGATGGTAGGTAATCTCTACGACGATCCTCAGTATGCCTCGCGCCGCGACTCGGGCTTCTCAATCTTCTATATGGCTATCAACATCGGTGCCCTGTTCGCTCCCACGGCAGCCGTGTCGATCATGAAATGGGCCGAGGAGAGCTTAGGCTTCAGCCATGCCGACTCTTACCACTTCGCCTTCGCCGTGGCCTGCGCATCGCTTATCCTGTCGATTGCCATCTACTACGCTTTCCGCAGCACCTTCCGCCACGTCGAGGGCGACAAGAAGAAGGACGCCGCCGCAGGCGTTGCACAGGCCGAAGAGCTCACGCCCGAAGAGACGCGCCAGCGCATCACGGCCCTCATCCTAGTGTTCGCCGTCGTCATCTTCTTCTGGATGGCATTCCACCAGAACGGCCTCTCGCTCACTTACTTCGCCAACCAGTTTACGCAGAAAACCGCCGAGGGTGTCCACACCATGCCTTTCAACGTGTGGAACCTCGTGGCCATCATCTTCATCGTCTATGGCCTGTTTGGTATCTTCCAAAACTCGTCTTCTAAAAGCAAGGATTTCTTTACTCTTGTAACATTGATAGCAATTAGCGTATTAGTCTATCGTTCTGTAGTAATCGTTGAAGATCTAACGAATTTGGTAGCTCTGATTGCAATGGTGACAGGAGTCTTTTGTTTAAGGCTTTCTACAGCCTCCCAAGGGAAAATTATTTCAGCAATCGCCACATGTGCAGGTGGAGGCTTTTTGGTTTATAAGATTTATACATGTGCTGGTGCAAGTGTGGACATCAGCGCTCCTATCTTCCAGCAGTTCAATCCCTTCTACGTCGTGGCGCTGACGCCTGTGTCGATGGCCATCTTCGGCGCTCTGGCCGCCAAGGGCAAGGAGCCAAAGGCTCCGCGTAAGATTGCCTACGGTATGATCGTTGCTGCCGTGGCTTTCTGCCTGATGATTTTCGCTTCGCAGGGCCTGCTTACGCCCAACGAGCAGAAGGCAGCCATCGAGGCCGGCACTGCCACCTATCCCGCCTCGCCCTACTGGCTCATCGGCGTATATCTCGTGCTGACCTTCGGCGAGCTGCTGCTCTCGCCCATGGGCATCTCCTTCGTGTCGAAGGTGGCTCCTCCGAAGTACAAGGGCATGATGATGGGCGGCTGGTTCGTGGCCACGGCTATCGGCAACCTGCTCGTCAGCGTAGGCGGTATCCTCTGGGGCGGCCTCTCGCTCACTACCGTGTGGCTCGTCTTTGCCGGCCTGTGCCTGCTCAGCGCCCTCTTTATGTTCGCTATGATGAAGCGCCTGGAGAAAGTAGCCTGAAAATAAGCATTTTGTTGCTCCTCTAATATGAAAACAAGCCGTCTGAGTCAATTCAGACGGCTTTTTTGATATTTTTAGCATTAAATATACAACAAAATGATAAAATTTGCATACCTTTGCGCGCGAATTTAAGATTATGGTAAAAAGAACAATACTCTTTCTGTTGGCGACAGTTTTTATTGTCGCCGGCAGTTATGCGCAAACACAAATTAAAGGCACTGTTCTTTTCGATGAAGACAACGAGCCTGTCATCGGCGCTTCAGTGGTAATTCAAGGCACTACCACAGGCGTGCAGACTAATATCGACGGACAATTCACTCTCGCTGTTGACGCAGGCAAGAACCTCGTCGTCAGCTATATCGGCATGGAGACGCAGGTCGTCAAGGCCCGCAACGGCATGACCGTGCGCCTGCGCTCGAAGGATGCCGTGATGGAAGAGGTCGTCGTCACCGGTATGCAGAAGATGGACAAGCGCCTCTTTACTGGCGCCTCCACAAAGCTTAACGCAGCCGAGACGAAGCTCGACGGCGTGGCCGACGTGAGCCGAGCTCTCGAAGGCCGGGCTGCCGGCGTCTCGGTGCAGAACGTCAGCGGCACCTTTGGTTCAGCGCCTAAGATCCGCGTGCGTGGCGCCACATCTATTTATGGCTCTTCGAAGCCCCTGTGGGTGGTCGATGGCGTGATTATGGAGGACGTCGTGGAAGTCAGCGCCGACGATCTCAGCTCGGGCGATGCCAACACGCTCATCTCCTCTGCCATTGCCGGTCTCAACTCCGACGACATTGAGAGTTTCGAGATTCTCAAGGACGGTAGCGCTACATCTATATATGGAGCGCGCGCGATGGCCGGTGTGATTGTGGTCACGACGAAGAAAGGCACGGCCGGGCAGAACCGTATTAACTACACAGGCGAGTACACCATGCGCCTCAAGCCCAACTACCGCAACTTCAACATCATGAACTCGCAGGACCAGATGTCGGTCTATCAGGAACTGCAGCAGAAAGGCTACCTCAACTATGCCGAGCTGGCCAACTCCTCGGAGACGGGCGTCTATGGCAAGATGTACCAGATGCTCTCGCAGTACGACCCCGCCACCGGCTCCTTCGCCCTGCGCAATACGCCCGAGGACATCGCGGCCTACCTGCGCGAGGCCGAGTACCGCAACACCGACTGGTTCGACCTCCTGTTCAAGAACAACATCCAGCACACCCATTCCGTGAGCATCTCCGGTGGCTCCGACAAGGCGCAGTACTACGCCAGCGTCAGCGCCATGTACGACCCGGGATGGACGCTCAAGAGCAGTGTGGAGCGTTATACGGCTAATGTCAATGCCAACTTCAACCTCTCGAAACGCCTCACTTTCGGCGTCATCTCCAACGCCAGCTACCGTAATCAAGAGGCTCCAGGCACACTCAGCCGCGAGATAGATCCCGTCAACGGAGCCGTCACACGCTCGTTCGACATCAACCCCTACAGCTTCTCGCTCAACTCCTCGCGAGCCCTCGACCCCGACGCCTTCTACACCCGCAACTACGCGCCGTTCAATATCTTCCACGAGCTCGACAACAACTACATCGACCTCGGCGTGGCCGACTTCCGCCTGCAAGGCAAGCTGACGTATAAGCCCATCAACAAGATTGAGCTCTCGCTGCTTGGCGCCATGAAGTACTCAGGTACCTCGCAGGAGCATTCCATACGCGACAACTCCAACCAGGCCATGGCCTACCGCGCTATGGACAATTCCACCATACGTGGCCGCAACCCTTATCTCTACACCGACCCTGATAATATCTACGCCCTGCCCGTTTCGGTGATGCCCGAAGGCGGTATCCTCGAACGCACCGACAACCGGATGTTCGGCTATGACATGCGTGCATCAGCGGCCTACAACGATGTCATCAACGACATTCACACCGTCAACTTCTATGCCGGTATGGAGATCAACCACGTCAACCGCCACTCCACATGGAATCGCGACTGGGGCGTGCTCTTCGAGAACGGCGAGATCTCAGCCTTCAGCTATCTTGCCTTCAAGCAGATGATGGAGCGCAACACCAATTACTATACATTAAATAATACGCGCGAGCGCAATGCCGCCTTCTTTGCCAACGCCACCTACGCGTGGAAGAACCGCTACACCGTAAATGGCACCATCCGCTACGAAGGCACCAACCGCATGGGCAAGAGCCGCCAGGCACGCTGGCTGCCCACGTGGAATATCTCGGCGGCGTGGAATGTGCACGAGGAGACGTGGTTCGAACACCTGCGCCCCGCACTCTCGGCCCTTAAGTTCAAGGCCAGCTATTCGCTGACGGCCGACCGCGGACCGGCTGCCGTGACTAACTCAACAGCCATCTATGCCTCATACAACCCCTGGCGCCCCTTCACCTCGGTGAAAGAGAGCGGCATAACAATGACGTGGCCTGCCAATCCTGAACTGACTTACGAGAAGAAGCATGAGCTTAACGTCGGTTTCGAAGCCGGCTTCCTCAAAGACCGCATCAATCTCACTTTCGACTGGTACCGCCGCAACAACTACGACCTCATCGGCGCCATGCTCACATCGGGTTACTCGGGCAGTATCCAGAACTACGCCAACGTGGCATCGATGAGGTCGAGCGGCGTGGAGCTGAGTCTTTCGACCACAAATATCAAGACGAAGGACTTCTCGTGGACCACCAGCTTCGTCTATTCACACACATCTAACGAAGTCACCGAGCTGCAGTCGGCAGAGCGCCTTATCGACCTCGTGGCCGGCAGCGGATTCGCCCTCAAGGGCTACCCCGTGCGCAGCATCTTCAGCATTCCCTTTGCCGGACTGAACAAGGAAGGCCTGCCCACGTTCTACGACAGCAATGGCTACCGCACCATCTCGGGTATCTACTTCCAGGCCATCGACCGCGAGGAACTCAATTTCCTCAAATACTCGGGCGCTGCCGACCCCACCGATATGGGCTCGCTCGGCAATATCTTCAAGTGGAAGGGCTTCACGCTCAACCTCTTCGTCACCTACAGCTTCGGCAATGTCGTGCGTCTCGACCCCGTCTTCTCGAGCTACTACAGCGAGCTCGCCGCCATGCCCAAGGAGTTCCGCAACCGCTGGGTTGTGCCCGGCGACGAGGCCACGACGACAATCCCCGTCATCGCCAGCTCGCGCCAGAACCGCAACGACACCGACCTGGGCATCGCTTACAACTCTTACAACTATTCTACAGAGCGCATCGCCAAGGGCGACTTCATTCGCATGAAAGAAATCTCGCTGGCCTACGACTTCCCGCGCGACCAAATCAGCAAGCTCGGACTCGGCAGCCTCGGACTGAAACTGCAGGCCACAAACTGCTTCCTCATCTACGCCGACAAGAAGCTCAACGGCCAAGATCCTGAATTCACCAACTCGGGCGGTGTGGCCGTTCCTATGCCTAAACAGTTCACTCTGACTCTTCGTCTCGGTCTCTAAACAAAGCACAGCACCCTATGAAAGCAATAGATAGATTATATACGGTTCTTGTGTGTTGCTGTATCACAGCAACCCTCCCCCTGCTGATCGCCTGCGACAATTATCTCGACGTGCTGCCCGACAACCGCACCGAGATCAACAGCGAGAGCAAAATACAGAAGTTGCTCGTATCAGCCTATATGACGCGCGACCCGCTCTACGTGGCAGAAATGATGTCGGACAATGTTGATGACTACGGCGCCGACAACCCAAACACCATACGCTTTGCCGACCAGCTCTATGCTTGGCAGGACATCACCGAGTCTAACAACCAAAGCCCTGAGAACTTCTGGGAAGAATGCTACTTCGGTATCGCTACAGCCAACGCCGCCCTCGAAGCCATCGAGAAGATGGGCGGAGCAACGACGACAAAGCTGAAGCAGTATAAGGCCGAGGCCTTGCTCTGCCGTGCCTACGGCCACTTCATGCTCGTCAACCTCTTCTCGCAGGCTTATCGCAGCACCGATGCCGACAGGCAGCTGGGTGTCGTCTATATGACTGGCACTGCCCCGGCGCTCGACATCAACCCCGACCGCCTCTCCGTGGCCGAGGTCTATGCCCTCATCGACAAGGACTTGCAGGAGGCACTGCCACTCGTAGGCTCCGACTATCAAGTGCCCTCATACCACTTCAATCAACGAGCTGCCTACGCCTTTGCCACGCGCTTCTATCTCTACTATGAGAAGTGGGACCGCGCCATCGACTACGCTACGCGCTGTGTGGGCGCTGCCCCGAAGGCTATGCTGCGCGACTGGCAGTACACCTCCACGATGACGCGCGACTGGAACGCCATCTCGCAGCACTACATCGACGCTTCGCTCAACTGCAACCTGATGTTGCTGACATCATACTCCTACATGGGACTCGTCTTCGGCCCCTACCGCTATCTCTCGAAGTACTCCCACGGCAAGTATCTCGCCGAGCACGAGGACGGCGAAGCGCGCAATATCTGGGGCGACGATGTTTTCTATATGGGCATGAACACCTATTCCGCCACCAACCTCGACAAGACAATCTTCTGGAAGCTGCCATACCTCTTCGAGTATGCCGACGCCGTTGCAGGAACGGGCTACTACCGCACCGTTTATCCAGCGTTCACCACCGACGAATGCCTGCTCAACCGAGCTGAAGCCTACGTCCTCACCGGCAACTATGCCAAGGCCGCTGCCGACCTCACGACGTGGATGCAGAACATCGTGCAGACCGACCTCGTCCTTACTCCGGAGCTTATCACCAATTTCTACAACTCGGTCGACTATAGCTACAGCGATGCCCGTGGCGTAGAGTCAACCATCAAGAAGCACCTTCATCCGGCCTTCGACATAGGCGCTGAAGGCGGCACCAAGGAAGCTATGCTCCAGTGCGTCTTGGGCTTCCGCAGAATAGAGACTCTGCAGACGGGCCTGCGCTGGTACGATATCAAGCGCTATGGCATAGAGATTGTGCGCCGCGTCATGAACGCCAGCGGTCAGCCCGAGCGCCGCACCGACATCCTCACCGTCGACGACCCGCGCCGCGCCGTGCAGATTCCTCTCCGTGCACGTCGAACCAGCGAGCATGACGGCGTAGAACCCAACCCCCGCTCCACAGAGCCCCGAATCGATGGTGGCGACATAGGCGGGCAGAGCTTAGAACCTATAACGACACCTCAACTCTGATAATTATGACTACTTCAGTATATAGCAATCTCAAGTTCTTAGGCTTAGCCTGCGTTGTCGCCGTGGCTACCGTGCTCGGAGCCTGCTCTGAGGACGACCTCGCCGACAAGAGCGTCATCACCGTCGACAAGGTGGATTACACCGAGTTCGACTATTGGCTGCAGCGTAATTATGTCAAGCCTTACAATATCTCGTTCAAATACCGCTTCGAGGATATTGAATCCGACATGAATTACTACACCATCCCGGCGCGCTACGAACTGGCCGTGAAGCTGGCTCATCTGGTGAAATACGTGTGCATCGAGGCCTATGACGAGGTCGGCGGTATAGATTTCACCCGCGCTTACTTCCCAAAGATGATCTTCACGATAGGGGAGTGGGAGTATCGCAACAACGGCACCTACATCCTCGGTACGGCTGAGGGCGGCCGCAAGATTCTGCTCTCGGGTGTCAACTATCTTGAGGAGCACCTCGGCAACGCCGACGACCTCAACACCTACTACCTGCAGACCATCCACCACGAGTTCACTCATATCTTGAACCAGACGGTCAACTACTCGGCCGACTTCCAGCTCATCTCCGGCGCCGATTACGTTGCCGACAAATGGAGCCAGGCTCCGTTCAACACCGGCTGCCTTCAGCGCGGCTTCATCTCGAGCTACGCCCAGCACTCCCACGTCGAGGATTTTGCTGAGATGCTTGCGATGTTCGTCTGCAACAGCGAGCGCCAGTGGGATGCCTGGATGGCAGAGGCCGGTCCCGAGGGTGAGCGCATCATCACTACGAAACTGGAGATGGTCAAGGAATATATGCTCAGCGCTTTCGGCATCGACCTCGAGGCTCTGCGCAGCGCACTGCAGCGCCGTCAGTTTGAGGTCACGAGCGGTCTCGTGGACCTCGACGACCTCAGCTTAGATTAACACAAAGAAACCTGCATGATTATGTCAAATCTACACATAAGAATCAAATCCTTCCTGTTTGCCTGCGCTGCGGTGGCGTCGCTGGCCCTGACCTCGTGCTTCAAGCAGCAGGAAGACCTCTTCGATGAGCCGGCATCCACGCGCCTGCAGAGCACTATGGATAAAGTGAGAACCATACTGCGCGGGGCGGAGTACGGCTGGGAATTCGAATACTATCCCGGCAGCGAGCTCGAGTATGGCGGCATCGTCTATTTGCTGAAGTTCGACTCGCTGACAGTCGACGTCGCTTGCTCGCTCATCCCCGACAGCGTTGAGACAACCTACTATCGCATGACCAACGACAACGGCCCCGTGCTGACGTTCGACACCTTCAACAGCCTCATCCACTATTTCTCTACACCCAGCTCGGGCGAGTATGAGGCCAAGGGCGGCGAGTTTGAGTTTGTCGTCAACGAGATCAGCGACGACGAAATCACCCTCTATGGCAAGAAGACGGGCAACACGATGTACCTGCGCCGTCTCACAGCGCCTACCGATGACTATGCCAGCCGCACGGTCGCCATCTTCGACAACTTCGTCAAAGGCTTCGAGGGAGAGGTCGAGGGCTCGTTCGACCTCGTGAACCGTCGCATGTACGTCAGCGGCGACAGCCTCGGAGTGCCTTTCACGTTCAACGACAAGGGCATACGCTTCTATCGTCCCATACGCCTTGGCAACAGCCGTGTGCAGGCCTTGGAGTATAATGCTCAGACCCATGAGCTCACGGGCGTCGGCGAGGAGGCGGCGGGCCTTACGCTGCAGGGCGTTCCCTTCCCCGATAATATCATGCACTTCGGTGATTATGCCGGGCGCTACACCATGCGCTATCAGAACGGGCAGGCCTCGGCCACCGTTGAGTTCGTGCCCAACCGTCTCGAGTGCAACTACCGCCTGCGAGGCCTCAGCCCGATGTACGAGCTCGTGATGTCGTTTGACTACGAGACGGGCGATATGGTGCTCGGTCCACAGGTCATAGGACAGTACGGTGGCACGAGCGCATATTTCGCCACCTACGGCTCCGGCATTTGGGTGGCTCCCGAGTGCTCGTTCACCATCCGTTGGAACAAGAACCACTTTTATCCCACCTTCACCTTCTCGCCCACCGACCCACGCTATGACTGCGTCTCGGCGCTCCTCATCACCCTCTATGAGCTCGACGAGGGCTATGGCGCACAGATTATCGACGATGCCTCCTGGGCCACCAACGGTTCGTGCATCTTCCTGAATCTGGTCTCGTTCTTTAAAATCAGAGAATAAATGAAAACGATACTATATAAAACATCCAGACTGTTGTTGCTTGTTGCAGCTTTGACCATTAGCTTCGTAGCTTGCAATGAGAGCGACGATATCCGCTCATTCACATCTCCTATGAGCGTTATCAGCAGCGACCTCATCTTTGAGTCGACAGGCCGCACAGGCTCAGTACAGGTGTCTGGCCAGGCTCCCTTCTCAGTGAGCAGCACGTCGGCCTGGGCTGTGGCCCGCGTCGAGGGCGACGTTATCTACGTTGACGTGGCAGGCAACGACGGCCTCGATGGCCGCACTGCCATTCTCACCGTGACCGACGCCTTCGGCAACACGCTCGAGATACCCGTGCAGCAGCGCGGCATGGTTATCGGTCGTCTGAGCGAAGAGAGTCACTATGTCAAGAACGCCGGCGCCACGCTCGAGTACACCCTCATGCACGACCGCCCCGTCAGCTTCTCATCCGATGTCGATTGGATTCACCCTTCTATTGAGGGCAACACCGTAAAGATTGTCGTCGACGCCAACGCTGAGGGCTTCATTCGCCGCGGCACTCTCTCCTACGAGAGCCAAGGCTACGGCAGCACACTAACCATTGCGCAGTACGACCTCGAGAACGATGTCCTCGGCACCTACAACTTCGGCGGCTTCAGCGGCGAGAGCGTTATGGCCACGCGCGTAGAGCTGCAGATGCACAACGACAGCCTCTTCATGTGCTTCGTCCGCAACGAACAGTGGTCGAAGAACCCTGTTCCGCTTGAGTTCGATGCCGGCCGCTGCCGCATCACCTTCCATTCGGCTGAGAACCTCTATTGGAGCAGCGCCACAAATTACGATGCCTTCTATTTCACCGACAGCGCCACCGGGCGCGTTGCTACGACCCCCGTGGCCACAATGACGGCCGACCTTGCTCACCGCAACGTCGATGGCGAGGACTTCACCTATGCCGTGCTGGCTGACGGCGGCACGTGGCCGGGCTACAAGTGCGACGGCTTCTATATTCGTGCCATGCGCTCGGGCTTCTCAACGACGCTGATGTCGGTGAAGACGCCTTTCCTCATGCGCATTGGGCCGCTCGGGATGACCGACTAAACCGTGCCGCCTAAAAAGAAATCGTGAGAACGCTTTTTACTTTCAACCATATTTACTGTCAAACCTATTGAAAACTATATCTATGCTTATGAAAAAGTTATTTATGCTATTCGCATTCTGCCTCGCTTGCGCCCTGCAGGCTCAGGCCCAACTGCCTGCCATCACTCTGAAAGACATTGCAGGAAAGACCATCCAGACCGACACCCTCGCGCGCCTCAACGGCGGCAAGCCCATCATCATCGATTTCTTCGCCACATGGTGTAAGCCCTGCAACCGCGAGCTCGATGCTATCAGCGAAGTCTATGAGGACTGGGTTGAGGAAACAGGCGTGAAGCTCATTGCCGTGAGCATCGATCAGGCGCAGAACACCAATAAGGTGAAGCCTCTCGTCGATAACCATGGCTGGACCTATGATGTACTGCTCGACCCTAACAGCGATTTCTGCAAGGCGCTGGGCATACAACTCATTCCCTACACCCTGATTATCGATGGCGAAGGCAAGATAGTGTATCGCCACAACGGCTACTCCGAGGGCGCCGAAGAGGAACTTATAGAGAAAGTACGAGAAATAACTAAGAAGTGATGAACAGCAATTTCTCAATGCGCTACTGGACTCTTACGGCGCTGCTCTTGCTGGCCTCGGCGGCAACAGTGGCGCAGCAGCCTAAGAAAGTGACGGTGAGCGGCAGCGTGCAGAGCGATGTGCTCATCCCGCAGGAGGACGCAAAGATCGGCGCCCCTGACTACGATGAGTGGGCGCTCACCAACACCTATGCCGACGTCCTGCTGCAGAGCCGTCACGTCGATGCCGGCGCCCGCTTCGAGTTCACCCAATATCCGCTGCCCGGCTTCGAGAACGATTTCAAGGGCTGGGGCCTGCCCAACGTGTGGGTGAAAGGTCGCCTCAAGAACCTCGAGCTCACGGCCGGTAACTTCTACGAGCAGTTCGGCTCCGGCTTCATCCTCCGCACTTACGAAGAACGCAGCCTCGGTATCGACAACTCGCTGCTGGGCGGGCGCGTGGTCTATAAACCCGCGAAAGGTGTCACGCTGAAAGCTCTCTCGGGCAAGCAGCGCCGCTATTGGGAACTCAACAAATCCTGGGTCACCGGCGCCGATGCTGAGTTCAATCTCGAGGAGTGGTTTCCCACGATGGCCGAACATCAGACTTATCTCACCCTCGGCGGCTCCTTTGTGAACAAGCACGAGAAAGCCAGCCGCGACCAGATTATGGTGGACCCCGTGCATAAGCTCAACCTGCCGGAGAACGTCAACGCATTCGATGTGCGTGCTCGCCTGCAGCGCGGGGGCTTCAACATCCTTGCTGAATATGCTCAGAAAGGTCAGGACCCCAACTTCGACAATGGCTACATCTACCGCCCCGGGCGCGTGGCGATGCTCTCGGGCAGCTATTCGCAGCGGGGTATGAGCGTGTTGGTGCAGGCTAAGCGCAGTGATAATATGTCGTTCCGCAGCCGCCGCTCGATGGATGGGACATCGTCGATGCTCAACCATCTCCCCGCCTTCACCCTTGACCACACCTACGCCCTGGCAGCCCTCTACCCTTATGCCACCCATCCCGATGGCGAGTGGGCCTATCAGGCCGAGCTGGGCTATCAGTTCAAGCGCAAGACGGCGCTCGGCGGCAAGTATGGTACCAACCTTCGCCTGAACTTCTCGCATGTGCGTGGCACGAGCGTCGAGAAGCAGCTTGCCAACAAGCAGCCAATGGGCTCTGACGGCTATCATCAAAGCTTCTTCAACCAGGGTGACGACGTCTATTATCAGGACATCAACGTGCAGATGGACAAACGCCTGACGCCCGACTGGAAGCTGACGCTGATGTACATGAACCAGCGCTACAATCAGACAATCGTCGAGGGCCACGGAGGTATGGTGGTGAGCAATATCATCGTGGGCGACGCACGCTGGCGCATAAATTCCAAGCTGACGCTGCGCGGCGAGGCACAATACCTCTTCACCGACGACGATCAGGGCGACTGGGCCTTCGGCCTGCTCGAACTGACGTTCCTTCCGCATTTCATGTTCACCGTCTCGGATATGTATAATGTAGGCGAGACGAATACGCACTACTATATGGGCAGCGTCACCTTCACCCAGAAGGCGCATCGCCTGCAGGTGGGCTACGGGCGCACGCGTGCAGGCATGAACTGCTCGGGCGGCGTCTGTCGTTGGGTGCCCGCTACGCGCGGTGTTACGCTCTCGTACAACTATAATTTCTAAAGCTCACTCGTTAACCGATAGTTTATCGTAAGTCATAATCCACTTATGCGTAAATCATTTTTCACTTTTCATATATCATTATTCGCTCTCGTGCTCGCTGCGTGCTCTCACATCGACGAGGATGAGCGCTTGATTTACGTGCCGCCTGTAGATGCCACCCGCGCTGTGCTCATCGAGGACTTCACCGGTCAGCGCTGCGCCAACTGCCCTAATGCTGCGGCAGAGATAGCACGCCTGCAAGAGCAGTACGGGCACGAGACGGTGGTGGCCGTGGCCGTGCACGGAGGACCGTTGGCCTTTGCCGGCAATGCCCGCAATATAGGTTTGTCCACTCCCCTCGGCGATGAGTACGTCGAGCACTGGGGCGTAGCCAACACTTTGCCGAAGGGCTATGTCAACCGTCGGGGTACGCCTTCCAACCCCGAGCAGTGGGGCACGCTCGTGCGCGAGGCAACGGCCTTGCCGGCTGTGGTTGAGCTTGAGGCCACGACGACCGTCGAGGCCGGTAAAGTCAGTATCGCAGTGCGCGCGCTCGGACTGGAGACCGTCAGCGGCAAGCTGCAGGTGTGGCTCACCGAGAGCGGCATCACAGCCATGCAGTCGATGCCCGACGGCACCACTAACCGCGAATATGTCCACAACCACGTCCTTCGCGCTGCCGTCAACGGCGCTTGGGGCTCTGACATAAGGCTGCGCCAAGGCGAGTTCGCGACGCAGGAATTCGAATACACCCTTGCCGACGACTGGACCGAAGCGAATATGGCTGTCGTAGCGTTTGTGTATGACGACAGCGGTGTGCTTCAAGTAGTTGAGGCTAAGCTTACAGACGATAAAAACTAAAACATAAGAACTATGAAGAAACTTTTTACTCTTTTATTCTGCATTTGCTCGGCTATGACGGCTTCTGCCCAGACGGCTGAATTCCGCTACCACGGGCAGCCCTTGGCCGACGGCGCCACGGTCACCATCTATTCCGAAGAGGACGATTGGGGCGACGCTGCCTGCGAGACTAATCCTACGAGCAGTGCTGAAGCCGCTGCCAACGGCCTCATCCTGGCCAACCTTACCGGCAGCGAGCTGCGCGGCACGGCCAAGCTCACTATCAACTCCAACACTATGGCTACGGAGCGCATACAGTGGTGCATGGGCGGCGAGTGTGTAATCGTGCGTGGCTCGACGCTCGACAAGAGCTTCATGGTGAAGGCCAACAGCTTCATCCTTACGCAGTTCGACGCCATCCCGACGCAGTATGGCGAGCTCACGGCTACGATAACGGCCATGGTGGGCCTCTCTTCCCTCACGGTCAACATCCGCTTCGTCCACCAGGACGGCGAGGCCGTGGAGTACTTCCCCCGCACCTCGGTCATCGAGGAATTCACGGGCACGTGGTGTGGCAACTGCCCCCGCGGCATCGTAGGCCTTAAGAACCTGGCCCGCGATTTCGGCGACCGTTGCATCGCAATAGCCGTCCACAGCAGCACTAACCCTAACGGAACTGATGAGCCGATGTACAACAGCGCCTATCACGACAATGGCATCGTGCCCACCGGTATTCCTAAGTGCAAGATCGACCGCGTCACAGAGACCCATCCCTACGAGGGCACAACCGGCGGCACGCACTATGGCCTCAGCAAAGATTTTGCCGCAGCCCTTGATGTGCCTGCCGAGGCTAAGATTGAGCTCACGGCCAAGTGGGAGAACGAGCGTCGTAACTATATCGTATGCACCGCCACCACCACCTTCGGCCTCAGCAGCGAGACGGCTCCCTATGCCGTCATCTTCGTCATCCTCGAGGATGGTCTCCACGGCGAGGGCAAGGAGTGGGCTCAGGTGAACTATTATGCCAACGAAAATCCGCGCCAGCTGCCCGACGCAGATATGGACGAATTCTACGCCGCGCCTTACAACATCACGGGTATGGAGTACAATCATGTCGCTATAGCCTCGTTGGGCGTGAAGAACGGCGTGGCCGGCAGCATCAAGGCTCCCATCGTCAAGGGCGAGGCGCAGACCTATGCTGGCCGCGTCGTGATGAACGGCAACAAGATTATGCAGGACCCGTATAACCTCACTGCCGTGGCTATGCTTGTCAACACTGAGACCGGTGCCATCGTAAATGCAGCCAAGGCCCACGTCGACAGCTTCGATGGCGATGGCGTTGAGGCCGTTGAGAGCAAGCCCGCGGTCGATTCCGAGGCCACCTACAATCTGCAGGGCCAGCGCGTCGGCGGCCAGCGTCTCCAGCGCGGCCTCTACGTCCGTGGCGGCAATAAGATTCTTGTAAGATAAACCAAAATAAAACATTCGATACGAAAACATTATGAAAACACTTTCTTTTCTTAAGAACACCGGCATAGCAGCCCTGCTCCTACTTGCTGCCACCCCGGCGGTGGCTCAGGACGTTGAGACGACGTCCTACGTAAATGCCTTCGTCCGCGCTACTGCCGTAGGCAACGGCACGGTGGCCATGTCGGCGTTGGACAAGAGCGGCTTGCTCATCTACCGACAGGAGCGCGACTTCAAGAGCCAGTTCCCCGTGATGATGGGCACACAGGCCGTACTGCTGGGCCACGTCAAGCCGGGCACCGACTCCAAGTTCTTCGGTTGGTTTCTCGACGACGGCGACGGACAGTTCGATATCAGCAAGGACGAGCTCATTGCTACGGCCGAAGAAGATGCCTTCCTGAGCTTCCCGCTTGAGCTGCTGGGCGAGGATGTGGTGGAGTATGAGACAGAGGCTGCCGCCAAGAAGGCTGCGTCGTTTCCCGACAAGCCCCAGGTGCAGTACTTCGCATATTTCTTCAGCGGAGCCTCGGTGGGCATCAACTTCCACCAGGATAATATGGGTACGGTCGATATAGATAAGTTCCCCAACGCCGTGGGCGACAAGGTGACCGTCGAAGCCTTCCCCGCCGATGGCTACGAGTTCCTCTATTGGAAAGACCGCGAGAGTTCTGATGGGGCCGTCGTCGTCTCCGAGGAAAACCCCTACACGTTCACTGTCGATAAGACGCAGTCGCTCTATGCCGTCTTCCGCGACCTCACGGCTCCTACGATTGAATTCCCTGAGGAGGGCGCCTTCAAAGTGATGTTCTTCGACAAGAACTGGGTCTTCGACGAGCGTGCCGACGTCATGGTGTACGTCCTTACTCTCGGCGACCTTAAGGCGCACGACGAAGGCTGCACTTATTTCGACTTGACAAACGAGGACTCGCACTTCGATATCGTCCAGAACTACAAAGGCACAGCCACGCTGATGTACGGCAAGGGCTCTGCACCGCTCCTCTACCGCGAGCAGAACGCCTATTCGCGCTACAATCCAATCGTGAAATGGTCCTCGGCCTCGACAGGTACCACCGTCTCCGAGGGCACCGATGGTGTTCCCCTCTACGTCTATGTCTTCGATGAGGGCCTCGGCGCGTTTCTGCAGTACGGCCACACCGATTTCTATCAGCACCCCGAAACGGCTCAGCACACTATCGCGCTGCCTGAGAACGTAGCTTACGTCGCCGTAGACGCCGTATCGCTCTCAGACAACGAAGGCAACATCCCCACCGTCATCGCGATGTCGCCCGAGGCTTACGACCAGATTACCACTGCCGTTGAGGGCATTACGCCCAAGCAAGCCATGGTGGGTAAGACGAAGATTTACACGCTCAGTGGCGTCGAGGTTAAGTCCACCGACCAGCCCGGCATCTATGTCGTCAACGGCCATAAGGTTTCCGTTCGCAAGTAAGATTCGTCCCACATCGTTCATAAACGAAAACGCCCGCGTGAGCTTTTGTTCTCACGCGGGCGTATTGTTTTTTTAAGCCTGCTAATTAACCACTACCTTCTGTCTGTTGACGATATATATTCCTTTGCGGGCCCGCTCGGTGCGGCGTCCGCTGAGGTCGTAGATGTAATCATGCCCGGGTTTGATGACGGTCTGCGGTACATCAACGATGCCATCGGCGTCAAATGGAATAATGTTGGCTTTGGCGGCATTTACGACCTCTTTTGTCTCGGTGTCCAATAGTAGGGCTACGGCGTGCAGCTGGTCGCGGTCCTGGACGAGGCTGTTGGCGCTCAGGTCCATGGTGTGGCTGAAGCGTTGTGAGGCATCTGCTGTTATGGGCGCTGCCACACTCCCCTCGATACCATCGTCGATGCCCGCGACGGCGACTGCCACGTGATTGAAGCGATAGCCCTCTATGCGGTAAGGCGCATCGACGAACTCCTGCATGTCAGGGTCAAGGCCCTCGCTCTTGCCTTGGGTGGAGCTGTAGCCGTTGATTTGCGTCCAGCCGGATCCCTCGCCGCTCATGCCGTCCTCGAGCAGCACGAAGGCCAGGCCGTAATGGGCCTTGTCGCTGGAGTAGCGGAAGGTGGTGGTCGTAGTCAGCGCAATGGCCGTGCGGCTGGCGTCGGTCCATTGTGCCGCGAGGTCTATGTCGGCCAGAGTCAGTTGACTGAGGCGTCGGCTCACGTCCTCGTTGGCATAGAAGTGCATGTCGTACAATGCGTGTGTCCCGATATAAGGGTCGAGCTGTACGGCTCGGTCGAGGTATGCTATGGGCAGGCTCGGCATCTTCTTGCCGATACGGCTGTTGCGGTAGGCTGGCACGAGCATGGGGTCGTCGCTGCCGTGCATGGCAATACCGATGAAGTTGTCGGGGAATTGCTCTGCCAAGCGGCGCAGTCCTACGATACCGCGTGTGCAGTTGTTGCACCAGGTTGCGGTGGCCTCTTCCATCACGACCCGTCGCACAGGCGCTTTCGACAGCACACAGAGGCTCGCACGACCGGTCGCATCGGCGCTCTCGTTGGTATGTCCGTTCACCTGCGTCACGGTGAGTGTGCAGTCGTGCTCGGCTGCTGTTGCCGTGAGGTTGAAGGCAATGGGCAGCAGAACCGTGGCGCCCAGCTCGGCCAGCGGTTCGGGCAGGCTGTAACGCCCTTGAGCCACGACGTCGCCGCTCATACTCACCTCATAGTCCACGTCGCTGACAGGTGCTGTGCCGCCAATGGTCAACGGCCATTCCTGCTGCAGCGTCTGACCGCGCACCACGCGCATGGAGGGCTGTTCGGAAGCTGCTACGCTGTAGATGCTGAAGCCGTCGTTGGAGAGCAGCAGTTGCAGGGCCAGAGCACCGTAGGTGGAGGCAATGTCTGTGCTGCCGAAGAAGTTAGAGTTTGTGGGGCCATTGCTGCCGGAGGCTATCATTTGGCAGGCCGTGCCGCCCGACACTTCGAGCGTGTAGCCCACGTAGGCATTGGCATAGGGGTTGCTCTTGGCGAGCAGCGTCACGGCTTCGTCGAGCATCACTTCAGTGGGCTGCCCGTCGTGGTCGCGGTCGCGCAGCTGGTCGAGGGCGATTTCTTTCTGCACAATGTCGGGGGCCACGGAGGCCGACGGCAGCTTCGACGAGGCCCACACGCGGGCGGCAGTGACGGTCGTCTTGTCGCTTATCCAGAAGCGCACGCCGTGGAGTAGGCTGCCGGCGAGCGGTCGGTTGCCGAAGGCCGTCACGCGCAGGCTGCAACTGTTGCTGCCGGTGTTGAACGGTGCCACGGCTTCAGCGGCGTCGTTAGTGTGCCAGTAGCCCCACCACGTCAGGCCCTCGGGCGGGGTGGTCTGCGCGGTCAGCATTGCCGGCCATAGGGCTGTACACATTAATATAAATAAGTAGTGTCGGACTTTCGAGTGAAAAGGTGTCATGACTGAGGGTGTGTTGTGCGTTTTGGTTTTGCGCTGCAAAATTACGAATAAATCAATAAATCGCACGGGCTTTTACGCTTTTTATGTGTTTTTGCCTGAAAAGTTCTTTTCTCGCCGTACCTTTGCAGCCGCAAACGGAAATGTAAGAATGAAACCAAGTATTGTAGGCGCGCTGCGCCATTATAATCGCGAGACGTTTATCAAGGACCTGCTCTCGGGCGTCATCGTAGGAATTGTGGCTCTGCCTCTGGCTATCGCGTTTGGTATAGCTTCAGGCGTAACTCCCGAACAGGGCATAATCACTGCCATCGTTGCAGGCCTTATCATCTCGCTGCTCGGCGGTTCGCGCGTGCAGATAGGTGGTCCCACGGGCGCTTTCATCGTCATCATTGCAGGCATCATTCAACAGTATGGCATCCAGGGCCTGATGATAGCCACGCTGTTGGCGGGTGCGTTTCTTATTCTCCTGGGCGTTCTGCGCTTAGGCACCATAATCAAGTACATTCCTTATCCTATCGTGGTGGGCTTCACGAGCGGTATTGCCCTTACGATTTTCACTACGCAAATCAAGGACCTTTTCGGGCTGACCATCGCCGGCGACGTTCCCTCGGACTTTGTCTCGAAATGGGTGTGCTATTGCCACAACTTCGCGAGCCTCGACATGTGGAGCACCATCGTAGGCGTGGGCTCGGTGCTGATTATTGCCCTGTGGCCTTATGTGAACAAGATTAAGTATGTCAACGGCCATCTGTCGGCTCTCAACAAAATTCCCGGCTCGCTCGTGGCCATTCTCGTGATGACTATCGGCGTGCTCATACTCAAGAGCAACGGCCTGGCAGAGACGGTGGCCACTATCGGCGACCGCTTCCGTATTAATGCTTCCATGCCCTCGCCCGTGGTGCCTGAGCTGTCGTGGGAGGTGGTGAGTCAGCTGTTTGCCCCGGCCGTGACGATTGCCGTGCTGGGTGCTATCGAGTCGCTGCTCTCAGCCACGGTGGCCGACGGTGTCATCGGCGACCGCCACGACTCCAACCAAGAGCTTATAGCCCAGGGCGTGGCCAACCTAGTGACCCCAATCTTCGGCGGCATCCCGGCCACGGGAGCTATTGCGCGCACGATGACGAACATCAACAACGGCGGCCGCACGCCGGTGGCCGGCATCGTACACGCCTTCGTGCTGCTGCTCATCTTCTTGTTGCTGATGCCGTATGCCCAGTATATTCCCATGGCCTGCCTGGCAGGTGTGCTGGTCATCGTGGCCTACAATATGAGTGGTTGGCGCACGTTCCGCCAGCTGCTTAAGAATCCGAAATCAGATATCTCGGTGCTCTTGATCACGTTCTTGCTGACGGTGATTTTCGACCTCACCGTGGCCATCGAGGTCGGACTGATGCTGGCCTGCCTGCTGTGTATGCGCCGTATGGCTGAAACGACGCAGGTGAGCGTGCTTACCGACGAGATTGATCCGGCCGAGGAATTGGACTTTGAGGCTACAAACCTGGAGCACTTCAAGATTCCCGAGGGCTGCGAGGTCTATGAAATCAATGGCCCCTTCTTCTTCGGCATCGCCAACCGCTTCGAGGAGATTATGGGCCGTATGCCTCAGCGCCCGAAGGTCAGAATAATTCGTATGCGAAAGGTACCCTTCGTAGATTCTACGGGCATGCACAACCTCGAGAACCTTATTCAGATGTCGCACGGCGAAAACATCCATGTCATCCTCTCGGGTGTGAATCCGAAGGTTCGCGAGGTGCTTATGCGCAATGGCTTTGGCGACCTCTTGGGCGAGGACAATATTCAGCCGCACATAAATCTTGCCTTGGCCAGGGCTGAAGAGGTGTTGACAAATTAACAAATTAACAAGTTGACAAGTTAACGAGTTAACAAGTTGACAAGTTGACAAGTTAACAAGTTGACAAGTTGACAAGTTAACGAGTTAACAAGTTGACAGGTTAACAAGAACGTCTTTCCTTACCATTGCTCGTCGATGTATTCTGCCAGTCGCCGATAGAAAGGCATACGGCAGATGGTGGCTTTGTCGCCGATGATTATGAGTTTCATGCGGGCTCGCGTGATGGCCACGTTCATCCGGCGCAGGTCGCGCAGGAAGCCTATATCGCCCTGCTCGTTTGAGCGTACGAGGCTGATGACGATGACATCGCGCTCCTGACCTTGGAAGCCGTCGACGGTGTTCACGGTGATGAGCCGGCGGAAGGGCTTCCAGTATTTGTCGCGCTTCAGCAGCCGCGCGAGCAGCCGCACCTGGCCCTTGTAGGGCGAGATGATGCCCACATCTACGTTCTCCTCCAGCAGACGGTCCTTGCCAATCTTTTCGAAATAGCGCTGCAGGGAAGCTAATGTCAGCTCAGCCTCAGTGTAGTTTACGCGGGAAAGACCGGAAGCGGACTCTCCAGAGTCTTCCGGGGTAGAGTCTATCCACTCCACGGCCGTGTCCCAGTCCAGTATTCCGCGATATTTCACCTCGGGCGCGCTGGTGAGCTGTCCGCCGTAGAACTCGCGGTTGGGAAACTGCATTATGGTGTCGCACATACGGTATTGCACCGTCAGCAGCGAGACGGCGCGCGGCTTATTCTCCACGATGTATTCCATCAGCGTCTTGTCGAGCCCGCCGCGCATGGCCTCGGGCGACTTGATGGTAGGCGGCAGCTGGCGGTGGTCGCCGGCGAAGATGACGCGGTGTGCCTTGCGGATAGCTATCCAGCAGGCGGCTTCCAGCGCTTGTGCGGCTTCGTCGATGAAAAGCGTCCCGAACTTCATGCCTGTGAGCAAGCGGTTGGCCGAGCCTGCGAGTGTGCAGGCAATGACTTTGGCGTCGGCGAAGAGCGCTTGGTTTATCGTATATTCGAGGTCGGTGGCGCGGTCTTTCAGTCGCGCTATCTTCTGGTGGCGGCTCTCGCTGCTGCCGCTCTTGCTGGCATAGACGTCGCGGATAGCTTTGCGCACGGCCCACAGCTCGGTGTAGAGCGGGTGGCTCTCGAAGCGGCGCTCGTAGGTGAACGAGAGCATTTTGTCCGTCACGCGAGTGGGATTACCGATGCGCAGCACGCTGACGCCGCGGTCCACAAGCTTCTCCGAAATCCAGTCCACGGCCATGTTCGACTGTGCGCACACCATCACCTGCGTCTCGCGCCGGAGCGTCTCGTAAACGGCCTCGACGAGCGTCGTCGTCTTGCCTGTGCCCGGAGGTCCGTGCACTACGGCTACGTCCTTGGCCCACAGCACCTCGTTGACGGCAGCCTGCTGCGACGTGTTCAGCCACGGAAAGCGCACGGCATCGAAGGTGAACTTGCCGCAGGGCAGTGTAGAATGGAATATCTCGCGCAGGTCGGCCAATCTGCCCGTCTTGGCGCTGATGACATCGTCCAGGGCCTCGAACATCAGGCGGTAGGTCTGCTCGTCGAGATAGAGCTGCACGCCGAGGCGGTAGGCGTCGCGAATCTGTTCCAGGGCGTCGGGGGAGGGTAGGGCAACGACCATGAGGTTGTCCTCGACGTAGCTAACCTGCGCCACGAACTTATAGTAGTGCAGCAGGCCGCCCGTGCCGTGGCGGTCGCCCGACGCGTCCTGCGAGAAGAAGCAGACAGGCTTGCCGGGCTCGAAGAGCGAGGGTTCCAGACCCCCTCCCCGCTCCCCCTCTAGGGGGAGAGTGGAATGACCTGCGGATGTGAGCCCTTCTTGATGGTGACCACCCTCCCCCTTTAGGGGGAGCGGGGAGGGGGTCTGCCTCCTCACCTCCACCACCAGCTGGTCGAGCGAGTTGTGGTAGCTGCGGCCCAGCGTCAGGGGGTACCAAGCCACACCGCGCTCCACCTTGCGCTCTATGCCTGTGGCTTCGGTGAGGCGCTGAAATTCCGCCTTCTCGTAGGCATATTCTGCCTGGAGGAGCGCACGCTGACGTTGCAATATTGTTATCGGACTTTCTGCCATCGTCTGTGATTTTGGCTGCGAAGATAGTAAAAAAGTGAAAGAGGAGGACAGAAAAGCGGTGGAAAAGCAAGAAATCTTTGAACTTTAGGCCATAAACTTCAAACATTTACTATATTTGCAGCCGAAAGCACAAAATAAATGTTGAACGTCAAGACCTTCATTGACCGCCCTATTCTTGCGGGCGTCATCTCCGTGATGATAGTAATCGTGGGAGCCATAGGCCTCACGCAGTTGCCTATTGAGCAGTTCCCCGACATCGCGCCGCCAACAATCAGCGTGCGCGCATCATACGTCGGCGCCAACGCCGAGACGCTACAGAAGTCGGTGGTCGTGCCCCTCGAAGAGGCCATCAACGGCGTGGAGAATATGCTCTACATGACCTCCAACGCCTCGAACAACGGCTCGGCAAACATCAATGTCTTCTTCAAGCAGGGCACAGACCCCGACATGGCCACCGTCAACGTGCAGAACCGCGTGGCGCAGGCGCAGGGACTGCTGCCGGCTGAGGTCACCCGTACGGGCGTCATCGTCATGCGACGTCAGACGTCGACGCTGAAGTCGCTCGGTTTGTATAGCCCTAACGGCACCTATGACCTGGCCTTCCTGAACAACTATTTCAAGATCAACATCGAGCCGCGGCTCTCGCGAGTGCCGGGCGTGGGCGAGGTGGACGTCTATGGCTCCAACTATTCCATGCGTATCTGGCTCGACCCGGCCAAGATGGCGCAGCACCAGCTGATGCCGTCGGACATCACAGCCGTGCTGGCCGAGCAGAATGTGGAGAGTCCTGCCGGCACATTGGGTGAGGAGAGCGACAACGCGTTTCAGTATGTGCTGAAATACCGCGGCCGCTACGAAAATGAGGAGGACTACGAAAACCTCGTCATTCGCAGCAACCCCGACGGGAGTATCCTCCGGTTGAAGGACGTGGCGCGCGTGGAGATGGGCCTGCAGGGCTATGCCATCGAGGGCCAGATCAACGGCCATCCGGGCTCCACGTGCATGATCTCGCAGACGCCCGGCTCCAATGCCAACGAGATTATCATCGCCATCGACAAACTCGTCGAGGAGATTCGCAAGGACCTTCCTGCCGACATGGAGCTCATCGATCTGATGTCTACCAAGGACTTCCTCGATGCCAGCATCAACAGTGTCGAGCGCACGCTCTTCGAGGCGGCCCTTCTTGTCGTTCTCGTAGTGTTGCTCTTTCTGCGCTCGTGGCGAGCTACGTTGGTGCCGCTTGTTGCCATTGTGGTGTCGCTCGTCGGCACCTTCGCGTTCCTTTACATCGCAGGTTTCTCGCTCAACACGCTGACGTTGTTCGCCCTCGTGCTGGTCATCGGCACGGTGGTCGACGATGCCATCGTGGTGGCCGAGGCGGTGCAGACGAAGATGGAGAAGGGAGGGGCAATAGGCTCCGTGGCCACCCTCTCAGCCATGAATGATGTCACGAAGGCCCTCATAACCTCTACGTTGGTCTTCATGGCCGTCTTCATCCCCGTCTGCTTCATGGGCGGCACGAGCGGTATTTTCTACACTCAGTTTGGCCTTACGATGGCCGTGGCGGTGCTCATCTCGCTGATCAATGCGCTGACGCTGAGCCCGGCGCTGTGCGCGCGCCTCTTCAAGGTTAAGGACTCCAGCGGCCCATCGGCAGGCGACCCGACCGTCATCGGCAAGTATATGCGCTGGTTTGGCGATGTCTCAAAGCGCATCGCGGACCTCTATCAGTCGAGCGTGATGTTTTTCTTGAAGAACAAATGGCTGGTGGGCCTGCTTGTGGCAGCAGCCCTCGCCACATTCTTCTATCTCCTCGGCACCACGAAGACAGCCCTCGTGCCCGACGAGGACATGGGCGTCATCTACGTCACCGTGCAGACTCAGCCCGGCAGCACCAAGGAGGCTACCTACAAGATGATGGACCGCGTGGAGCAGCTCCTCGTCGACCTGCCGCAGATTAAGGCCTACTCCAAGAGCGTCGGCGTCAGCCGTATGGCGGGCCAGAGCTCCAACAACGGAATGTTCCTGCTGCGGCTGAAGAACTGGGACGAGCGCCGTGGCAAGGGCAACGACCTCAAGAGCGTCATGGCTGAGGTCAACCGTCGCGTCGCCGACATCAGCGAGGCTAAGATCATGGCCTTCACGCAGCCTATGATTAGCGGCTACGGAGCCACCAACGGTTTCGAGCTGCAGGTGCAGGACCATCAGGACCGCGGCGTCGACTCGCTCATGGCCGTCACCAACCGCCTCATCGCTGCCCTGCAGGCTCGCCCCGAGATCTCGCGCTCGCAGACGTCGTTCAACAACCGCTACCCGCAGTACCGTCTCACCGTCGATGCCGCGCGCTGCAAGCGTGCCGGCGTCTCGCCTTCCGATGTGCTCGCGTGCCTCTCGGGTTATATCGGCGGCTCGTATTCGTCGAACATGAACAAGTTCTCGAAGCTCTATCGCGTGATGGTGCAGGCCGAGGTGACGGCGCGCCTCGACGAGCAGTCGCTCAATAATATATATGTGCGCGCGAAGGACGGCTCCATGGCCCCCGTCTCGGGTTTCATCGAGCTGAAGCCCATTCTCGGCACGGCCAACCTCACGCGTTTCAACCTTTTCCCCGCCATTCAGGTGAGCGGCTTGCCCGAGAAAGGTTATAGCTCCGGACAGGCCTTGCAAGCCGTGCGTGAGGAGGCCGCGCGCATCCTGCCCGAAGGCTACGGCTTCGAGTTCGCAGGCATGAGCCGTGAGGAGGCTTCGGCCGGACAGAACACTGTCTACGTCTTCGTTATCTGCATCATCTTCATCTACCTCATCCTCTGCGCGTTATACGAGAGTCTGCTCATCCCGCTGGCCATCATCCTCAGCGTGCCCTTCGGACTGATGGGCTCGTTCCTTTTCGCGCAGATGTTCGGGCTCGAGAACAATATTTATATGCAGACGGGCGTAATCATGCTCATCGGCCTGCTATCGAAGACGGCCATACTACTAACAGAGTATGCCTCGGAGCGCCGGCAGGCAGGCATGACGACTGCGCAGGCAGCGCTCTCGGCGGCCAAGGTGCGCCTGCGCCCGATCCTGATGACGTCGCTGACGATGATTTTCGGCCTGCTGCCGATGATGTTTGCCACCGGCGCCGGCGCCAACGGCAATATCTCGCTCGGCGTAGGCACCGTGGGCGGAATGCTCGTGGGCACCATCGCCCTCATCCTCTTTGTGCCTGCGCTCTTCGTCGTCTTCCAGACGATTGAAGAGAAATTCTCTAAGCCTTCACGAACTGCTTGAAGGCGTCGTTATAAGCCGACGTGCGGGCCAGCTGACCATTGATGAGGCAGACGAGGGTGATGTCGCCCCGGAAGCACAGGGCCATGTCCGACTCGCGGTAAATCTCCTGATGGAACACGTATTTCACGCCCTCCTTCGTCAGCGCCAGACGCGAGACGAAGCGGTCGTCGCACCGCAGAGGAGTCTTGAAGTCCAGCTTCATGCGCGCCACCACAGCGTCCTGCCCCTGCTCGTGCAGCTGGGCGAAACTGACGCCGATGGAGCGCAGAAACAGGTGGCGCGTGTGCTCGGCATAATGAAGATAGTTGGCATTGTTGACGATGCCTTCGATGTCGCACTCGTAGTCGCGCACCTCCATCGTCGTCTCGAAAATATAATCCATGGGTCGTAATGATGCTTGATTTTGTGTGCAAATGTACATAAAAAGTGATTAATGAAAGAGAAGAAAGCATAATAATGCGTTGTTGGAATGAAAAACTTTCAACTTTAGCATTTCACCTTTCAATTTTTCATTATCTTTACAGCCAGAAACTAATTTTTCTCTCCTTCCCTTTCCTCTAATCTCGATTTTTCACTTTTCACTTTTCACTTTTCATTTCTCCCATGACCGCCAACTACATTAAACGTATTGAGATAGACTCCCTCTGGAGAGGCACGCGCCACATCGTTTGGGACCTCCGACCGGGGGTCAACGTCCTCAGTGGCATAAACGGTGTCGGTAAGAGCACAATTCTCCGCAAGACCATACGCCGCCTCACACAGGGCAAGGAAGAGCTCGAGCGCGACTACAACAGCCTCGGCGTCCACCTCACGTTCTCACCCGAGGAGGCCGACAGCGTCCGCTTCGATGTCATCCGTGGTGTAGATCGTCCGCTCGTCAGCGCCGACATACTCAACAAAGTCATGGAAGCACGGCTCACCACCGAGCTCGACTGGCAGCTCTATCAGCTGCAGCGACGCTTCCTCGACTATCAGGTCAACCAGTCCAACCGTATCGTCGCGCTCTTCACCGCCGCCGACCCAGAGGCACAGGCCAAGGCCTCCGAGATAGCTGCCGAGAAGAGCCATTTCCAAGACCTCGTAGACGAGCTCTTCGAAGCCACAGGCAAGAAAATCGACCGCGGTAGCAACGAAATCTTCTTCCACCACCTCGGAGAGCGCATTCCGCCATACCTCCTCTCGTCGGGCGAGAAGCAGATGCTCATCATTCTTCTCACCGTGCTCGTAGAAGACCGCCAGTCCTACGTACTCCTCATGGACGAGCCCGAGATAAGCCTCCACATTGAGTGGCAGCAGCGACTGCTCGAGCTCATCACCGACCTCAATCCCCACGCTCAAGTCATCCTCACCACCCACTCGCCCGCCGTCATCATGAGCGGATGGGCCGACTGCGTCACCGATGTCGAAGACATCATCGTCTAATTTTCCGTTCCCCGCCCTCCCCGCGCGGCCCCCGGACCCCCCTCCCCGCTCCCTCTCTAGGGGGAAAGTTAATACCACCAAGAAGGCCCCCCCGTTTACCGTTCCCCGCGTTTCTCCGCGGG
>JAFRNY010000006.1 GCA_017429945.1 Bacteroidaceae bacterium
ACAAATGACAAATGACGAATGACGAATGATGAATACCTAACCTCCATTCCCTCCCCCTTTGGGGGAGTCGGAGGGGGCCGTGACTAATGACTAATGAATAATGATTGAGCTATTTCACGAGATATGGCAGACGGCACAGCGCAACAAGCTGCGTACCTCGCTCACGGGCTTTGCCGTGGCGTGGGGCATCTTCATGCTTATCGTCCTGCTCGGTGCCGGCAACGGACTGCTCAATGCTCAGCTCGAGAACAACGATCGTTGGGTGGACAATTCGATGATGGTGTTCGGCGGTATGACCTCGAAGGCTCACGAGGGCCTTCAGGAAGGTCGCAATATCTCGCTCGAGGACAATGACCTTGTGACGACGCAGACTCGTTTCACTAAGAACGTCGACAAGGCTGGCGCCATACTCTACGAACCTGGAGGCACCGTAACCTACGGCGAGAACTACGTCAGCAGCAGCCTGCGCGGCGTCTATCCCATGGACTTCGAGATCAACAAGCGCAAGCTGGCAGCCGGACGATTCATCAACGATATCGATATACGCGACCGCCGCAAGGTGGTGGTGATGCCGGAGAATCAGGCCCGCGAGCTCTTGCCTAACGCTCCGCAACGGCTGATAGGCAAGATGGTGAAGGTGGGCGATATAGCCTTCACGGTAGTGGGCCTGGAGCAGGAAGATAAGAGTCGCATGAGCACCGAGGCCATTGTGCCGTTCACGACATTGCAGACGATTTATAACAGAGGTAACGACGTCGGCCGCATCAATTTCACTTTTCATGGACTTGATACCGAGGCCGACAACGAAGCCTTCGAGGAGCGCTACCGTGCAACTATAAACCGTAACCACCGTGCCGCCCCCGACGACGAGGAGGCCATCTGGGTGTGGAACCGCTTCACGCAGGCTATGCAGATGGCCAAGGGCACGAAGATCATACGGACGGCACTTTGGATTATCGGCCTGTTCACGCTGCTCAGCGGCATCGTGGGCGTGTCGAACATCATGCTCATCACCGTGCGTGAGCGCACTCGTGAATTTGGCATCCGCAAGGCCATCGGTGCCTCGCCGCTGTCGATTCTGCGAATCATCATCACTGAGAGCGTCGTCGTCACGGGCTTTTTCGGGTATATAGGGATGCTCTTGGGCGTCCTTGCCAACCTATATATGGACGCCACGTTGGGCTCAAAGCCTATTGAGACGGGACTGTTCACGACGACGATGTTCGTGAATCCGACCGTCAGTCTCGGCACGTGCGTGGCTGTGACCGTAGTGTTAATCATCGCAGGCACCATAGCCGGGCTCGTTCCGGCCATGAAGGCAGCCCGCATACGTCCCATCGAAGCATTGAGAGCGGAATGAGAATAGACATCGACGCATACCACGAGCTGCTCGAGACGCTGCTTCGCAACAAGGCGCGCTCGTTCCTCACCGGCTTCGGTGTGTTCTGGGGCGTGTTCATGCTCGTGGCTCTCATCGGCGGCGGAGCGGGCATGAAGGAATTGCTGACCAACAACTTCGAGGGCTTCGCAACGAATGCGGCCATCATCTGGGAGCAGCCTACGACGAAGCCTTACCACGGATTCCGCAAGGGACGCCAATGGACGCTTGCCACAGGCGACATAGAGCGTCTGCGGGCGCAGGTGCCGCAGCTCGAGGTGATCTCGCCGCTGGCTTCGCGCTGGGGCGTGCAAGCCGTCAATGGCGACCATAAGTTCAGCTGCAGCGTCAAGGGTCAGCTGCCCGACTATGCCGATGTTGAAGCCCCTAAAATCTACTACGGCCGCTTCATCAACGCGATGGATATTGCACAGCAGCGCAAGGTGTGCGTGCTGGGCAAGAAGGTCTATAAGACGCTCTTCCCTGGCGGCGGCGACCCCTGCGGGCAGCTGGTGCGCCTGGATTCGGCCTACTACTCGGTCGTGGGCGTAAACTATGCCGCAGGCAATATGAACATCAACGGGTCGGCAGACGAGGCCGTAGTGATACCCCTCTCGCTGATGCAGCAGGCGTTCAACATGGGCGACCGCATCGACCTCATTGCCATCACCGCCCGCCGCGGCACTGCTATCAGCGACATCACTCCGCGCATTCGCGAGGTCATAGCCCGTGCACACGACGTCGACCCAACGGACGAGAAAGCCGTCATGGTGTTCAACACCGAGGTGCTCTTCGGCATGATGGACAACCTCTTCTCGGGCGTCGACCTTCTGATATGGCTCGTGGGCATAGGCACATTGCTGGCAGGCGCCATAGGCGTGTCGAACATCATGATGGTGACCGTCAAGGAGCGTACCACGGAGATCGGCATACGCCGTGCCATAGGCGCCACGCCCCGCACGATTCTCACGCAAATCATCTCTGAGAGCATACTGCTCACGGCCGTGGCCGGCATCAGCGGAATACTTTTTGCGGTAATCGTGCTGCAGATGCTCGAGCTGGGCATGACCGAGGACGGCCTGCTGAAAGCTCACTTCCAAGTGACGTTCTGGACGGCCATTGGCGCTGCCGCCCTCCTGGCAGCCCTCGGAGTGCTTGCCGGCCTGGCCCCTGCCGCGCGTGCCATGGCGATAAAGCCCGTCGATGCTATGCGCGAGGAGTGATTTAGGATTAAAAAAACAATACAAAACTATAAGATGAAACGATTTTTCACTTACACACTGGTGGCCCTCGTGGCTCTGCTTTTCTTAGGCACGTTCGTGTTCCTTTATCTCAACTCGCGCCCAAAGCCCGTGCGCTACGAAACGCTGACGCCCGCCGTCCTTGACATCCGCAAGACGACCATCGTCACCGGAAAGATTGAGCCGCGCGACGAGGTAGCCGTGAAGCCGCAGATCTCGGGCATCATCACAGAGTTGCTGAAAGAGGCCGGACAGCACGTGGAGGCTGGCGAAGTGATTGCCAAGCTGAAGGTAATCCCCGACATGAATCAGCTGGCATCAGCCCAAAGCCGCGTGCGCCTCTCGCGCCTAAACCTCGAGCAGGCCAAGACCGACCATGAGCGCCAAAAGACGCTTTTCGACAAAGGGCTCATCTCGGCCAACGAGTACGAGAAAGTGCGCCAGGCTTACAACCAGGCACGCGAGGAGGCCAAGGTGGCGCAGGAGCAGTTGGAACTGACGCGCGACGGCGTCTCGGCATCCAATGCTTCGTCGTCGAATACCCTCGTGCGTTCCACCATCAGCGGCATCATTCTCGATGTGCCGGTGAAGGTCGGTAACTCGGTGATTCTCAGTAATACATTCAACGATGGTACAACCATTGCTTCAGTGGCCGACATGAGCAACCTCATCTTCCGTGGCAATATCGACGAGACGGAAGTGGGGCGCCTCTCCGTAGGTATGCCCATGCAGATAACGATTGGTGCTCTGCAGGATGTGCGCTTCTCGGCAGCGCTGGAGTACATAAGCCCGAAAGCGGCTGCCACGACGGGCGGCGCCAACCAGTTTGAGATTAAGGCGGCCGTGAACGTGCCAACCGACAGCCTCGGCGCCACCTCGCGCTTCATCCGCAGCGGATATAGTGCCACGGCCGACATCGTGCTCGAGAAGGCCGACAAGGTGCTCACTATTCCGGAGGCTGCCATTGAGTTCAGTGGCGACAGCACTTTCGTCTATGTGGTCAAGGATGAGAAAGCAACGCCACAGGTCTATGAGCGTCGCGCAGTAACCACAGGCCTCTCCGACGGCATAAACATTGAGATACGCTCGGGCTTGCGCAAGGAAGAGAAGGTTCGCGGCGGCATAATCCTGACAGAAAACGAGAAGAATTGATGCGTTCTAATAACAAAGGCAATGAATAGCAGATGGCACAATGCTTGAAATAAGCCCCAGAGGACCGACTGAATACAGGCAGGGGTTTGTGCCAATGGCTATATTATCGCCTTTTCTTAAGAACTACGAATTCTACGAATTATTAGAGGGGGCCCTAATTCAGGGCCCCCTTTTTCAGCAATGATATAGCAGATGTCATAAACCTGCGCTCGACCTTGGTCGCTTCACACTTGAAGAAAGGGTGTCAAGAATACAGACAGGGGTGAAATGAGCGAAGCGAATGGCGATCGTTTTCCGGGGCTTTTAGTCGTGGAAAATAGATGACGCTGAGGGGTGCGGGTAAGAAGTCTGTGGGGAACAGTTCAGCTGAAGAGACCGTAGAGCTCGGCATCGATGAGGTCTGTGACCTGTTGCAGCGCCTGCGGGTCGTCGCCGAACTTGCAGTTGTCGCCATCGACGATGATGAGCTTGCCTTTGTAGTCCGCTATCCACTCCTCGTAGCGCTCGCTAAGACCCTGGAGGTAGTCGATGCGGATGCTCTGCTCGAAGTCGCGTCCGCGCTTCTGAATCTGCGCTATGAGCGTGGGAATGCTGGAGCGGATGTAGATCATCAGGTCGGGCAACTTCACGAGCGACATCATAAGGTCGAAGAGGTCGGTGTAGTTGTCGAAGTCGCGGTCGCTCATGTAGCCCTGCGCATGGAGGTTGGGAGCGAAGATGCGGGCGTCCTCGAAGATGGTGCGGTCCTGGATTACGGTGTCGGTGCTCTTGGCTATCTCCACGACGTCCTTGAAGCGCTTGTTGAGGAAGTAGATCTGCAGGTTGAACGACCAGCGGCTCATATCTTTGTAGAAGTCGTCGAGATAGGGGTTGAAGTCGACGGGCTCGAAGCGGGCTGTCCAGCCGTAGTGGGCCGCAAGGAGCTTGGTGAGGGTAGTCTTTCCGCTACCTATGTTTCCGGCTATGGCGATGTGCATGGTTTTGGAATATGGATTAGGGATTGGATGTATTATGGTTTATGGCTTGTGGTAGATGGTCGTTTGATATTTCATATTCCCTCTCCTTCCGGGAATAGCCCGAAGAGAGTGGTGTCGATGCGGTCGATGATGTGTGCGAAGTCTTCGCTGCGGTGCTGAAAGTCGAGGTTGTCGACGTCGATGGCAAGCATTCGCCCGCGATATTTCTCGTAGACGAAGTCCTCGTAGAGATGGTTGAGGTTGCGCAGGTAGTCGATGGGCATGGACTGCTCGTAGTCGCGCCCGCGCTTCTGGATGTTGGCCACGAGATGCGGTACGGAGGCACGGAGGTAGATCATCAGGTCGGGGTAGCGCAGGATGTCGGTCATCTGCTCGAAGAGCTCCATGTAGGTCTCGAAATCGCGGTCGGAGAGGTTGCCCATGCGGTGGTTGTTGGTCGTGAAGACGTACACGCCCTCGTAGATGCTGCGGTCCTGAATGATGGTCTCTGTGCTCTTGGCCAGTTCCAGCAGGTCGCGGAAGCGCTGTTTGAGGAAGTACACTTCGAGGTTGAAGGACCATCGTGGGATGTCCTTGTAGTAGTCTTCGAGATAAGGGTTGTAGTCTACGGCTTCGAACTGCGCCTTCCAGCCATAGTGCTGTGCCAGCATATTCGTCAGCGTAGTCTTGCCGCTTCCTATGTTTCCGGCTATTACGATGTGCATTTCTGTCGGGTAAAGTGATTTTCTGCCGACAAAGATAGCGATTTTTAGGTAAAGGATAACAAGAGAAAAGAGAAAAATTAAGGAAAAAGGGAAAAATAAGCAAAAGAGACAAAGAATTTCCGTGTCAGCATCGATTATTTGTTCACTCGTCGTATGCATAAAAGCGCCAGACTGCTTTGGGATTGCAGCATGGCGCTTTTATTTTGCCTGGCGCTGGGCGTATTAGGAGAAATGTGTTAGTTGACGAGGCTACAGACGTATGGGGAAGATGGCCTTGACGGTGACGTTGCGCCCGGGATTGAAGATGCCCTGGCGGCCGGTGACGCTGTTGATGTCGGCATACTTCAGGCGGCTGAGGTGGCTCTGGTAGGCGCTGTTGAGCAGGTTGTCAGCTATGACGTAGAGCTCACAGAGCTTGTGGCTTCCGCGCAGAAGGATGTCTGTGCCGAGCGAGAGGTTGAGCAGCGTGTAGGCCGGCGTGGCCGTCTCGGTGCCGTAGGCGCGGTAGTAGTGGTTCTGGCGGAAGTAGTGCTGCACGCCGAGGCTGAGGTAGAGGTTGTCCAGAATGTGGTCGATGGCGTGGCGGCCGCTGTGGCCTACGGCGTGGTGGGGCTCTGAACTGTGGTGGTCGCCGTTGTGGATGAATTCCCATTTCACTTCGCCCGTGAGTCGTGCCGGCGGGGTGAGTGGTAGGTAGCGTGTGTCAAGACCTTGGTGGAGTTGGCGGGCATCGACGTATGAGAATGTGGAGCCGATGTGCAGTTGGTGGATCGGGTGTAGGTCGAAGCCAGCCTCGAAGCCCTTGAGCAATGCGTCGCCCTGCGTGTAGCTGAAGTAACGGTAGCTGTCGGTCAGCGCTTCAAGACCCATAGCCTGTGCAGCGTCGGCGCTCAAGGCTTGGGCGAAGATGTAGTTGCTGATGCGGTTGATGAAGAGGGCGGCCTCGAGCGAGAGATAGCGGCCGGAGTAGTCGGCGCCCAGGTCGGCCTGCAGGCTGTGTTCGGCCTTGAGGTTGTGGTTGCCTATCTCGTAGCGGAGGGTGCCATGGTGAAGGCCGTTGGAGCCGAGCTCGCTCAGGTTGGGGGCACGGAAGCCGCGGGCAATGTTGGCGCGGAGGTTAACGTTCTTATTGATGTGATATACGGCGCCGAGCGATGCCGAGAGGGCCGAGAGGTCGCGCGTGAAGCTGCTGAAGAGAGCGTCGCCGTCATCGTCGGTGAGGCTGTGGCTGTTGAGGTGGCGGTTGTCGAAACGCAGTCCGCCGCTGAAGGTCCAATGGCGCAGATTCTTGCTCGCCGTGGCGTAAATGCCGAAGTCGAAGAGGTCGTAGGCTGGGATGAGGTATTCTTCGCCACGGTTTTGCGAGCGCTGGTACATGCCTCCGATGCCGGCTGTGAGCTTCCAAGTGTCGAGGGCAGTGTGGACGTAGCGGGCATCGTAGGTGAGGGTGTGGAGGAGGAAATCGAGGGCTGCGGAGGAGGAGGCGTCGTGGGCGTGGGATTCGTCGTGGGTTCCGACGGGGAAACCGTCGGACGCAGCCCCGTGGGAGGTGGATTCGTCGTGGTCGTGATCTTCGCCGGCGTCATGGTCGTGATCTTCGTCGGCGTCTTCGTGACCATGGTGATGGTGGTGCTCGTCTTCGAATTCCTGGCGGCGGTTGAGCTGGTAACCGATGGTGGCTTTGATGAGACCGCTGTTGAGGGCAAAGGAGTTGTCGAGGACGGCTTTGTAGTGGCGAATCTGCTGGTAGGGGAGTGTTTTGGCGTAGGTCTTGAGGTTCGAAACGGAACTCTCGAGTTCACCCGTTTCGGGGTCGCGCTCGCCCTCGACGATGCTGGGGTTAAGATGGAAATAGCTCAGGGTGAGGTGCGAGAATCCCCAGTCTTTGTTCAGGCCGAGCATGGCGCTGGCAGCCCGCTCGCGGAACTGCGAGCTGGGGACGTAGCCGTCGTACTTATTCTTATACGCATGCGCGTACTTGTCGCTGAAGCGGGTGTTCCAGACGAAGCCGTGCTTGTTGCCGCCGAAGCGCAGGGAGTAGTCGATGAGGCCGCTGTTGGTCTGATATTCGGTGGAGGCGTCGGCGGCCATCGTGCCCTCGGTCTCTACGGCCTGAGGCTGGAAGATGACCACGCCGGCCATGGCATCGGAGCCGTACATGAGCGAGGCCGGTCCTTTGAGTATCTCTACCTGCCCTACGCTTTGGCCATCGAGTTCTATTCCGTGCTCGTCGCCCCATTGCTGGCCTTCCTGGCGCACGCCGTCGGCTATGGTTACGAGTCGGTTGTAGCCCAGACCGCGGATTACGGGCTTAGAGATACCGCTGCCGGTGGTCACTTGTGCCATGCCCGGCTGCCGCGATATGGCGTCTATGATATTGGTTGACGACTCTTGGCGCAGCGCTTTCTGCGTGACTACTGAGATGGGCGTAGCCGACTGCTTGCGCTTGATTTGCCCTACTGGGCTTGACACGACTACTTCGTTCAGGTTGAGGTGGTTGAAATATATGTCGGCAGAGTCGGGTTGCGACTGAGCTGACGCACTGGTGCATACGCACAAGAGCATCAACAAGGAGTATGTTGATTTCATAAAGAATTTGTGTTTGTTGTGTTGCGAATAAATAAAAGAAAATGTGCTGTTTATCTATTCCACACAGGAGGGGCGCGCGAGCCGTGGGCCAGGGCGCACGACGAAGGCAGTTGCTCGGCAAAGAAGGGCTGCACTTGGCGGGCGCACGGCAAGAGAATAGCCAACAACGACGTTGAGGCTATGATGAATGAGGACCCCAGTAACTGGCAGAGCACACAGTCGTGGGCGCTGGTGCTGGCGCTAAGAAGGTGACCGGCGTGAGGCTGATGGTGGACGCAGGCACTGCACTCGTCGGCAATGGCGACGGTTGAGGGGTGAATATGAAGAGCTGCAGCCACCATTGTCGGCACAAAAACCGCCAACAGCAGCCAGGCATAAAACTGTCTCTTCAGTTCGATTTTCATATCGGGAGCAAAGATAAAGTGTTTTTTTTGAATAAATGTGCGGTCAGACGACTTTTTTGTTGTATCTTTGCACACGTTAACAATAAAAACCCTATTTATGTTCTCAGGAATAGTAGAATGCACGGCCGTCGTTGTGGCCATAGAACACGAGCAGGACAACATTCATTTCACGCTGCGCTGCCCGTTTACAGAAGAGTTGAAGATAGACCAGAGCATAGCTCACAACGGCGTATGCCTCACCGTGGTGCGCATCGAAGGCGACACCTACACAGTGACGGCCATGCGCGAGACGCTGGAACGTTCTAACCTTGGGCTCCTGAAGGTTGGCGACGAGGTCAATGTAGAACGGTCAATGATGATGGGCGGCCGCCTCGACGGCCACATCGTGCAGGGCCATGTCGACCAGACGGCTCGCTGCATCCGCGTCGAGGATCAGGAGGGCAGCTACGAGTTTACGTTCGAGTACGACGTCGACCCCGAGATGGTCAGTCGTGGCTACTTCACCGTCGACAAGGGGTCGGTGAGCGTCAATGGTGTCTCGCTGACTGTGTGCCGCCCGACGAAGAACACCTTCGCCGTGTGCATCATCCCTTATACCTTCGAAGTCACCAACTTCCACAACATAAAGGTGGGGACGGTGGTGAACCTCGAGTTCGATATTCTGGGTAAGTATATAGCCCAGTATCAGTCACGAATGAAAGAATTAAGCATCTAAAGATATGGCAGAGAATATCAACAACGAAGCTCAGGAGAAGAAAAGCGTGAGCTTCATCGAGCAGAAGGTTATTAACGATTTGGCCGAAGGCAAGAACGGCGGACGTATACAGACACGCTTCCCGCCTGAGCCCAACGGCTACCTCCACATAGGCCATGCCAAGGCCATCGCCATCGACTTTGGGCTGGCAAAGAAGTATGGCGGCAAGTGCAACCTGCGCTTTGATGACACCAACCCTCAGAAGGAGGACACGGAATACGTCAACGCCATCGAGAAGGACATCCGTTGGCTCGGCTTCGAGTGGGCCAATATCTACTATGCCTCAGACTACTTCCAGCAGCTGTGGGACTTCGCCGTATGGCTTATCAAGCAGGGGCGTGCCTATGTCGACGAACAGAGCGCCGAGGTCATTGCCCAGCAGAAGGGCACCACGACGTCGCCTGGCACCAACAGCCCCTTCCGCGACCGTCCCGTCGAGGAGAACCTGCGCCTGTTTGAATTCATGAACAGCGGCAAGTGCGAGCCCGGAACACTGGTGCTGCGCGCCAAGATTGATATGGCTCACCCGAATATGCTCTTCCGCGACCCGCTCATCTACCGTGTGCTTAACATACCGCATTGGCGCACTGGTTCTCAATGGAACGCCTATCCCATGTATGACTTCACCCATGGGCAGAGCGACTACCTCGAAGGCGTCACCCACTCGTGGTGCACGCTTGAGTTCGTGGAGCACCGGCCCTTGTATGATCTCTTTGTAACTTGGATGAAAGAGTGGCGCGGCGAGACCGACAATATCGAGGACAACCGTCCGCGGCAGACCGAGTTCAACAAGCTCAACCTCAACTACACGCTGATGTCGAAGCGCAACCTGTTGGCGCTGGTCAAGAACGGCTTCGTAAGCGGATGGGACGATCCCCGCATGCCCACCATCTGTGCTTTCCGTCGCCGTGGCTACTCGCCCGAGAGTATCGTCAACTTTATCGACAAGATTGGCTATACGACCTACGACGCGCTCAACGACTTTGCGCTCCTCGAGAGTGCCGTGCGCGACGACCTCAACCAGCGTGCCACGCGCGTCTCGGCTGTCGTGAACCCCGTGAAGCTTGTCATCACCAACTACCCCGAAGGGCAGGTTGAGGAGCTCGAGGCCGTCAACAATCCCGAGCGGCCCGAGGAAGGAACCCACACGATTGAGTTCTCACGCGAGCTCTGGATTGAGCGCGACGACTTCCAGCCCGTGGCCGAGAAGAAGTTCATGCGCCTGGCTCCTGGCAAGGAGGTGAGGCTGAAGAACGCCTATATAATTAAATGTAACGAAGAGGGCGACCACCCCTACGACACCGACGAGCAAGGGAACGTCACATGCATCTATGCCACCTACGATCCCGAGACGCGCAGCGGACTGCCTGGTGCCGACCGTAAGATCAAGGGTAAGACGCTGCATTGGCTCAGCTGCGACCACTGCCTGCAGGCTGAGGTGCGCATGTACGAGCGCCTTTGGCAGGTGGAGAACCCGCGCGACGAGCTGGCACGCCTGCAGGGCGAAGGTCTTTCGGCCATCGATGCCATGAAGCAGATGATGAACCCCGACTCGCTGCACGTGCTCACGAATTGCTACGTCGAGAAGTTCGTCCGCGATATGCCGGCGCTCACCTACCTGCAGTTCCAGCGTATCGGCTATTTCAACATCGACACCGATTCAACCCCCGACCACCTCGTCTTCAATAAGACCGTAGGGCTGAAAGATACGTTTAAGAAGAAATAATGCCGTTAACTCGTTAACATGTTTACCTGTTAACTTGTTTCCGTGAATCCATTCATGCGTTTAGACGACGACCTGAAATATTTTGAGGAGCCGGGCTTCAAGAAAATCCTTGAGCGCTATGAGCAGGCACGTGCGGCGGGGCAAAACGTCTACATGGACGCAGAGGACCTCACTGACGTGGCGGAGTACTATGCCTTGGTGCTTCAGGACAACGAACAGGCCGACGAGGCCATCAACCTGGCGTTGCTCCTGCACCCCGATGCTGTCGACCCTCAGATTTTCAGGGCGCGTCAGTTTATGCTGGCCGATGAGCCAAATAAGGCGCTGGAGATATGCGATGCCATAGATGACCAGAATCATCGCGAAGTGCTTTTCCTCAGAGCCGAGCTGATGGTGCGCGACGATAACTGCGAAGATGCTACCGGTCTCCTGCTCCGTAGTGCTGAGGCGCAGACTGATGACGTAGATTATTTCCTCTACGACTCAGCATACATCTTCATAGACTACAGCCAATACGACTGGGCCTTGGTGTTCGCAAACCGGCTCGCGGATATGGCTCCGGATTGGTATAAGACATGGCAGTTGCAGGCCGACGTACAGTTGGGCATGGGCAACAACCGTGTGGCTTTGAAATACGTAGGGCGGATGCTCGACGTTGACCCATTCAGCATCGAGACCTGGAATTGGAGCGCCGAGGCGCATTCCAATCTGGGGCAGTACACGCAGGCAATGGAATCCGTAGAGTACGCTTTAGCCATTGAGCCGGAGAACGAACGTGCCCTGCAGCTTAAGGCGTGGATCCTCCTACAGCAAGGCAACTGCGCAGAGGCGCACGAGATATACCAGCGTCTGGAGACCACTAATCCCACGTGCGAGAACCACTGGATGTATGATTCCTATGCGCTGCTCGACCTCAATCAGCCAGAGCAAGCTTACCGCGCTGTAAAGCAAGCCGAAGAACTGGCGGGCGACGACAGCGAGGACAAAGCGGCTATCTTCGAGCAGGTGGCGCAGTCGGCCAGCCGGCTGGGCAACGTCAACGAGGCTCTCGAATACCTTGGTAAGGCAGAGAGCGTGAAGGCAGGCGAGAAGAAGAATGAGTGGGACGAGCGTATGCTGGCGGTGCGCGTGTTTGCCGAGAACGACAGCCTCGATGAGGCTCTGAAGGCAATCCATGCGCTCATGGAGCGCTATCCCGATGCCTCCTTGGATATTTATTACCAGGGTGCAAGCGTGCTGTTCGACTATTCTTATTTCGACACTGTCGTGGCTATGCTCACAGAGCTACTGCAGCTGAGCGACGAGGTTCATCCCGACGCTTATGCTATGCTGGCTTTTTCCCAGATGTCGCTGGGCAATCATGACGAGGCATTAACGAATATTCGCAAGGCTATCGATGCGCATGCACCGAGCCTTGCGGATATTTTTTGTGATAAGTTCCCTGGGGTTAAGCCCGAGGAAATTTATGATTACTACTACTATCAGGTCTATGGCCAATGGCCGGAGACACGTTAACAGGTTAACAAATTAACAAATTAACAGGTTAACAGATTAACAAATTAACAGGTTAACAGATTAACAAATTAACAGGTTAACAGATTAACAAATTAACAGGTTAACAAGTTTACAAGTTCTGCAAGCATTAAAAGCTAAAGTAGTTAAAGACGATACTTTAGCCAAGTGACTGTCTTTAGGAGAGACAGCACTCTAATCAATCGTCTTTAACTACTTTAGATACTTTAACTTCCAAAGCAACCGGGGCTTGCGAAAGTTAGCAGGTTAGCATGGGATCTTATCGATGCGGGCTTGATGGCGCCCTCCTTCGAAAGCAGTGGCGAAGAACTCGTCGAGGCAGGCGGCGCAGGTGGCTTCGTCTATGAAGCGGCCCGGGAAGACGATGACGTTGGCATCGTTGTGCTGGCGGATGAGGTGAGCAATCTCGGGGCGCCATACCAAGCCGGCGCGCACGCCCTGATGCTTGTTCAAGGTCATCGAGATGCCCTCGCCCGAACCGCAGACTGCGATGCCGGGATAGACGCTGCCGTCCTCGATGGCGTAGCCCAAAGCGTGACCGAAGTCACTGTAGTCGCAAGAGGCTTCGCTATAGGTGCCGAAGTCCTTGTACTCGTAGCCCTTCTCCTCGAGGTACTTCTTGATGAACTGTTTCAAAGGGTAGCCAGCGTGGTCAGATGCGAGACCGATTATATGAACGGAGTTCATACTGAATTAAAAATTCAAAATTCAAAATTCAAAATTAAATGTGTAAGCGTTCTATAGAGGATAATGAAAAGTGAAAAATTGAAGCCTTTTCTTATTGATTTTCCTTTGCTTTCTTTATGATGGCAACTAATAATGATATAATCTCTTTAGCATCTTTGTCCAAAGACTCGAAGAGTGCATCTTCAAGATAGTTTCCGTAGTGCAAAAGGTCTAACCAATACCTTGTCTCGTTAGCCTCTTTCAAGGCGATAGACAACTTATTGATAAAGTCTGCTTTGCTTTGTGCAAATTCAGCTTCTCTGACTAACGCTCCTATAGCAGTGCCACTTCTAAAAACTTGGTTTGACATATTGTACTCTTTCTTTTTCAAGATGTACTGATGTGCCTTGACCATTCGGCGTGCAAATGCGTGAGTCTTAATAGCTATAGCATTGTCCTTCATCAATAAAAGCTGTCAATTTTTCACTTTTCATTTATAATTGTTCATTTGAGCAAGTCACAGACTTGCTTGTACACATTCTCGGCCGTGAAGCCCAGCTTCTCGTCGAGCACCTTGTAAGGAGCGCTGAAGCCGAAGCTCTGGAGACCCCAGACGCAGCCGTCGGCACCTACGAGACCTTCGAGGTTGACGGGCAGACCGGCTGTGAGGCCGAACTTCTTCACGCCGCAGGGCAGAATCTGCTGCTGGTAGTCCTTGGGCTGGCTGCGGAAGAGGCCTTCGGAGGGCACACTGACGATGCGCACCTTCACGCCGTCGTTGCGCAGGAGTTCGGCGCCGGCCACGAGGGTCGAGACTTCAGAGCCGCTGGCGAGCAGGATGACATCGGGATTCTCGTCGCTGCCGGCCACGATGTAAGCACCCTTCTCGGCCTGACGGTAATCGTTGCCTGCGGGCAGGTCGGCGATGTTCTGACGGCTGAGGATGAGGGCTGTGGGGCTGTCGACATTCTCCATTGCCAGGCGCCATGCCTCGGTCGTTTCCTGAGCGTCGGCAGGGCGCAGCACGAGTGTGGAGTTCTTGCCGTGGTGGTTCTTCAGTTTCTCCATCAGACGGATCTGAGCTTCCTGCTCAACGGGCTCGTGGGTAGGACCGTCCTCACCAACGCGGAAGGCATCGTGTGTCCAGATGAACTTCACGGGCAGCTCCATGAGGGCAGCCATACGTACGGCGGGTTTCATATAGTCGGAGAAGACGAAGAATGTGCCGCAGGCGGGGATGACGCCACCGTGCAGGGCCATACCGATGCAGCAGCAAGCCATTGTCAGCTCGGCCACGCCGGCCTGGAAGAATGCGCCGCTGAAGTCACCGGCCTTGAGGGCGTGTGTCTTCTTGAGGAAACCGTCGGTCTTGTCGGAGTTGCTGAGGTCGGCGCTGCCCACGATCATGTTGGGCACCTGCTCGGCCAGCACGCCCAGTACGGCAGCACTGGCGTTGCGCGTAGCGTCGCCGTTCTTCTGTGCGACCTTTGTCCAATCCACCTTCGGAGCCTTGCCGCTGAACCATTCTGCCTGAGCGGCAGCGCACTCGGGATTCTTGGCAGCCCAGGCTGCTTCTTCAGCCTTGCGCTCAGCTACGATGGCCTTCAGCTCTTCGGCGCGACGGGCGTAGAGCTCCTTGACGTCGTCGAAGATAACGAACGGATTCTCGGCATCGCCGCCAAGGTTGGCAATAGTCTTCTTGTATGCCTCGCCTCCGAGGGGAGCACCGTGGGTCTTGCAGTTGCGCTCGTAGCTGGAGCCGTCCTCCTTGAGCGCGCCCTTGCCCATGACGGTCTTGCCGATGATGAGTGCGGGCTTGCCCTTCACGGCCTTGGCAGCCTCGATAGCCTTGCGGATCTCGGCGGCATCGTTACCGTTGATGCAGAACACTTCCCATCCGAGGGCGCGGTACTTGGCGGCGGTGTCCTCGTTCATGACCTCAGCTGTCTCGGTGGAGAGCTGAATGTCGTTGCTGTCGTAGAACATCACTACGTTGTCCAGGCCGAGTGTGCCGGCGATGCGGGCAGCGCCCTGCGAAATCTCTTCCTGTACGCCGCCATCGGAGATATAAATGTAGATGGTCTCCTTCTCGAACGTGGGGTTGCCGGTGTGGGCTGCGAGGAACTTGGCAGCGATGGCAGCACCGATGCCGAAGGTGTGACCTTGACCGAGCGGGCCGCTGGTGTTCTCGATGCCACGTGCGGGGTCAGCTTCGGGGTGACCGGGCGTGGGCGAGCCCCACTGGCGCAGCTGCTGCAGCTCTTCGAGCGAGAACTTGCCGATGAGGGCGAGCTGCGAGTAGAGCATAGGAGCCATGTGGCCGGGGTCGAGGAAGAAACGGTCGCGGCCTACCCATGTGGGGTCGGCGGGGTCATAGTTGAGGTATTCGCTATAGAGCACGTTGATGAAGTCGGCGCCACCCATAGCTCCGCCCGGGTGACCGCTCTTAGCTTTCTCTACCATCGAGGCAGCCAGAATGCGGATGTTGTCGGCTGCGTGGTTCAGTACTTTAATGTCGTTCATGTAAGTGAATGTTTATAAGATTTATAAATGATTGGATTCTTGCTAATAAAGGGAGTTAAAGACGTTAAGGGAGTTAAAGAAGTTAAAGACGATAGTTTTGCTATCAGTATTTAAGTTGACGGCTGTTGTAGGGCAATGGCGTCCCGTTAACTTCTGTTGCAGCGTTTGCGATGCCGTTCAGTCGATGACGGCGAAGCCGGTGTAGGGCTGCAGTGCGGCGGGAATGTGTATGCCGTCGGCGTGTTGGTTGTTCTCGAGCAGAGCGGCCACGATGCGTGGCAGTGCGAGTGCCGAGCCGTTGAGCGTATGGCAGAGTTCGGGCTTCTTGCTGGCTTCGGGACGGTAGCGGCACTTGAGGCGGTTTGCCTGGTATGTGTCGAAATTCGAGACGGAGCTTACTTCGAGCCAGCGTTTCTGTGCCTCGGAGTACACTTCGAAGTCGTAGCAGATGGCCGACGTGAAGCTTTGGTCGCCGCCGCAGAGGCGTAGGATGCGGTAGGGCAGCTCGAGTTTCTGCAGCAGGCCCTCTACATGGTCGAGCATCTCGCGGTGGCTCTCGCGGCTGTGCTCCGGAGTGTCGATTCGCACGAGCTCTACTTTCGAGAACTCATGCAGGCGGTTGAGCCCGCGCACGTCCTTGCCATAGGAGCCTGCTTCGCGGCGGAAGCACTGTGTGTAGGCGCAGTTCTTGATGGGCAGGTCCTTCTCGTCGAGGATGACGTCGCGGTAGATGTTGGTCACAGGCACCTCGGCCGTGGGGATGAGGTAGAAGTCGTCGACTTCGGCGTGGTACATCTGTCCTTCCTTGTCGGGCAGCTGTCCTGTGCCATAGCCGCTGGCGGCGTTGACGACGGTCGGGGGCATAATCTCTGTGTAGCCAGCCTTGCGGGCCTCGTCGAGGAAGAAGTTGATGAGGGCTCTCTGCAGCTGTGCGCCCTTACCTATGTAGACAGGGAATCCTGCGCCGGTGATCTTTACGCCGAGGTCGAAGTCGATGAGGTTGTATTTCTTGGCCAGCTCCCAGTGTGGCAGACGTGCGTCTTCGACTACGGGGTTGGTCGTCCAGTTGCCTACGGTGTCGCCGGGCTGGCATTCGCGCAGGTTGCTCTTCACTACGAGGTTGTCCTCAGCGGCAGCGCCTTCGGGCACTTCGTCGTAAGGGATATTGGGTATTTGGCAGAGCTGTTCGGTGAGTTGGCGCTGTGCCTCGTCCATGGCGGCCTCGAGTTCCTTGGCGCGTTCCTTGAGTTGTGCTACGGCAGCCTTTGCGCTGTCGGCCTCGTCGCGCAGGCCTTGCTTCATGAGAGCTCCGATTTCAGCTGCTTTCTTCTTGCTGTCGGAGAGCAGCTGGTCGAGCTGCTGCTGCGATTCGCGGCGTTTACGGTCTATGGCCTGCACGGCAGCTACGGCTTCGGCAGCGCCTTTGAAATGTTTCTTTTCGAGACCGCGGATTACCCGTTCGGTCTCTTCGTTGATAAGTTTTAGTGTTAGCATTTATCTTTGTTTTAATTCTCGTTCGGTGTGGTTTGGCTGCAAAATTACGCAAAATCTGCGAGATACAATGTGTTGCGAGCCAATTTTTTTGCATCAATCTTCAATTTCATGCGTTGGCCGGGTCGGAAACCTCTGGAAGTATGGCTTTATCCGACCGGTCGCATCGGCTAATCCGACCGGTCGCATCGGCTAATTCAACCGGTCGCATCGGGCAATTCAACCGGTCGCATCGGCCAATTCAACCGGTTGCATCGGCTCATTCAACCGGTCGTATCGGGCAATTCAACCGGTTGCGTTTTTTCAAGCCCTTGGGCGTTGCTCTCACGTCACCTCTATCGTAGTTGACCTTCAATCGTTCTTGGTGGTTGCAGGGCCTTTGATCATGGGGCTGTGCGGCTGTAGGAGTGTGCGCTGTTATTTGGCGTGAGTGGCAACGAGCTCGAGCAGGTCGGCCCCATATTCCTGCAGCGTTTTCTTTCCGATGCCTGGAATCGATAGCAGTTCGTCGGGTGTGCGCGGCTGCAGGTTGCTTATTCCGATGACGGCGCTTATGCTCATGATGTAAGCATCGGGCAGCTTGCGCTGGCGTGCCGTTTGCTTTCTCCATTCGAGCAGAGCGTGGTAGAGCGTTGAGTTGCGCACGCGCTCGTAGTCGATAGCAACTTTGTTCGCGCTCGCCTTCTTGGGCGTGGGTGCCTTGGGCTCGGCGGCCTTCTTCGTTCGGGCCTTGCGCTGGGGCTTAGGTTCATCAACCATTGCGGCCTTGGCCTTGGCGTTCCAATAGGCGTCGAGCGAGAAGTCGGAGAGGCAGGCCGTGAAGATAGCCATTTTCTCGTCGTAGGCTCCGCGCAGTATGTTGTACTCGTTGGTGATATGCTCGCGGGTGCGGGCATTGTCAATCTCCGGCAGGTTGAGGTCGATGAATTCGCCAATGATGTTGGCTGTGGTGGTGGCGTAGTAGGCCATACCTTTCCTTAGTCGCTCACGCAGTAGTTGTGAGGTGCCTTGGCCGTCGGTGGCCATGAGTTGGCGAATCTGCGTCTGGAACTTTATGCCTACGGCCAAGAGTTGGCTGTCGGTCTGCGACGCTGCCTCTGCCACGGCTCGTGCGTAGCTCGGGAAATAGTCTGAGAAGTGCTCCATGGCCAGACGCTCGAAATAGCGCAGGCGCATCGAGATGGCCCGGAAATCGAAAATGTCGCAGAGTATGTCTTCGAGAAACGTGCGGCGGTCGCGCAGGAAAGTCTCAGCCGTGGGCGTGTGCTCGCCGGCATAGGTATTGAACTGGATGACGTCGGGGTCGGTGGTGATGATGTCGGGCGTGATAGGCGTGGCGAGGATCATGCCTTCGAGTGTTCGGCAGCGCGAGAGTGCTACGTAGACCTGACCGTGGGAGAATGCGCGCCCTGCATTGATGATGGCGTGGTCGAAAGTCAGTCCCTGGCTCTTGTGAATAGTGATAGCCCACGCCAGACGCAGCGGAATCTGCGTGAACGAGCCAATCTGCTCCTCGTGGATGGTGGCCGTGGCAGGGTCAGTGGTGTAGCGTGTGTTGGCCCATTCGAGCGGTCGCACTTCTATGCGGTCGTAGTCTGATGGAGAGCCGTTGCCGCCCTCGCGCCGGCATACAACAGTGACGCTGTCTTTGCCCACCTCGGTTACTCGCCCGATGCGCCCGTTGTAGAAGGCTTTGGCGGTCGAGGGATCGTTCTTGCAGAACATCACCTGTGCGCCCACCTTGAGGGTCAGCGAGGCATCGGTGGGGTAGGAGCCCTCGGGGAAGTCGCCCTTGATGCGCGCCTCGAAGGTGTGTGGCGCATTGGCGAGCGCCTGAAGGCGTTGCTCGTTGAGGCGTGCCGCCTGGTGGTTGTGGGTCGTAAGTGTGATCCATTCCTCGCCTTCGGGCGGGTTGAAGCGTGGCGTGTAGCGTGCGTTCAGGGCTTGCAGTGTGGCCGGTGTCACGCGGCCGTCGCGTACGCTGTTGAGCAGGTCTACGAACGTCTGGTCCTGCTGACGGTAGACGTGCTTGAGTTCGATGTAAACGAAATCTGTCTGCTGCAGTGCCAGCGACGAAAAGAAATATGGCGTGGCATACACTTCTTTCAGCAGCGGCCACTCAGTCTCGGTGGCCACGGGCGCCAGCTGCTGCAGGTCGCCGATTAGCAGCAGTTGAACGCCGCCGAAGGGTTTGGAGCGGTCCTGATAGCGCCGCAGCACGTCGTCGATGGCGTCGAGCAGGTCGGCACGCACCATCGAGATCTCGTCGATGACGAGGAGCGAGAGTGAGCGCAGGATGTTCTGCTTATGTTTTGATATGGTGTAGCGGCTCTTGGGGTCGCGGCCGGCAACCATCTTGCCCGGTAGGAAGAGGCCCGGCGCCAGCTGGAAGAACGAGTGAATCGTGACTCCGCCGGCATTGATAGCTGCAACGCCCGTGGGCGCTACTACAATCATGCGGCGCTTCGACTCGGCCTGAAGCCGTCGCAGAAACGTCGTCTTACCTGTGCCGGCTTTGCCCGTGAGGAAGATATTGCGGTGTGTGAAGAGCGCGTAGTTGCGCGCCATCTCGAGTTCTTGGTTCTGTGCTTCCATGTCTGCAAAGGTATGAAAGTTTATGGTTTATGGTTATAGGTTTAAAGTTTAAAGTTCAAAGAAAGTGTGCTTTTCACTAATTTTTCACTTTTCACTTCTCAATTCTGATTATTATAGCTATCTTTGCAGCCGAATATTAACGCTAAGACAAAGATATGGAACGTTTTTCGGAACTGATGCGCCTGCGCCGCTCAATGCGCAAGTTTACTGATGAAGAAGTAGCGGCCGAAGATGTGGCGCAGCTGCTCAAGAGTGCCTTGATGTCGCCGTCGAGCAAGGGCAAGCACGCCTGGCATTTCGTCGTGGTCGACGATAAGGCTATGCTCGAGAAGTTGGCCTTGTGCAAGGCTCAGGGTGCTGATTTCCTGGCCGGTGCACCGCTGGCCGTCGTCGTCGTGGGCGACCCCGAGGCGAGCGACGTTTGGATTGAGGATGCCAGCGTGGCATCTACTGTGCTGCTCTATCAGGCCGAGGACCTTGGGCTGGGCGCCTGCTGGATTCAGGTGCGCGAGCGCTATACCGACGAGGGCGAACCTGCCGACAACATCGTGCGCTACCTGCTCGGCATTCCCGAGCCTCTGCGCGTAGTGTCGATCGTAGCTATAGGGCACAAAGGCATGGAGCGCAAGCCCTTCAACGAGGAGCGACTGCTCTGGGACAAAGTGCACGTAGACAAGTTCTGAACGCCGTAGGCAACAGCAATGTACAGAATAGCAATAATAGGAGCCGGACGTGTGGCCACAAACCTCGCACCGGCGCTGAACGAGAGTGGGGCACAGGTCGTGGAGGTGTGGAGCAAGAGCCGCGCCTCGGCAGAGACCTTGGCCGGCAAGATAGGCTGTAGCTTCACCTGGGGCGACCTCAGTCGCGTGACGCGCGAGGCCGACATATATATTATAGCTGTTAAGGATGCGGCCCTGGCCGATGTCGTCTGCCATCTCCACGAAGGACGTGAGCAGGCGCTGATGGTTCACACCGCAGGCTCTATGCCCATATCGGTGTTTGCCGATGCAGGCCATGCGCGCGCCGGCGTCTTCTATCCTATGCAGACCTTCTCGAAGGAGCGGCAGGTGGATTTCGCGCGCGTACATTTCTTTATTGAGGCCGCACAGCCCGACGACGAGGCTGCCCTGCAACGGCTGGCGCTGAGCCTGACGGGCGACGCCACCTTCGTGCACAAGTCCACGGCAGCCCTGCGGCGGCGCCTGCATCTGGCAGCCGTGTTCGCCTGCAACTTCCTCAACCACTGTTGCACACTCTCGGCCGACATACTCTCGGCCGACGACCTGCCGTTCTCCGTAATGCTGCCGCTCGTCGACGAGACCGTGGCCAAGCTTCACGAGCTCGCGCCACGCGAGGCTCAGACAGGGCCTGCCGTGCGCCGCGATGCCAATGTCACAGGGCTGCAGCTGGCCATGCTGGCTGATCGGCCCGATCTTCAGCAGATTTACTCACTCCTGACAAAAAGCATACAACAATATGATTAACTACGACTTGAAACGCATACGTGCGCTTATGTTCGACGTCGATGGCGTACTCAGTGCCGAGACTATCTCGCATGGCGCCGATGGCGAACCTGTGCGCACGGTGAATATCAAGGACGGCTATGCATTGCGCTTGGCGCAGATGAGCGGGCTGCACGTGGCTATCATCACCGGAGCCCACCCCGAGGCCATTCGCCGCCGCTACCAGTTGCTTGGAATCGAGGACGTTTTCCTCTCGTGCTCCGTGAAGACCGAGACCTACGAACGGCTGAAGGCTAAGCATGGTTTCGCCGACGACGAGGTCGTTTACATGGGCGACGACATCCCCGACTATGAGATTATGCGCCGTGTAGGGTGCCCTGTGTGCCCTGCCGATGCAGCTCCGGAGATAAAGGCTATTTCGCTCTACATCAGTCATCTGCGTGGCGGCTACGGTTGTGCCCGCGACGTCATCGAGCAGGTGCTGAAGGCTCAAGGCAAATGGATGGCCGACGAGAGGGCCTTCGGATGGTAGGCCTGGCTTGGCTTAAAGCTTCATAAAGAAAGTAATCAAAAGATGACCGATTATAAACTGATTCTTGCAAGCAATTCACCCCGCCGACGAGAGCTGCTGGCGGGGCTCGACCTGGATTTTGAAGTGCGCGTGCTACCTGGCATCGACGAGGGTTATCCCGCCGAACTTCAAGGCGGCGACATCCCTTTGTACATCGCCAAAGAGAAGGCGCAGGCCTACGTCGCGCAGCTCCAACCCGACGAACTGCTCATCACGGCCGACACCATCGTGTGGCTCAACGGCCAGGTGCTCGAAAAGCCTGCCGACGAAGCCGACGCCTTTCGCATGCTTCGCCAACTTTCGGGCAATACGCACCAGGTCTTCACGGGCGTTTGCCTGACCACACGTGAGCGGCAAGTGGCTTTCTCGTGCTGTACCGATGTCACTTTCAGCCGCCTCACCGACGACGAGATCACCCACTATGTTCGCCGCTATCGCCCCTTCGACAAGGCTGGCTCCTACGGCGTGCAGGAGTGGATAGGCTACGTAGGTGTGGAGAGCATCAACGGTTCGTTCTACAACGTCATGGGCTTGCCCGTACAACGTCTTTATACAGCATTGAAACAAAACTTTAGCATAAAATGAAAAAACATCTGATTATTTGTGCGTTAAGCCTTGCGGTCGTAGCCGCAATCTTTTCGTCGTGCGACAACGAAGACCAGCAATCCTACATGCCTACGTGGAAAGGCTTTACCTATACGCCACAGCCCGCTGAGCGTGGCGACTCGGTGAAAATCACGGCACGGCAGGAGAAGATTGGGCACTTGATCTACAAGGCTGTTTACTCGTGGAAGGCTGACTACTACGTGAGCACTGCCGACGGCGCCGACTCGCTGGTGACCGAGACGCATAAGGAGGTTGTCGTCTACGACTATGTGCCCACCGATCCGCAGTGGAGCCTCTACGTGCCGCTGCGTCTGAGCAACCCGAATATCACCGTAAACTTCACGGCCGAGTATCATTATTCGGCCAACGGCCCCTCGGGCACCGATGGCAGCACCATCGCTGACCCGACAGCCGAGGGCATGCTCCGCCAGCGACAGTCGAGCGCCTTCCAAGGCACCAGCGCCGGCAGCCTGACAGTGAGAGTCAAAGATTAGTAGAGTAACAAAACGAACTTCCATACTATGTCGCCAACATTCCGCCGATTACTGGCCTGCACCTTTGCGCTGACAACCATGGGAGCGCAAGCCGCAGATGTCGATTTCGACCGCTATTTCTGTGATTCCACACTTCGCATAGATTATATCTTCTCGGGCACCAACCGTATGCAGCATATCGCTCTCGACCAACTGTCGAAGACGGCAGGGTGGTACGGCCGGCGCCACAACCTCGGACGCCTGCCCCTCGAGGGCAACGGACAACTGACGCTCATTGACCCCGCCACGGGCGACACGCTCTATCGCCACTCCTTCTCGACGCTCTTCCAAGAGTGGCAGGAGACCGAGGAGGCGCGTCACGTGGAGAAAGCCTTCGAGAACACGTTCGTAGTGCCCATGCCACGGGTGGCTGTGGACGCCGTGGTGCAGCTCGTCGACACTCACCGTCGCGTGAGCTCAAGCCTGCGCCACCGCATTGATCCTGCCGACATCCTCATCCGCGACCGCAGCGCTGAGGCGCCAACGCCTTGGGCCTACATACGCCAGGCCGGCGACTCGCGAGAGAAGATCGACGTGGCTTTCATTGCTGAAGGCTTTGCTGCCGACCAGATGGACTACTTCCTTGCCGTCTGCGACAGCAGCATCGCTGCCTTGACTGCCCATGAGCCTTTCCGCTCACACATCGACTGCTTCAACTTTATTGCCGTGATGCCCGTCTCGCGCGATAATGGAGTTACGATTCCGCACAAGGGACTGTGGTTCGATACGGCCTTGGCCTCGAGTTTCGACACATTCTACAGCAATCGCTATCTCACGACGCTCCACATCAAGCGCCTCTACGACGTAATGACAGGCATACCCTTTGAGCACTTCATCATCCTAGCCAATACGCCCGAGTACGGCGGGGGCGGCATCTACAATTTCTATAACCTGGCCTCGGCACGCACGAAGAGGTTCAAGCTGGAAGTGATTGTGCACGAGTTCGGACATTCGTTCGGAGGTCTCGGCGATGAGTATGCCTATGGCGACGACCCTGAGACGCATTACCCCGCCGACACCGAGCCGTGGGAACCTAACCTCACAACTCTGCACGATTTCAATAGCAAATGGGCAGACCTCATCAAGCCCGGAACGCCCGTTCCCACAGTGCCCGACGGCAAGGACGTGACTTCGCGAGTGGGTGTCTACGAGGGCGCCGGTTATCAGTCGAAAGGCGTCTATCGTCCGGTTCAAGAGTGCCGCATGAAAGTCAATGAGGTTCCCGAGTTCTGCCCCGTATGCCAACGGGCTATCACAAACATAATTAAATTCTACACAGAATGAGACACTTGTCTGCAATCCTCATCCTTGCTGCCATCGCTGCTATGCCCGCATGGGCCCAGCGCCGCGGTCCACGCTACCGCGAGCATGTGCCTACCGACAGCATCATCCTCAGCGACCCTTGCATCCTGGCCGATTCGGCCACACATAAATATTATATGACAGGCACCGGAGGCTTGCTCTGGACGAGCACCGACCTCCGCTACTGGGACGGCCCACGCAACGTCGTAGAGATCGACACAGCCTCGTGGATGGGCCGCCGGCCTCAGATATGGGCCGCAGAGCTCCATCAGTATCGTGGCAAGTACTACTATTTTGCCACTTTCACCAACGAATCCATCACCATCGACTCCGTAGCCGGGCGCCGCATTCCCCGTCGTGCCTGCCACGTGCTCGTGAGCGATAAGCCCGACGGTCCCTATCGCCCGATGACCGATCCCGTCTATCTGCCGGCCTTCAAGCCTACGCTCGACGGCACTCTGTGGGTCGACACCGACGGCCACCCCTACATGGTCTATTGCCACGAATGGTTGCAGGCCATCGACGGCACAATTGAGAAGATTCGCCTCACCGACGACCTCTCGGGATCTATAGGCTGGTCGCAGCTGATGTTCCGTGCCAGCGAATCGCCATGGAGCCGCAACGACGATGGCACAGGACCAAACTGCGTCACCGACGGGCCTTGGCTCTTCCGCACGCAGACAGGCCGTCTGGGCATGATATGGACCAGTTGGGTGGGCAAAGACTACACCATGGGCGTGGCCTACAGCCAGAGTGGCACGCTCGATGGGCCGTGGATGCAGGAGCCTAAGCCCCTTACGCCTCCCAACTACGGTCATGGCATGATCTTCCACGACTGGAAAGGTCGCCTGCTTCTGAGTGTGCATAGCCACGAAGTAGTCAACGGCCGCTACGTCCGACGCCCACATTTCTTCCTGCTCGACGACGAAGGCGATGAGCTGAAGCTGATAGCTCATTTCCGTCCTTGAAGCGGGGAGGAGGGTCACATTCCATAAGCATAAAGCATTAAACGTAAAACCTTAAATACAACGATGAACGTAAAATCAATTCCCGTCCTGCTGCTGACGGGTTATCTCGGCAGCGGTAAGACAACTCTTCTGAACCGTATTCTAAACAACCGCCGTGGCATTAAGTTCGCCGTAATAGTCAACGATATTGGCGAGGTGAATATCGATGCCGACCTCATAGAGAAGGGCGGGGTAGTGGGACAGAAGGACGACAGCCTCGTGGCCCTGCAGAACGGTTGCATCTGCTGCACGCTTAAGATGGACCTCATAGAGCAGTTGCGCGACATCACCCGCCAGCAACGCTTCGACTACATCGTCATTGAGGCCAGCGGAATATGCGAGCCGGCACCGATAGCACAGACTATCTGCTCGATTCCTACGATGGGCCTTGAATACGTGCGCGACGGACTGCCCGTGGTGGATTGCATAGCCACGGTGGTCGATGCCCTCCGCATGCGCGATGAGTTCGGCAACGGCGGCGATCTGCTGCGACCCGGACTCGAGGAGGACGACATCGAGAACCTCGTGATTCAGCAGATTGAGTTCTGCAATATCATACTTCTTAACAAAGCCTCAGAAGTTTCGGCCCACGAGCTCGGCCGTATCCGCGAGATTATCCGTGCCATTCAGCCTAAGGCCGAGATTATCGAGTGCGACTATTGCGACATCGACCTCGAGCGCCTGCTCAACACCCGCATGTTCGATTTCGATAAAGTGGCCACCTCTGCCGCCTGGATAGATGAGATAGAAAACCATCACGGTGACGAGGAAGATGATGATGACGAAGAAGATCATCACCATCACCATCATCACGATGATGACGAAGACGAAGATCATGACGATCACCATCATCACGATGATGACGATGAAGATCATCACCACAACCATCATCACCACCACCATCACGATGAAGGCGAAGCCGAGGAATATGGCATCGGCACCTTCGTCTACTACCGCCGCGCCCCCTTCCACCTCGGACGCTTCGACGAGTTCGTGGCGCGCAAGTGGGCAAAGAGCATCATCCGTGCCAAAGGCATCTGTTGGTTTGCCGACGAGCCTGAGACGTGCTATGTCTTCGAGCAGGCTGGCCGCCAGGTGTCGCTTCGTAATGCCGGTGCGTGGTATGCCACAATGCCTGCCGACGAACTGGCTGCCTTCAAAGCTCAGCACGCCGACCTCGAGCGCGACTGGGACGAGCGCTACGGCGACCGAATGCAGAAACTCGTGTTCATAGGTCAGCACCTCGACCGCGAAGCCATCACCGCAGCTCTCGACGAGTGTCTCGTTAAGCCATAGGCTATTTAGCAATTAGCTTGGCTGATTTCAAAGTTCAAAGTTCAAAGTTCCACGTTCAATGTTCAAAGTTCTTTTCCGACTGTGGCTATCACAGAAACGTAGGTCGTTTTCGTGGCGCACATTCATAGCGGGTGCCATATTGACGCTCTATTTCATAGTGCTCGTTGTAGCCGTTTTCTTCGGTCTGCGCGAGCAGCTGGCTGCGGCTACGATACCATTCGAGTTAGCGGCCATAGTGCCTGCGCTGGCCGTGAGCCTTGGAATCTCTGATTTAATCATCAAGCTTCTATGGCGTCGCTCGCCCGTAGAGATGGACGACTACCTGCGCACCCGCCCTATTGGGCAACGCATGTGGGCGCGTTTCATACTCTTCGACACATGCATGGGATTCCTGCAGTGGATTTTGCCGTGCGGCATAGCTTTCATTGCAGCCTTATTCATGCCGTTGTGGACTGCTCCGTTGGTGTTGCTGCTGGCTTACTCCATCTCGGTCGTCAACGCTGTCTTCCAGAACTGCTGGCGCCGTGCACCGGGCAATGAGTGGACGTTGCCTCTTGTGCCGGCCTACATGCTGTGGCTGGTGCTGACGTGGGCTGTGGCCATAGGTTGCTTCGTCGTAGTAGGCTTGGCAGGCGACGATCCGTCGACCCCCGTGCAGCAGTCGTCCGTGGTGTGGAGCGTGCTGCTGTTCTCTGCCCTGCTGCTGTTGGTCAACGGTCTGGCCGTCTATGCTCTGCAGTCGTATTTCTGCCGCCTGCGCAACCACAACGAGGAAGAGCACGCCCCAGTGGTTGTATCGGCCCGCCAACTGGGTGAGGTGTCGGTGTGGAGCATCGAGTGGACGCAGATTATGCGTAGCAAACGTCTGCGCATGGGTGTCATAGCTATGGCTGTGCTGTTCTTGCTCAACACTTACATGCAGCAGTCCTCAACCATCCAGAACGACTTTGGCGGAGTCAACATCATGCTGCTCTTCGGCATAGCCTTCCCGAGTATTATCGTAGCGCAGTGGGTGCTGGGCGTCGAAGCCAACTACTTCTCAGGCGTATGGACTAAGCCGTGGTCTGTGGAGGGAATCTTGAGGCGCAAATTCATATTCCTGTGTGGCATGTGCGTCGTCATGGCCCTGCTGATACTGCCCTGTGTGGTGTTTATGGGCATGAACTTCTGGACATGGCTTGCTACGCTGTTGTTCGGTTGCGGTGTGTTTGTGCTTCCGTTCATGGCCACTTGTCTCTACAGTAGTCGCATGGATATGTTCTCATCGGCGTTCTTCAACTATCAGGGTGGCAACAAGCAGCTCAACTTCTTCTCGTTCATCATGTTCGTGCCTATGGCAATCTATTTCGCTTCGTACTTCCTACTCCCGCAACCTTGGTCGCACGTCGTTGTAGGTGGCCTGGGGCTCGTGGCTCTGCTGCTTCATCGGCGCTACATTCATTGGGTAGCCTCGCTTTGGTTCCGCCGTCGCTACGAGATTATGGAGCGGTGGCTGAGTGAATGACGAGTGACAAATGACGAATGACAAATGATGAATGACAAATGACAAATGACGAATGACGAATGACAAATGATGAATGACAAATGATGAATGACGGATACATTAAATAAAAGTCGCGCATGCGCGGGTAAGAAATGAATATTATAATTGAAGACCTTCAGAAGGTGTATGGCGACAAGGTCGCCCTCGACATTCCTTCGCTTGAGATTAAGAGTGGCGAACTTGTGGGCTTGGTCGGCAACAACGGTGCCGGCAAGACAACGCTGCTGCGTCTGATCCTCGACCTTATTAAAGCTACGCGCGGTCGTGTACTATCTGACGGTGTCGACGTCACCGGAGCTGCCGACGGACGTAAGGCTACGTTCACTTCGGCCGACAATATCGCGTGGAAGCGCTACACGGGCTCGTTCATCGACGGCCGTTTTCTTATTGATTTCTATACGCCCGAGGAGTATTTCACCTTCATCGGTCGCCTCTACGGTCTCACGCCGGAGCAGGTGACGGAGCGTCTTGAGACTTATCGCCCGCTCATGCACGATGAGATTCTGGGTACAAAAAAGTATCTGCGCGATTTCTCAGAGGGTAATCGCCAGAAGATAGGAATCATCGGTGCTATGATGATTGAACCTAAGGTGCTGCTGTTGGATGAGCCTTTCAACTATCTCGACCCCTCATCGCAGATCGTCGTGGCACGTATGATAGCCGACATGAATCATCGTCTGGGCACAACTGTCATCATCTCAAGCCACAACCTCTCGTTCGTGGCCGACATCTCATCGCGCATTCTCCTGCTCGAAAAGGGTAAGCTGATAAAAGACCTGCCCAACTCCGAAGGCTCCGCCATTGCTGAGCTCAACGATTATTTCAACGCTGAGGCGTAATCGCAGGCCGGGCTGCTCTTGAGCGGCATCCTTGAGGAGTTAAAACTCCAGGACCTCTCCACCATCGCTTGCTGCATAACGTTGCAGCAGGCGTTGTATGAAGTTTGCACATGCGAGCACGTTGGCGCGGTTCCCATCATAGCCGTTGACTATGGTGAGCAGACGTGTAGTGTCGAGCGATAGTTTGGTGCGCTCATGGTCGCTGGTGGGGGTGCCTATGCCTCCGATAGCATCGCGATAGACGGGCAGTCCGGCTATGTTCAGCGGTCCGCGTCCTATGCCTTCGTAGGGTTCGCCCTCGCGCCCTATACCTAACACAATGCCTCCAGCCTCTTCGTCGGTTGTCGAAGTGGCTTGGGGCATTACTATTTTGTCGGCATCGAAACCTCCGATGCTATAGCCATAGGCTATTGAAGCTAGGTTGATAAGGTCCACGAGAGTGTTTACGCGGTAGAGCTCGTGGCCCTTGAGGGTGCGGCGTATGAGCGCTTCGCCCGAGGGTCGGTAGCGGCTGGGGTCTTTGCCACAGCGGCGGTAGGTTTCGCGTGTTGCTTCGATGGGTGGCATGGTCTTGATGCTGTCTGGCGTGAAACGTTGGCGATAGTCATCAAGGAACGCCCCGATCTCTTTCCAAAGTTCAGCGTCGTATTCGCTGTTACATACATTTGCCAAGACAGCGGCTCCCACAAACTGAGGGCACCGCTGCCGTATCTCATCAGAGACTCGTATGAATGACTTAATCCTCATTTGCCATTTTTCATTTGCCATTTGTCATTTGCCATTTGCCATTTGTCATTTGTCATTTGCCATTCGTCATTCATCGTTCGTCATTTGTCATTTTTCATATTCACTCCGCGCACGCCGTGGTAGTCATTCTTTTTGGCAACCACAGAGTCTGTGGCGGTGGAGTCAGCCGCAGTGGTGGCAGCGCGTGTGGCTTTTACGTAGTAGTAATCGTCGTAGTAGTAATCATCGTAGTAGCCATAGCCGTAGCTGCTCCAGTAGCGGTCGTAGTTGCGGAGGTTGAAGTGAGTGAGGTTCTCGAGGGAGTAGTAGTCTGCAATATATCCGCTGAAATAGTCGTAGGAGAGGCGGTAGTCCACGATGGCGCAGTCGAGTGCGGGATCATCGAAGGTGAGGTAGAGAATGCGGTTGCGCACCTGCCATTTGAAGTACGATGTCACGGCGTGGCGCGAGTAGTAGTCAACCTGCACGCCCTTTCCGTGGTCGTAGCCCCATCCGGTGTAGAACTCAATCTCCGAGCCTCGTGCGGGCTCTCCGTCGTAGTACATATCCATGTCGCCAAACCAGTGTCCGCTTACGGCGTTGCCTATCTCATCGTCCTCGTCGAGGCAGCTGGTGAGTGTGAGAGCCGTGGTGAGCATTATGGCTGCCATCCACAGCAGCTTCTGGAAGTGTGTATTCATTGTCTTCATAGTTGTAATGTTTTTATGGTTTGTTGTCTTAACTCACCGCAAAGATAGGCATAAGTCAGACGTCATCTATTGTAGTTTTGCCTAAAAAGCAATGGGGATTTCCCTATTTCGAAGGGGAAAACCATGGTGCTATAAGCCTCGAGCCTTGTAAATTAGCTCTTTAGCCTCGTTGATCTCGCGCATCTTCTTCTCGGCTGCGGCCTTGATGTCCTCGCCGAGCGAAGCCACGCGGTCGGGGTGGTGCTTCACCACCATGCGTTTGTAGGCTGCGCGCACCTCATCGTCGGTGGCCGTGGGTTCTATCTCGAGCACGGCATAGGCGGCATCGAGTGTCGTGGTGCCAAGATTGAGCATTGAGTTGAGTTCAGCCTCGTCGAGTCCAAGCTGTGTGGTCACTTCGCGCAGAACTGCTATCTCCTCGCGGGCCACCGTGCCGTCGGCTTTGGCCAACATAGCCAGCAGTTGCAGCAGTTGCAGGCGCTGCGGACGGTTGAGCACCCTGCGCAGCTGCTGGCATGCCTCTATAATCACTTGGCGGTAAGAGCCCGGGTTCTGCGCCTCCATGCGCTTCTGCTCCTCGAAGAGCTTTAGCATGATAGCGTTACCCTCGTCCACAGCCGTCTGTCCGAAGTTCTGGCGCAGGAACGTGCGCATTGTTTCCATCTCAGAGTGCATGATCTTGCCGTCGGCGCGTATGATGTAGCTGGCCAGCGTAAGCATCGAGAAGAGAAAACCGTTGCGTGTGCCGTAGTCCACGTTGTCGCTGCTGCCCGAAGAGTAGCTGCCGCTGTTGGCATAGCTGCCGCCAGAGCGGGAGTAGCCGTTGCCGCCATAGCCGTTGTAGTCATATTCGCTCTCGTCGGCTATGAGGCCGTTGTCGTCGGTCAGTTTGTCGAACAAAGCGCCAAGCACGAAGCCTGCCAGCGCACCTATAGGACCGCCTGAGAGCAGTCCCAGGAAGCCGCCTATCCATTTAGCTTTTGCCATATTGGGTCTATGGTTTTTTAGTTTATGGTGAATCTTTCTGCAAAAATACAATAAACTTTGAACTTTAAATATTGAACCGTAAACTTTTTTTATCAGCCCTTATATTTTTCTCTTTTCTCTTTAAATTTTTCTCTCATTTTTGCGGACGTCTGCAAAAATGCATTATCTTTGCCCGCATGAAACGCATTCTTCTTACCTCTTTCGTGTGCCTTGCCGCTCTGGTTTCGGCTATGGCACAGACCTACACCCCCACTGAGAGCAACCTCGAAGCACGTCGCCAGTTCGAGGATTTCCGCTTCGGCATATTCATACACTGGGGCATCTATAGTGAATTTGCACAGGGCGAATGGTACCTCAACAGCGGCAACCTCACCCATGAGGAGTACTCCAAGGCTGCCTCATGCTTCTATCCCATACGCTTCGACGCCCAGGCGTGGGTGCGCGCCATCAAGGATTCCGGCGCACGCTACATCACCTTCACCAGCCGTCATCACGACGGCTTCTCGATGTTCCACACGCGGCAGAGCTCCTACAACATCGTCGATGCCACTCCCTTCCGTCGCGATGTCCTGCGCGAGCTCTCAGATGCCTGTGCCGAACAGGGCGTGAAGCTACACCTCTACTATTCGATCCTCGACTGGATGCGCCCCGACTACCCCCTCGGACGCACAGGGCACAACACAGGTCGCACGCTCACACCCAGCTACGACTCCTACTTCCGCTTCATGCAGGCCCAGGTGCACGAGCTGCTCACGCGTTACGGCGATATCGGAGCACTCTGGTTCGACGGCTATTGGGACCACGATTCAGACTCCACCGCCTTCGATTGGCGCATGCCTGAGTTTTACAGCTACATCCACAGCCTCAAGCCTAACTGCCTCATTGGCAACAACCACCACATCACGCCCATCACAGGCGAGGACTTCCAGATGTTCGAGCGCGATCTCCCAGGCGAGAACTCTGCCGGCCTCTCGGGACAGGAAATCAGTCATCTGCCCCTCGAGATGTGCCAGACCATGAACGGCATGTGGGGTTACAAAGTGGCCGATCAGAACTACAAGTCGACAGCTGAACTCATTCGGCTTATAGCCCGTGCAGCCGCCAAGAGCAGCAACCTCTTGCTCAACATCGGTCCGCAACCCAACGGCGAACTGCCCGCCACGGCTCTTGATCGCCTGCAGGGCATAGGGCGCTGGATGCGCGCCAATGGCAAGAGTATCTACGGAACCCGAGCAGCCGACATTCCCGAGGCTGCATGGGGCGTAGCTACGCAACGCGACCGTAGCCTTTTCCTTCACGTGTTTGATGCCGCTGTCTCCACAATAGAGATTCCCTGGACAACCGCCAAACCGCGCTCTGTAAAGGCCCTTGCCACGGGTGCTCCCATCACCTTCGAGCACAATCGTCGCGCCAAGAGCCTGCGTTTGCAGCTGCCTGCCGACCGCGATGAGGCTGACTTCGTAATAGAGATAGTCCGCTAAAACTCCTTTAACTCCTTCGCTCGAGCTTGCTCGCTCCACACTTTGAGAATTATCTTATCCCCTTATCCCTTATTCCCTAATTTTTTAATTCCCTAATTTTCTAATTTCCTAATTTTCTAATTCCCCATTAATGTCTCCAATACTTGAAGTCTGCTGCGGCAGTCTGGCCAGCGCCCTGCGCGCCGTAGAGGGTGGGGCAGAGCGTATAGAGTTGTGCTCAGCTCTCTCGCTCGACGGTCTTACACCTTCCACAGGCACTTTATGTCTACTGCGTGCTCGCTACCCCGAGCTGCGCATTCATGTTCTCATACGTCCGCGCGAGGGCGATTTCGTATATACCGAGGACGAGCTTCAGCTTATGGAGGCCGACATACGCGCCGCCGCAGCTTTCGGCGCTACAGCCATCGTAGCCGGAGCACTTACGCCTGATGCTACCATCGACATCGAAGCCACACGCCGTCTGCGCCAGGCAGCACCTCAGCTGCCATTCACCTTCCACCGTGCGTTCGACCGTATAACCGACCAGACCGAAGCCCTCGAGCAGCTAATAAGTCTCGGCTGCGACCGCGTGCTCACCTCTGGCGGAGCCGCAACAGCCGAAGCTGGCATACCCCAGATCTCACGCCTCGTAAGTCAAGCAGCAGGACGCATCACCATACTTCCCGGTGGTGGCGTCAACAGCACCAACGCACGCCGCATACTTGACCTCACCGGAGCCACTGAGATCCACGGCTCTTGCTCCTGCCGCCTCCCCGACGGCAGCGCCCTCACCAGTCCCGAAGAGGTGGCAGCAGTGCTCCGTTCAATAAATCATTGATAATAAAACTTTTAATTAACTAAACTTTAAGCTATTATGAAACACAACATTCTGATTCTGCAGGCCTCACCGAGGGCTAAAGGCAACACCGTCTGGATGGCGGAAGAGTACAAAAAAGCAGCCGAGGCTGCTGGTCACGACGTAACGCTCGTTAACGTCTCGCACAAGAAGATTGCCGGATGCCTCGCCTGCGAATATTGCCATGGCAAGGGCAACGGCGCCTGCATCCAGAAGGACGATATGCAAGAGCTCTATCCCCTCATGGCAGAGGCCGATGTGCTGGTGCTGGCCGCGCCTATCTATTATTTCACCCTTTGCGCTCAGATCCAGGCTCCAATCCAGCGTATGTACTGTGTGAATGCGCCTGCCAAGGTCAAGAAAATGGCGCTGCTCGTGTCGTCCTACTCGCCCGGTGTGTATGACGGCGCTTCGGCTGAGTTCCGCGATATCTGCAACTATTGGAAGGCAGAAAATATGGGCGTCGTGACAGCTAAGATCGACGAGCAGAAGACCGATGAGACCAAGGCCCGCATCGAGGCTCTCGTAGCCAAGCTGTAGTAGTTATTTAGGTCCCACAAACTGAAACCCTCATCTATGAGTGAGTTCCGCGAAATGAGGCGTAAGCGTCAGCAACTGAGCGATGCAGAGAGCCTCGACATCCTCAAAAAAGCTACCGCAGGCACCTTGGCTCTATTGGGCGATGGTGGCTACCCCTATGCTGTTCCCATCAGCTACGTCTATGCCGACGGTGCGTTATTTTTCCACAGCGCTCTGAGCGGTCATAAGGTGGATGCCATCAGGTCGTGCGACAAAGCATCGTTCTGCGTCATCGAGCAGGACAGCGTTCAGCCTGAGCTATATACCACCTTCTATCGCAGCGTGATAGCCTTCGGCCGAATCCACATCATTGAAGACGAGGCCGATAGGCTTGCTGCAGCCCGACTGCTCGGCAACAAATACAACCCCAATCATGACGAGGCACTGCAGAAAGAACTTGAGAGTGGGTTCGCACGAATGCTGGTCATTCGCTTCGACATCGAGCACCTCACGGGCAAGGAAGCCATTGAGCTGGTGAGGCAGCGCCCACGTCAATAATCGTTAACAGTCAATTCAAAAATGAAAAACGTAGTAATGATATTCGCCATGCTGGCCCTGACCGCATGCACAGGCCGGCAGGCAGCTACCGTCGACAGCTCGGCGTCCGACGCAGAGATCCCTTTCGAGGTAGCCAAAAACTATTTCTTCAAGAATGATCAGGCCATACCTGAGAATCCGAAAATCACATCACGCGAAGAGTTCGACAGCCTCTTCGGTATGGCTACGCTTATGGGTGCCGACGGCCAACCTACTGCTATAGATTTCGACCATCAGTTCGTGATTGCCATCGTGCAGCCCGAGACAGATATCGAGACCGAGATCCGCCCCTTGAAGGTAGAGGCACGCGGCGATTCGCTGCTCTACAGCTATGACGTTTCAACCGGCGAGAAGCAGTCGTTCACCACCCGCCCCTTATCCATTATCGTGCTCGACAAGCAGTATGTCAACAGCCAGGTGGTGCTCGCAGGCAATCGTGAGACGAATTATTTCCCAGCCATAGATCGCTATCTCGTCGACTCTATCGGAAGTAATTATTCTCCGGGCGACCATTGTGTACCTCTGCATAGCATAGTTGGCGTGGATGAGCGTCAGGGCGACGACATCTTGGTTTGGGGCGACTTCTGGGTGTTCAACTACAACCTTGTGGGCGACACGCTGAAGTGCGTCTCTGGAGGCAGCCACCCAGGCTTGATGCACATACGTCAGACCGACACCGGCTACGAGGTCACGGCCTTTGACCGTGTGACCGACGGAGCGTCCTACCTCCCTTCGGCCAAGAAAATCTTCGGCGACAGGTTCGATGCATTCCAAGCCATCAATAGCGATGCAGAGCGTCGCGAGCAGTTGAGAGCCGACGTCCTCTCTGAATATGTCCGTCGCCACAGCATCGCAGCGTCGATGTATCAGGACTACGGCTGGCCTGCAAAGCGCTTAGGAAAATAGTCTAGCGTTCTCCCCGCGAAAATATAATATCACAAATAAATGTTTTCGCATCTTTTCGCATTTCATACGTTTTCGCAATCCAAGAAACTAAAAAGCCTCCCCGAATAAGGGAGGCTTTGCGGTGCGTACGAGGCTCGAACTCGTGACCCCATGCGTGACAGGCATGTATTCTAACCAGACTGAACTAACGCACCGTTTTTGCTCAACGTTTCCGTTTTGCGGTTGCAAAGGTAAGCATAATGTACGAGATAAAAAAGAATATCAGGAAAAAATACACTACAGAGGCTGTTTTTAATGCTATTTTAGCTGTTTCGGCCTATTTTATAGGGCTTTTATAAGATAAAGCATGCGCAAATGTCCTCATCACGCTGCTGTGCCAACAATAATATAGGAATGGTGTAGATATTTTTTCAAAAGAAAAGTTGAATTTCACTGTCACCGTCACTTTTTCTTGCAATGAACTGAGCTATAACGTCTTATGTGCAGTGAAGGTGAATATTCACCTTCACTCGCATTTTGACCAGTTGAATTGAAGTAAAACAACTTGTTTTACTTCAATTCAACCGAGGGTATAGCTTAACATTCCTGGGTGTTTAGGCCGATATGCCCGTTTAAGTATGAAAAACAGTGTAGGTGAAATTTCACCTACACTGCCCTTAACGTGTTTATCTTTCGGGAGTTACAAGCAAAAGTGACGGTGACGGTGAAAAATAAAAAATGTTTTCTTGAAAAAATAATCGTTCGCTTTCTCATAAACGTATAGAGAAGCTGACACAAATGTATTTAGAGGCTGTTATTATCTATCAGAGATACAAATCTATGGTCCGCATACAGAATTTGGTCGGTATTGTTTTGCAGAATGTGTTAGTCTGAATGAAATATTATTCACCTATGAGGATGTGTGCATTTATGAGAATTGTGTTTACGGGTCACTAGTGTCCACTAAAAATGTACGAGTTTAAAAATTAAATAAATTAGGTTCACTTGAACCGCTTCGGTCTTTGTCATTTTTGAATATAGTTTTGTCGAAGAGATCTCTGAGATGCGTTGTGTCAGTGAGTGACATGCTG
>JAFRNY010000007.1 GCA_017429945.1 Bacteroidaceae bacterium
ACGAGTTGACAAGTTCTTCGCAAGCGAAGCGACGCAAGCGTCGAGCGGACAAGTTAACGAGTTGACAAACTAACGAGTTGACAAACTAACAAACGAACAGGCCCCGAGCTCAATGAGCATCGGGGCCTGATTGCTTTTGTGCGACAATTCTTATTGTCCGTTAAGCTCCGTGTCAACGTGAACTTACTCCTGAGTAGCGGAGCGCTTCTCGGCGATGCGAGCCTTCTTGCCCGTGAGGCCACGGAGGTAGTAGAGCTTAGCACGACGCACCTTACCAACCTTGTTGACGGTGATGCTGTCGATGTTCGGACTTGAGATGGGGAAGATGCGCTCCACGCCAACGGTGCCGCTCATCTTGCGGACGGTGAACCGCTTCTGGTCCTGATGTCCGCTAATCTTGATTACTACGCCGCGGTAGAGCTGGATGCGCTCCTTGTTACCCTCGACAATTTTGTAAGCCACGGTCACGGTGTCGCCAGCCTTGAACTTAGGATAGGTCTTGCCCGTAGCAAATGCTTCTTCAGCAATTTTGATTAAATCAGCCATTGTTCTGAATGGGTTTAAATTGTTGTTGTCGGTCGAGCATGGGCATAACAGGGAACTCTGCATCCTGACAGCGACCCATGCCGAAAGCGGGCGCAAAGGTAAGCATAAAAATGAAACGAGAAAAATGAAACGAGAAAAATCTTGCTTTGCCACACGTTTTTTTTGCCCGTTCGAATCTTTTCGCTTCATTTTCATCCTATCATGCCCATCATGCTCAGGAAATGAGAGAACCATCTTCATCGGCATGGCCGGACGTGTTACACTCGAAAAAGTGGCGTCAGATATCAAATAATACCGCCTTTCGCCTAAAGAAAACTTAATTCTTTGCTGCTACTGGCTAATAATTCGAGAATTGTTTCTATCTTTGCGACAACTAATGATGAAATAAGCCTAATTTCGCGATCAAAACCATAAGTAATTATGACGAAATACATTCTGGACCTCGAGCTGAGGAGCATTGAGAGATTAAATGAAGGCTATGTAGTGCTACGACTCACCGACCCTCAGGGCGCGCTGCCTGAGATGCGCCCGGGGCAGTTCGTGGAGGTGCGCGTCGACGGCTCGCCCACAACCTTCCTTCGCCGCCCGATAAGCATAAACCGCGTGGTGCGCCAGACAAACGAGCTGTGGCTGCTGGTGCACGCCATAGGCGACGGCACACGCCGATTGGCATCACTGACACCCGGCGCCACGGTGAACGTGGTGCTACCCCTTGGCAACGGCTTCACGCTGCCCGAGCCTGTGGCTGCCGGCACGGAGCCACAGAGCAGCCTGCTCGTGGGCGGAGGCGTAGGCACAGCACCGTTGCTGGCACTGGGCGAGGAACTGGTGGCGCGCGGACATAAGCCTGCGTTCGTGCTCGGGGCACGTTCGGCCAAAGATCTCATGCAGCTGGACCTCTTCCGGCAGTTCGGGCCTGTGCACGTGACCACAGAAGATGGCTCTGCCGGCGAACGTGGTTTCGTAACGCAACATAGCGTATGGTCTGAATTGGTGACTGACAACCCACAGCCCCACTCTCAGGCTGGCCCGTCTTCCGACGATTCAGCCCTCAGCCATGCGCGCCCCACCGTTTACACCTGCGGTCCCAAGCCCATGATGATGGCTGTGGCGCAGCAGTGCCGCGAGCTCGGCTTGTACTGCGAGGCTTCGTTCGAGAATATGATGGCGTGCGGGCTGGGAGCCTGCCTTTGCTGCGTGGAAGCCACCACTGAAGGCAACGTGTGCGTCTGCAAGGACGGCCCGGTGTTTGCCATGGACGGCCCACTCCCCCGCCCCATCGGCCGGAATGGCGAGTGACAAATGGCGAGTGGCAAATGACAAATGGCGAATGACGAATACTCCTGCTACTTCCATTCTCTCCCCCTTTCGGGGAGTCGGAGGGGGCTGTGACACATGAAACCTAACACTTATACTTAAAATCATGAATAAATTCAGACTACTATGCACTATGCTCCTCCTGGCAATAGGCGTGAGCATGTTTGCTGCAAAAGCTAACCAAGAAACCGTGGTAAGCCGCACTGTAGGCGAGCAGACCGTAAAAGTGCTGTACTACAGCGAGAATATCGTGCGCGTGACTAAGTACCTCGGGGCGGCCCAGCCCGCCAAGACGAGTTACTCAGTCATCATGCAGCCCCAGGCCAAGGTGCAAGAGGGGCTGAAGGTGACCATCGACGGCGAGGGGCGCGTCAGCTTCGCCACGCCCGAGGGTGAAGTGCTGCTGACCGAGACCGAGCCCGCCACCTTCAACCGTCGTGCCGAGGGCACCGACGCCGGCAAGTACGAGGTGAGCCAGACGTGGCGCCTCGGCAAGGACGAAGCCATCTTCGGTTTCGGACAGATTGCCGAGGAGAAGATGAACAAACGCGGCAAAAGCATAAAGTTCTGGAACACCAACACCTACACACCCATACCATATTTCTCGAGCCAGAAGGGCTACGGCCTCTTCTGGGACAACCCGGGGCGCTCATTCTTCGACGATACGCCCGAGCGCACAACGTTCCGCTCTGAGGTAGCCATGATGGTCGACTACTATTTCTTCTACAAAGATGGCACGCAGGACGGCCTCATCGACTGTATTCGCCAGCTCACCGGCCAGGCCACCATGTTCCCCCTATGGGCCATGGGCCACTGGCAGTGCCGCGAGCGCTACAAGACGAGCGACGAGCTGGCCGCCGTGCTCGACAAATACCGCGAACTCGGCATACCCCTCGACGGCATAGTGCAGGACTGGCAGTACTGGGGCTGCGACTCCAACTGGAACGCCATGAGCTTCATGAACCCTTACTATATAAATAAGGTAGGCGACGAGCGATGGGCCAAATACCTGCCCGACGACCTCAAGCCCCTGGCCGAGGAGTACAAGGCCAAGGGCCTGCAGCCACGCCTGAAGAGCCCGCAGGAGATGGTGGACTACGTCCACAAGAACAATGCCCACCTGATGATCTCCATCTGGGCAAACTTCGGGCCCTGGACAGAACCCTACCGCGAACTCAAGAAGATAGGCGCGCTGCTGCCCTTCGACACTTGGCCCCGGCAGCGTGGCGTGCTGCCCTACGACGCCTTCAACCCCAAGGCGCGCGAAATCTACTGGCGTTATCTCTCGCACCTCTACGCCATGGGCTTCGACGCCTGGTGGACCGACAGCACCGAGCCCGACCACTTCGAGCGCGAAGGCGACGACGAAGTGATGACGCACGACGGTTCGTGGCGCTCGGTGAAGAATGCCTTCCCGCTCGTGACCAACCGTGGCATCTATGAGCACCAGCGCGCGGCCGAAGCCAAGAAGATTAAGAAGAACAAGGGCTACCGCGGCAAACGCTCCGTGCAGATGACCCGCAGCGGAGCCTTCGGCCTGCAGCACTACGGCACCTTCTCGTGGAGCGGCGATATACAAGCCAACTGGCAGACGATGAGGAGCCAAGTGCCGGCAGGCCTGAGCTACACGCTCTGCGGCATACCATTCTGGAACACCGACATCGGAGGCTTCTTCTACTGGGACTACGCCAACGACCCCAAGAACCCGGCCCTGCAGGAGCTGCACACACGCTGGATGCAATGGGGCACCTTCATGCCACTTATGCGCAACCACGGCTCATCGCCCATGCCCACCGAGCTCTACCACTTCGGACAGAAAGGCGACTGGGCCTACGACGCACAGGTCGAAGCCGTGCGACTGCGCTACCGCCTGCTGCCCTACATCTACGCCACGGCGGGCGACTGCGTGCAGCGCTCCGGCTCGATGATGCGCGCCCTCGTCATGGACTTCCCCAAGGACCAGACGGCCATCAACCTTACCAATGAATATATGTTCGGCCGCCAGCTGCTCGTGCGCCCCGTCACCGAGCCGCTCTACACCTGGCGCGAAGACCAGCGCCACGGCCATGCCATCTACCCCGACGTGGCCAAGGCTGCAGCGCCCGTCAGCGTCTACCTGCCCGACGTCAGTCCCGCCCCGAAAAACGAGCGAGGCGCTGGCCGCCAGGCGGCTAAGCACACGGCCGTGAAATGGTACGATTTCTTCACCAACCACATCTACGAAGGCGGCCGCACCATTCAGCGCCCCACGCCCATCAACGAGATGCCCGTCTACGTCCGTGCCGGCAGCATTATCCCCTTCGGCCCCGATGTTCAGCACAGCTCGCAACAGGCCTGGGACAATCTGGAAGTGCGCGTATATCCCGGCGCCGACGGCCGCTTCATCCTCTACGAGGACGAGGGCGACGGCTACAACTACGAACGCGGACTCTTCTCTGAAATCGCCTTCACCTGGGACGATGCCAGCCAGACACTGACCATCGCTCCCCGCCGCGGCAGCTTCCCCGGGATGCTGGCACGGCGTAAGTTCCGCGTAGTCAAGGTCACGGAACACTCGTCGCGCGGCGACCAGCCCATTGCCGGCGGACAGATTGTGGACTACGATGGCGCAGAGCTCAAGGTGAAGCTACAATAAATTAGGTCTTAGGAAGTTAAAACCATACTGCATGAAAAAACTACAATCAACAATCATCATCCTTGCCGCGGCAGCTCTGCTCGGAGCATGCAAGAGCGGCACCTACACACTCCAAAGCGTTAATCCGCACCGCATAGAAGTCACCAAGGCCCTCGACGCCAAGCCCTCGGCTGAAGCTGAAGCCTTCATCCAAAAATATCGCGCAGGAGTTGACAGCCTGCGCATGCCCTACATAGGGCAGAGCGCCAAGTATATGGACGCCCGGCGCCCCGAAAGCCTCCTGAGCAACTTCGTGGCCGACGCCCTCGTGGCCGCAGGCGAGCGACTGGGCTACAAGCCCGACCTGGGCATCTGCAATATGGGCGGCTTGCGCGCAGCCATGCCCGAAGGCACGGTGCGCCGTGGCGACATTCTCGCCATCTCACCCTTCGAGAATTTCTTTACGATACTAAAGCTGAAGGGCTCTGACGTCGAAGCGCTGATGCACGACATAGCTGCGGTCCGCGGCGAGGGCATCAGCAGCGCCGCACGCCTCGTCATCACCCCCGACGGCAAGCTCATCAGCGCCACGCTCGGGGGCAAGCCTATCGAGGACGACAAGGTCTACACCATCGCCACTCTCGACTATCTGGCCGATGGCAACGACAAGCTCTACGCCCTGAAGCGCTCCACCGAGCGCATCGTCACCGAGGAGCCCGTGCGCGAGACGCTCATGAATCAGCTGCGACTGCTCGACAGCAAAGGCCTGAAAGCCACGGCAGAAATTGAAGGTCGCATCGTCGTGCAAGGGGCCACCCAGGAGCAGATGGACGCCATAGCCCGCAAAGAACCCAAGGAAGAGCGCTCCGAGCACGAGATACAAATCTCGCCCGCCGCCAGGGGGCAGAAAAGGCAGCGGACGCTGATGCTCGTTCACACCAACGACACACACTCGTGCATTGAGCCACTCAGCCCCCTGCTCGCCGACACTGCCAATGCCAATAAGGGAGGCTACCTGCGGCGCGTGGCACTCATCAATGACCTCCGACAGACCTACCCCGACCTGCTCCTCGTAGATGCCGGCGATTTCTCGCAAGGCTCAGCCTACTATAGCCTTTACCACGGTGAAGTAGAAGTGGGACTGATGAACATCATGCGCTATGACGCCGCCACGATAGGCAACCACGAATTCGACTTCGGGCTCGACAATATGGCGCGCCTCTTCCGCCAAGCCGACTTCCCCATCGTATGCTGCAACTATGATTTCACGGGCACGCCTGTGGAAGGACTCGTGCAACCCTACACCATTGTGCGCCGGGCCGGGCTGAAGATTGGCATCACGGCGGTCTCGCCGCAGCTCGAGGGCCTCGTAGCCGCCCACACCTGCGAGGGCGTGCGCTTCAGCGACCCCATTGCCACCGTGCAACCCATTGCCGATTACCTCCGGACGAAGGAGCACTGCGACCTCGTTGTCTGCATCTCGCATCTCGGATGGCAGGTGGCTGGCGTCAGCGACGAAGAACTCATTGAGTCGACGCGCAACATCGACATCGTCATCGGCGGTCACTCCCACACCTACTTCCGTCACCCCGAAGTGCTCCAGAACCTCGACGGACGCACCGTCGTCGACAACCAGATGGGCAAGAACGCACGGTTCATTGGCACTTTAAACCTTAAACTGACAAAGTAACCGAATAAGGTTAATGAGGCAGGATGCCGCCGGTGGCCGTTAACCCACCCGGTGGCCTCCCCTGCCGAGGTTCTCCCCTGCCGAGGTTCTCTCCTGCCGAGGTTCTTTCCTGCTGAGTTCCTCTCCTCCCCCACATCCCCTCATCCTGCCCTGGGTTCAGTTCTCGGCAGTCCGTCCGCCGAGCTCTCCACCGCCGAGCCAGCCCCCCACTCCATTGCCCTCCTCCCCGACCATCAACGGCCAACACAACCGGCTGCATCGGCCAACACAACCGGCTGCATTGGCATATTCAACCGCTTGAATCGGCAAAGACAACCGGTTGCATCAGCCTACACGCCCTATCGTATCGAGCCATTCGCCCTATCGCATCGAGCTATGCGCCCTATCGTATCGAGCCATGCGCCCTATCGTATCGAGCCATGCGCCTTATCGTACCTGCCTAAACCCTTAACACTTCCGGTCAATCATTCCAACACATTCAGCCAATACCCCCAACACTTTCACCATACCCTCTATAGAGTCTCTGCCAACCCCTCTATAGAGGCCTTGTCGCACTCTCCATAGAGTCTTTGACTACCATCCAAAAACTCCTCGAGAACTCCCTAATTTGAAAAGTTTTTCAAAAAAGGGTTCATCTTACATTGCAAACGTCTGATAATCAGCGGAGCCTTATTTTAGTCCCCTTACACAATCGATAAACATTGTAGGCCGCCCAATCGCATTCTTGCCCTTCATGAATGACTCAGCCGCACCTTACCACTCACCGCTGCGAAGCGCACCGCGCCTTGCTGCTGACGTTCTGACCAGCGCTAAAAGATGCCTCTATTGAATATCAATCACTTACAATGTAAGATGAACCCTTTTTTGAAAAACTTTTCAAAAATCGTCCTGAATCCATCATTAGTCATTACGGCCATCGGCTGTTCCCCTCTGTGCCCTCTGCCTCCTCTGTGCTCTCTGTGGCTGCGAAGCAGCCCCCTGAAGACAAAGCGTAGAGCGGTTTGTTAAATTTGACTAAATAATTAAGAAAAACATAGTCAAAAGCTCATATTGCAACTTTTGTTTTAAAAAATCCTAAACAATGCATTCATTTATCTTAATAATTACTATATTTGCGACAGAGATCAAGCAAATCTTTCTTTACCTTATTCCGTTCATTCAATAAATCATTTGCCTATGAAACAGATTATTTCTCTCTTAACAATGGCGCTCCTGCTATTTGTCGGGAGCATAGGAGCACGCGCTCAGTACCAGGCCGACAGCGACTGGGGCTATCAGCCGTCATCGGTATTCCATATTGATGTCCTTGATATCGACGGCAACAGCATCACCGGCAATTACCACGCTGACACTTATGTCAGATATGCCATCGGCGCGTACGTCGACGGCGTACTGCGAGGCGTGGGTAAAGCAGACCCTGTCACCGACACCAAGTACGTCTTCACCGTTCGTGTCGACTGCGAGGACATCAGCGGTTCTGAAGTGGAGTTCCGCATGTACGACTCCAATAGTACTGAGTACATCATTGGCAACTACTCCGATATTGACCTCAGCCAAGAGAACACTGTCGGCACGCCATCTAACCCGCTGACCTTCAACTTTGCTCCCGTCACCGGAGTGGAGATTAGCCCCAACCCGATTGAAGTGACCGTAGGCAATAACGCATCATTCAGCGCGAACCTTTTGCCGAAGAACCACAGCCAGATGGCTGAAGGACAAGAGACGCGATGGGAATTCCAAGCCAGGAGCGAGACAACCATTGTCCCCTTCACTGTCGACGGAGATAAACTGAGCGTAACGGGTACAGCCGTAGGCACCGGCACGCTCATGGCTATATTCTTCAGCGGCAACAGCAATGGGCTCAGAGGCACGGCTACGGTCAACGTCACTGAGCAGGTCATCGACGTCACAGGCATCACTGCCGGCGAGGAAAGCACGGACATCACGATGTACGTTGGCGACACTTTCTACCCGCAGTACGTCATCCATCCCGAGAACGCCTCGAACAAGAACGTCACGCTGACAGCCGGCGACGCCACTATCCTCGGCTCCATCGACAACGGCAGCGGCGTAGAGGCATTGAAGGCTGGCACTACCACGCTCACCGTGACCACCGAGGACGGCGGCTTCAGCGTCGTCTATACAATCACCGTGAAGAAAAGAGTCGAGAGCATCGAGCTCAATGCCGGTGCCCTGACCATCGTGCGCGACACTAAGTTCCAGCTCACGGCCGACATGTTCACCGTGGAGCCCGCCGATGCCGACTTCGACTTCTCGCAGCTGCGCTTCATCTCCGGTTACGAAACCATCGGCGAGGCACTGGCAGGACTCTGGGTCATCGGTGACGACGGCAAGACGATTATAGGCTTCACGCCTTACACCTATCAGCTGAGCTATGCGTACGGCGACGACCCCGACTATATCATCGAAGGCGAGTTCGAAGTGCGCGTGCAGGATAAGGTGAAGCTCGGCGCAGGCTGGAACTGGATTGGAACGCCATATGCCTACACCACAGAGGACATCCTCAAGCAGGCCGGCGAGAACTTCATCGAAGCCCGCAGCAAGACGCAGCTCGTCTACAACGACGAATCGTATGGTCTCTTCGGCGACCTCACCGACCTTGTAGCCACCACAGGCTACAAGGTGAAGACAGCCGCTGCCACAGACCTCATCTTCGACGTCAACGACGACACATGGCTCTACGAAGAAACCAGCGTTGCGACTACCCGCGGCTGGACCTGGCTCGGCAACGTGCTGCCACGCGCCACCACCACCGACGATATAATGTCGGAAGTCTTCGATGGCGACATCGTGAAGACGCTCGACGGCATGGCCACCTACACCGACGGCGAAGGCTGGAGCTCGGTGCTCGAGATAGGAGAGCACGAGGGCTTCCTCTACAAGAGCAGCGAGAGCAATCTGCAGATCACGTTCGACCCCGTCATGTGTTTCGACAGCGAGGAGTACACCTCTGCTATCATCAACGGCAACACGGGCGGCAGCGGTATCAAGGCACAGAGCATCTGGCAGTATGAAGTCGGCAGCTATCCCACGAACATGGGTATTATCGCCAGCTCCGACGTGCTGGCCGATGCCTCACGCTTCACCATCGGAGCCTTCGTAGGCGACGAATGCCGCGGCAAGGGCACGCTGCAGAAAGGGCGCTGGTTCATCGTGGCTCACGCCCAGGGCGGCGAACAAATCTCGCTGCGCCTCTACGACCATCAGACCGGCGAGTTCAGCCCGCTCTTCATCGACGGCAACGAGAGCATACGCTTCGCAGAGATTGCCGGCTCGATGAAAGCGCCACTGCAGCTGAGCGGACCGGCCGTCACGGCCATCACGGCAACCAAAGCCTCGCCGACAGTCGATGCCGATGCCATCTACAATCTCGCCGGCCAGCGAGTGGAGCGCACTCAGAAAGGCCTCTACATCGTGGGCGGCAAGAAGGTGCTTGTAAAATAAGAAATTAAGAAATGTAGAAAATAAGAAGGGCGGGAGCCCATGTCTGTTTAGCCTTTCTTATTTTCTTATTTTCTAATTCTTATATATAATTAATGTACGCGCGAGGGAGGCCGACGCGTCCTCCCTGAAGTAAGCGGAAACGGGGACAGTCGTTCCCCCTCGCGCGTTTTTCCTGCCTCACTCCTCTTTCTGCGCTTCTACCTACAAACTTTCTACTTCCGGAGGAATTCAAGCTATGCGAAGGAATTTGTTTTTTGCCTTGATGCCGCTCCTGCTGACGATTCCATTGTTGCCATCGTCGGCACAGGACATCTCGCAGATAGCTAAGAGCGACCCGCTGATTATCACGGGCGCAGTAGGCACGCGCAATACCTACTACCATTCCACCGGAAGCATGGGCTATGCCTCGCCGCTGAGCAACACCATTTATGCCAACCTCAACGTGTCGGTCTATGGTTTCTCGATGCCCTTCTCGTTCTACTACTCCAACGACAACCTCGACTTCAACTACCCCCACCTCTCGTTCAACGTAAGTCCTCGCTACAAAAACTGGCAGCTCTATTTCGGACAGAGCACGATGCCCTTCAGCTCGTACGTCATGACTATGCCGTTCAATGGCGTAGGACTTGAATACCAGGGCGACCGCCTGCGCGCAGGAATGTTCTACGGCCGCCTGCGCAAGGCCGTCAACGACGACCCCACCGACCCGCTGGCCCGCACGCCGCAGTACAAGCGTATGGCCTGGGGCTTCAAGGTGGGCTATGGCAGCACGCGCAACTACATCGACCTTTACCTCCTGCGGGCCTACGACCAGCAGAAATCACTCGACCCCGGATGGCACGAAGTGCTGCAGCCCCAGGACAACCTCGTAGTGGGCCTGCGCGGTGCCGTCAGCGTCAAACGTTTCCTCTCGTTCACAGCCAACGCGTCGACCTCGGTCTTCACAGCCGACAAGACCTCCAACCGCGTCGAAGATTCCAGGCTGGAGCGCTTCGACAAAGTGTTCACGGCGCGCAACACGTCCATGGCACGCTTCGCCGGCGACATCAGCGCCAACCTCTCGCTGAAGGGCTTCAACGCGCAGCTCTTCTACCGAATGATTCAACCCGACTACACATCGTTGGGCACCTACTACCTGTCAAACAACTATCATAGCCTCGGCATCAACGTAGGCACCATACTCTTCCGCCGCCTCTCGCTCTCGGCAAGTTTCTCGGGGCAGGAAGACAACCTCACCAACAAGCAACTTTACACCACAAGAGGTCTGGTCTACAACGCCAATGCCTCTACGCGCATAGGCAAACACATAGGCATAAACGCAGGCTACAACGGCTACCGCCAGACGCAGGCCGACGGCACCGCACGCGTCAACGACACTACGCGCGTCAACCGCATCATGCACAGCGTGTATTTCATGCCCTCGTATTCCACCTATACCGACAAGCTGACGCACACCGTCTCGCTCTCGACGAACATGACTCGCAACGAGGACCTCAACCGCTTCGCTACGGGCGAGAGCGACGTGACGACCTACGCCGCAGGCCTCTCGTACAATATAGGAGTGGTGCCCTGGGATATGGATTTCACCACGAGCTTCAGCCACCAGCGCTCCGACGGCTACCAGAGCCGCTACACCAGCGATATAGCGTCGCTGACCACCTCGCGCGCCTTCCTCAACGAGAAGAACCTCACCGCAGCCCTCACCCTGTCGCTCTGCTACAACGAGATACGATATAAGATGAAGAGCCTCTCGCTCGGAGGCGACATCTCCGTGGGCTACACGCTGAACAAGGTGCACGTCTTCGGTCTCATGGCCGGCATCAGCAAGTATGGCGACGTAAACATCACGCGCCGAGAGTCGGGGCTCGACGACACGGAAATCTCCGTCGGGCTCAACTACACCTACACCTTCAGCCTCTTCGCACTGAAGCGGCAGGCTGAGCAAGGCAAGAAAGGCCTGGATGTGCAATGGGGCAAGCGAGCCAGACGTTAGGTCGCACAGCCAGATACGACCAGATGAATCGGCTCACGCAACCGGTCGAATCGGCTCACACGACCGGATGAATCGGCTCACACAACCGGATGAATCGGCTCACACAACCGGATGAATCGGCTCACGCAACCGGACGCACAAGCCCTCATTACCGGGCGAGTGACAGAGTAAAACGAAATACGAAAAGATATACAGCACAATGAAGCTACTTAGATATCATCTTCTTCTCATCATAGCTTTCGTCGGCAGTCTGGTGACGCTGGCGCAGGAGGCCGTCACGGTCACCGTGATGCCTGTGCAGTACGTCCTGCCCCCTCACCTGGGAGGATATCTTGACAACCCTGGTCGCTACTTCACGCTCTCGCTCCAGAACAATACAGACCAGACACAGAACGTGTTCATGGGCATGCAACTGAATCAGGTGACGCCCACGACCGACCTCCGCGTGATCACGCCGCCGGCCCGCCAGCCCAACCAACCTTTCTCGATAGCTCCGGGCGAAACGAAAGTGCTGAATATGGTGGAGATGAAGACGATGTTCAACCATCTTGCGATGTCCGACATCTCCGTCACCGGCGAGGCCAAGGACGGTCTGCTGCCCGAGGGCACTTATGAAGCTTGCCTGATGGCCTACAAATGGGACCCGACGCTGACGTCGCCCTATCCCCTGAGCAACCCGCTCAACGGACATTGCACCTTCCGCATATGTTATCTGGCCGAAGCGCCCAGCTTCACATACCCCGTCGTAGGCATACCGTCGGCCCTCAGCGGCGACTTCGGCGACGACGTGCAGTCGCTCTCGATGTCCTACGTCTCGTCGCAGATGCCACGGTTCATCTGGACCGTCCCTTACAACAACTGCGGCCTGGCACCTGCCAACATCGACTACACCTTCACCGTGAAGGAGGTCATGCCCGGGCAGTCGCCGATGGAAGCCATGGACTACGGGGCCGTCATCTATGAGAAACCGGGCCTGGCGATTGCGCAATGCGATATCCCCGCGGCCTACCTCAAGCGGATGAACAGCGAAGCCACTTACGTGGCGCAGGTCGTGGCCAAAGCCAACAACACTCAAGGCTCGCTCAACTTCATGGCCTTCACGAACAGCGGCAAGAGCGAGATCAAGCTGTTCCGCATAACCGACCTCTCGCCCGACGAGCTGCCCACGGCCGACGAGCAAGGCACCGACGGTAAGGACGAAGACTATATGGTGCTGTGGGGGCGTTCCTCGGCCAAGGACAGTCTGCGCGCCGACTCGCTCTACAAATTCCGTAACCCCACCATAACGTCGCCAACGTTCTACGAGGGCGCCGCCCGCAAGATCTTCATCAACGACGACCTCAAGGTGGAGTGGCGCGACGTATGGCATGTGGGAGGCGAAGGCCTCAAGCCCGAGTCGCTGAAGTTTGAGTATGAAGTCCAGCTCTTCAACGGCAAGAACAATGCCGACATGGAGCAGGCGCTCCAAGGCACGCCTTTCTACAAGCAGCGCGTCACCACCAACAGCGACGAAATCAAGTGGGAGAAGCTGAAGGACCACGTCGAGAAAGGCGACTACCTCGTGCTGCGCGTAGTGCCCTACTGCCTCAACGAGGAATCAATAGAGTACACTGGCGACGACCTCAACGTCAAGGACTTCGCCATCACAGAGCACATATATCCCTCGCTGCTCAACTGTGCCGACCAGACAGACATCTCAAACACCACGCCCACCACACTCAAGGCCGACGAGCTAAAGGGCAAGACCGTGGCCATAGGCGAATACGAGCTCACCCTCGGCGACGACATCAAAGGCACGCCCGAAGAGGGTTTCTCGGGCACCGGACACGTAGAGTGGAACCCGCTCGACACGAAGTTCATGGTGGCCGTGAAGTTCGAGAACCTGAAGATCAACAACCAAAACGTCGTCGTAGCCGGAAACGCCAAGAGCTATCCAGCCGAAGAGATGTCGGAAGACGATGTAATCGAGACGCTCTTCTCGGAATGGGGCGTCGACAACCTCCTCACCGACACCAGTATTCCTTACGCCGACCAACTGCAGGGCCTCACGAGCGAGAACGCCCGCTCTCTGGCCAAAGAACTGAATATTGCCGACTACTACACATATTACAAGTTCGGCAAAGGCTCGCTCAACACCCTGCGCGGTGCGTCGGTCGACGACCTGCACCTGCCCGTCTGCATCGACGACCTCTACAACGACTCGCCTGTCGACATTCAGATTGCCGACATGACGTTCACGCCCACCTATGCCACGATGAACCTCATCGGCGAGTTCGTCACGAACAGCGATGTCGTAGAGAACGAGGTGCTCATCTTCGGAGCACCGTTCCTCTGCATGAGCCCCGACCGCCTGCTGCCCGAGACGGGCAACCTCTGCCTGCTGGCCGACTTCAAGGTGAAAGACCCCGACAGCGGCTACACCTGCAACTTCATAGCCCCTAAAGACTTGAAACAGCCTACCGAGGGCTGCTACGTCTCGTGGATCAACGATGAGTTCGGGCGCCTGCAGCTGCACGTCGACATGGAAATCCCCGACCTCAAGAAAGAGGTCAACGGCAAGGCTACCGACGAGCTGCCCATACTTACCGTTCGCACAGAGATTGACGACTGGGACCACTGGATAGGCAGCGCTACGATGGACGCCTTCCAGAGCGAGGACCTGCCCGGCTACTCCTTCCAGCCCGGTCATGTGCTTATCGACCACGACAACAAGGCCAACGAGCTCAACTTCTCGCTGCCTAAGGACTACAGCTTCACGACTGCCGGTATAACAGATATCGAGGAGTTCCAAGGCCTCTATATGAAGGACCTCTACGTGGCCATCCCCGACTTCATAGAATCGGAGTCGGCAGGCGGCGAGGTCACTGATGCCGAGACGGGCGAGAAGACTGAAGTCAAGGTGGAAGAGAAGCGCATCAAGTTTGTGCTCAATCACCTCTATTTCGACCAAAACAAGGACTTCACCTGTAAGGCCAGTCTCAACACCGCCGATGTTCTCAAGGCCGAGACCAACGAGCTGGGCGGCTGGGCCATCTCGCTCGACGAGATCTACGTCAACGTCCTCCAGAGCCAGCTCGGACATACGGGCTTCCGAGGCAAGTTCTCCGTGCCTCTGCTCAAGGACAAGGAGGGCGAGCGGGCGAGCATCAACTACGACGGCTATGTCGACGGTGCCGACAAAGCCGAGGGCAAGACATGGATTTTCAAGACGTCGCAGGACGTAGACCTCAGCCTCGACTTCTTCCTGGCCGAAGCCACCTTCGAGAAAGAGCAGACATACTTCCTCGTAGAGAAACCCGAGAACGAGGACACGCGCGTAGAGCTCTGCCTCGGAGGCAAAATAAGCCTGAGCAGCAGCCTGACATCAAATATCGATGGGGCAGCAGCCACGGCTCTCAACTTCTTCATACCCGGCATCAAGTTCGACCGCATGCGCCTGGCCAACTGCGAGCGCTGGAAGTCGGGCATAGACAAGAGCCAAGCCGCTCAGTACGAGGCCTGGCTGAAAGAATGGGGCGGCGAGAAGGATAAGGACACGCGCACGATGGTGAGCGACGACCAGAAGGTGCACTTCGACATCGGCAAGTGGTCGTTTGCCTCGCCAAAGAAGAAGATGGGCGGCCTCGACTTCAACATCACCGAGTTCAGCCTCAACACCGACAATATCGACGACAAGCAGGTGGGCCTCGACATAGGCGGCGACCTGCTCCTCCTCGACGGCAAGATCGCTTTCGGCACCACCGTGAGCGTGATGGCTGAAGTGGATTGGAGCAAGAAGGACTTAAAGTACAAGACTACTAAGTTCCATGAGGCTCACATCAAAGCCGACTTTGCCAAGATAGGCGGCATCACGCTCGAGGGTAAGCTCGTAGTGGACGACAACAGCAACCACAAGGGCTACCGCGGCGAACTGAAGTTTGCCATGCCTGGCGATCTCTTTAAGTTCGAGGCCGCAGGAGCCTATATCGAAGCCAAGAAATCGGCCGACGTCATAAAGAAGGAGCAGGAGCGCAAGTGGGATAAGATTAAGGACAACACAGCCGCACGCACGCTCGACGACGGCACCGTCATCAACTCGGCCAGCCAGGTTGAGATTGACGACAGCTACACCTATGCCTTCCTCGAGATCTCTGTGAACTCATCGGCGCTCAGCGCTATTCAGCCCGTAAGCATCACGGGCCTGCGCGGCGGCTTCTACATGAACTGCCGCAAGAAGGATTTCGATACTGACTTCTCGGCCGACAACGTCGTCGAGAGCTACGGCATGGTGGGAGGTATGATAGGCCTCGACATGAGCTGCTGCGGAGAGAACGCCATCACTGCGGGGGGACAACTCACCGTGCTCTACGACACTTTTAACGACCGCCTCTCCACCATCCGCATCCGCGCCGACGTCCACGCCATCCTGGGCGAGAACAAGAAGAAGGGGCTCATCAATGCCGGCGCCACAATCACCTATCTCAGCAACGAGGAGCAGAAATACCTCGACGTTGACGTGACCTTCGACAGCCAGGCAGACATGGACGAACAGCTCGCCGAATTTATGGGCTCTGAGGCCTTCGCCAAGCTGAAGGATGTCTCGGAGAAGAATATCGGACTCGACGAACTCGATGCCAAGAGCGAGGACGACCACGAGAAGAACAAGAACACCGACAGCGACAGCAAGAAGAATGCCGACAAGGAGAGCAGCGCTCACCTCAGCGCCGGCGTCAAGATCAACATGAACTTCCGCATCACCTGGCGCGACAATAGCGTCGACTACAAGTCGGCTAAGTGGCACATCTACGTAGGCAAACCGCAAGAGGACGAGCGCTGCCGCATGACATACATAGATTTCGCCCTCGGCAAGCGCTCCGACAAGTTTGCCATGTGGGCAACCGTCTATGCCGACGCTTACCTCTGCTTCGGCAACGAACTGCCCATGGACCACCTGCCCGAGATTCCAGATGAGATAAGCGAATACCTGGGCCTCAAGCAGAAGAACATCGACTCGCAGGGCGACCTCAACGCACAGGCCAATCAAAACCGCGTGAAGACCTTCAGCGAGTTCCAAGGCAAGGGCAACAACGGAGGCGTGATGTTCGGAGCCAAGTTCTACGGCGACATAGGTCTGAATGCAGGTCTCATCTACTTCCGCTCCACAGCCATCGTGGGCGGCGACATCATGATTCAGAAACTCAAGAAAGGCACTCGATGCATCGGCGGAGGCGAAGCGGGAAAGAACGGATGGTACGGCACCGGACAGCTCTATGCCATGCTGAAAGGTGAGCTCGGCCTCGATATCGACCTCTGGATATATCGCGGCAAGATCTCGCTCATCGACGTGGGCCTCGGCTCGCTGCTCAAGGCCGGTATGCCCAATCCAACGTGGGTCTTCGGCAAGGCCAAGGCACACTATCGCCTGCTCGGCGGTCTCATCAAGGGCAGCGCCAGCGTCCAGCTCAAGGCCGGACAGGTCTGCACACCGGAGTTCGCCAATCCTCTCGACGACATTAAGATTTTCGGCGACGTCACTCCAGGCTACGAAGGCCAGAGCGAGGGCTGGAACAAGGAGAATGCCGTTTCGTGCAACACCTACCCGCAGTTCAACACCAACATGGAGATGGGCGCCGTGCTGCCGCTGCTCGACGAGAGCCGTGCCTACGAGATGGCCGACTTCGACGAGGAGCTGACCAAGTATGCCGACAAGGCATCGCGCTTCTACCGCTTCGTGCTGCTGCCCGACACTATACGACTGGCATGCTACGACGCCAACCAGGCCGAGGCCAGCAAGCCCAACCCCACCTTCGACGAGACAATCACTTATTCGACGAAGGACCACGAACTCTTCAACGTCAACTCCGGCACGCTCGAGATAGGCAAGCTCTATCGCCTGACACTCTCGGGACAGGCACAGGAGTACTACGACGGCAAGTGGCAAGACCCACTCTTCAACGATGAATCAACAGGCCATAAGAACAAGGCCAAACACTGGTATCAGACCGAGAACTACTACTTCCGCACCAGCGACGTTCCGCCGTCGTTCAAGGAGGATATCGCTATCTTCCACACTGATTATCGCCAAGACATCCTGCGACCCGTCTTCGCCCTGCGCCGCTCACGTTGGAATGTCGATAAGTTCGACGACCCCGACGCGCCCATCACCCTGCGCCTAGAAGTGCGCAACACGCGCAAGAAGATTGGTTGGGAAACGCCCGACAAGGTGATGGACAACCTGCAGTCGGACCACGGCTTCTACGACGACTACCAGAAGTGGCAGGCGCTCTACCAGCAGTGCTACGATGATCAGTATGCCGCATGGCAGGAGGCCAACAAGGATGCCCTCACAGGCTTCACCGTCGAAGAGACGACGCGCGAGGACTACATGGACTACAAGGGCTACAGCTCTATGTTCGACGTAGAAACGTTCAAGCCGTTCCACTCTGAGGAACTTGAAGCCAAGCTCAAAGAACCAATGCTCACGGAAGCCTTGGAATTGGGTGGACTCACCGAGCTGAAAGAAGTTGTAGCAACGCCCGACAGAACTATGATGAGCACACAGGTCATCAAAACTGCCGAGACCAACACCACAACCATCAGGGCCACTGGGACTATAGCAAACACCTCTGTCCTCAACACCACCAACCTCAACACGTCAACCCTTAATACATCTGCCATCCGAGGCTCCACAGCCACGACCTCGGCCCTCCGCTCAGCCACCGTCAGCGGTCCCGCACCAGACCTCTTCGTCCTTTGGACACCCGACACCGTACTCACGCGCACCTCTGCCACCCGAGCCACTACGACCGCTACGGCCACCCGAGCCACTACGACTGCTACGGCCGCTGCTGACACCGAAGGAACGACTACAACCACTCGGCCGACATCGTCCTCGGCTACCTCTCTGCGGTTAACGTCAGGCACTGCCACTGTGACTCGCGTAAGTTCATCCTCGGCCTCCACTTCTGCCGACGACGGCACCGTCGTTGAGTACAAAGAGGCGAGCGGGAAGCTCTTAGAGCAAGCAGCAAAGTTTGCTAAGTTGCAGGAACAAGAGGCTGAGGCAGAGGAAGAGCAACAGTCTCAACAAGCGTCCTATTTCACAGGAAGGCTCCCGGGCGCTGTTAAGGTTGCGGACTCCGACGACAGCAATGAGGCAAAGATCTTGGAGGGCGTCGTATATGAGGGCGCTACCAGCGGCAGCTCTGGCAGCTCGCAGTATATTGGTACGCTATCGAGGCAAAAGACCGTCATCTACGACGCCGCCTCGGGCAAATACCTCTGCATCTGGGGCGACTACGACAAGTACCTCAACGCGCCTAAGTTCACTTTCGACAACAGTGCCTGCCCGGGCCTCGGCCAGGAGCCTAACCGCGACGCCTATGCCACACGCGACTACGAGACGCCCTGCTACAGCATCGAGCTCGAGGAGGTGAAGGTCAACAACGACTTCATCTTCCTGCGCACCAAGGCGCCCATCTCCGATGATATCTTCAAGGCCGTGACCTACGGCTACAACCAGTATCGTATCAGCCTCAACCGTATCTACAAGAAACGCTACGACGAATTCCTCAAGAACATAGACCAACTTGTAGAAGCCAACCGCACGCGCAAGGCCGAGCTCACCGACGCCACCATGGGCGATGCTGAGATGAGCGGCACCACCTCCTTCGAGGTCGGCGACGGCGCCGAGGCCAAGGATGCCATCAGCCAGTATATCGACGAGCTCGTAGATCAGGCCGTGGAGGACTCCATGAGCGTGCAGCAGCTTAAGATGAAGACTACGCTCAACGACTTCTCCGAGTGCCTCTACGAACGCACTGGTTGGATTCCCGGGCCTGAGCGTAATAGCTTCCTCGAGAGCGTGAAGAACGATCCCGACGGCACCTATGGTCCCAACATCTACACTCACCTCGCCGGCATCACCTATAAGAAGCAGCCGCCGACCACCGACAAACAAGTCGTCAGCGACAAAGCCTACCGCACCGACCCGTACCTCTATATGGCCTACGTCGGCAACTGGGCGATGCTTGGCGGCATAGAGCTACAAGGCTACACGGGTCTGCCACTGCGCGGCCTCACGGTGAAGTTCGGAGCCTCGGCTTACCGCCTGGGCAACCAGCCGACCATGGACGGCCTGCTGCTCTCATCCAACGGAGGTTCTACGTTCTCTGCCGTCCGCTCGCAGATGATGTTCGGCAACAGCGGCGATGCCAACCACAAGTACACCGCTGCTCACCCGAGGTACAACGAGTTCTCGAACTACATGCTGCGCAACGTCAACATAGACTGCCGCACGGCTGCTGCCCTGCACGACGCCATCTACGCCGTGGCTCACATCTACGACCCGACCAAGCCGAAAGATGTCTACAGCAAACTATGGAAGACCTACGACGGCATATATGCCAACTACAGCATCGGCTACAAGAAGCTGAGCAACGGCGGCCACAATAGTCCGCTCAACAGCTTCTCGTTCCCCTATCGCCAGGTGTTCCTCATGATCTTTGCCGACTACCAGAACAACCCGGACTATAAGGATCATGCCTCGGTCTACAGCAGCTACGCAAATACGGGCAAGCTCGTAAATCCCTCGCAGGATCTGCTGGCACGCTCCAACAATCTCGCTTGGCGACTGCAGAAGGACGTCAGCCGCGCCGTAACCACCGAAGGCATCATCGCCGACAGCTGGGGCAGCAACGGAAATCTCAGCCTGAACAACGGGCCAGCCACCTTCGGCAGCAACATACAGAAACTGAACTTCGAGATCTACCGACAGAACTCGTTCCACACAGCCCGCAACCAGGGAGGTGCCGACAGCAGCTTCGACATCTGCACCTCGAAGGATTCCAAGAACAACTACTACGTGCCACAAGACATCTACCCGACGTCTGTGAACTACAACTACGTACCCGAATATGACATTGAAAGCAACGATGGTCAAGGAAACAGTCTATAAGAGAGCACTACTCCTACTTTGGTTACTCCTACCAGCGGCTCTCTATGCCCAAGGCATAAAGGTCGACACGGTAGCCAATGAGCGACGGCAGCCGCAGGCCTTCAGCATCTATGTGCTGGCCCGCAGCTACGGCGACAGCGTCGTAGTCCGTTGGGCGCCCGACGACTATGTGCCTTGGAAGTTCCTCAACGCCTATGGCTATATGGTCGAGCGCATTCGCCGCGGCGACTTCAGCAGCGACACGCTGGCCACCTTCGTGCATCCCCTCTCGCGCAACCAGTTCATGCAGCGCTTTGAGCCCGAGGACTCCATAGCCGGTGCCGCCGTGCAGCTCATCTTCGGCCACGGCAAGAAGCCCACTGAGACCGACGCCGAGCCCGACTCGCCCGGCTCCATCGTGGAGTTGCGCGACGAGCAACAGACGCTCTACGGCTTTGCCATGCTCATAGCCGAGCAGCGAGCCGACCTGGCCGAGGCCATGGGCCTGCGCTACGTCGACCGCACGGCACGGGCCGGCGAGAGCTATGACTATGTCGTACGCCCACTGGTGCCCGACAGCATTCTCGAAGTGCACGCCGGCATTGCTGCGAACGTCACCATCAAGCCCTTCGAGCCACAAGCTTTCAACCCTGTCATCACCGACTCTGTAGTGCCACAGCGCAACGTCATCCTCTCCTGGCCGGCCGACACGCATACGCTCTTCGATATCGAGCGACGCGACGGCGAGCAGGGCGAATGGCACCGGCTGAACGATGCTCCATACCTCGCCTCACAGTCAGATGCCACCCTCAGCGATACTGTCTTCCACTTTTCAGATGTAGTACCTGAGCTCGGCACCTACGACTATCGCCTGCGAGCCTACGATGCTTTCGGCGACCGCACGGCACCCAGCCAGCCCCACCGCGTTGTCGTGCCCGACCTCGTGCCGCCCTCCATTCCCGTGCTCGACCATATCGATATTCTGCGCCCCGACAGCCTCGTGCTCGCCCGCATCGTATGGCATAAGGATACGCTCGAGGAAGATTTCGTAGGCTTCCTGCCGCTCTACTACCACCAGACGCTCACCTTCGGCCAGTGGATGCCGCTCATCGATCAGCCTCTCGCCACCACCGACACCGTCTGCACCGTCAACGTCACAGGCTTGCAGACGGGCATGCTCGCCATAGCGGCCTATGACCGTGCAGGCAATGCAGGCTCATCGCTGCCTATGACCCTCCGCATCTCCGACGTCACGCCCCCTGCCATCCCCGAGGGACTTAATGCCATCGTCTCGCCCACAGGGCGCGTCACCCTGCGCTGGCATCCATCGCCCGACAAAGATATAATGGAATATGAGATATGGAAGGCCAATGCCCTCAATCACGAATTCGCACGCATCACTCCCAAGGATTTGCGCGACACCGTCTTCGTAGATACCATCTCGGTGCGAGCCAATCAGAAGTACATCTACTATAAGGTCAAAGCCGTAGACTGGAGCGGCAACGGTTCCGAACTCTCTGAAGCCGTGGCCGTGCCCATCCCCGACTTCTCGCAGCCTGCGCCCTGTCGTGCCGACAGCGTCGATGTAGACACAGAGCGCATTCAGATCTGGTGGCTAGCATCGGCCGAAGCCAGCGCCAAGACACACCGTGTGCTACGGCGCCTCAAAGGCGACACGGCCTGGACGCTCATCGCCACCATCGATGCCGACTCGCTCGGCCCCGACCACCGCTTCCTTATGGAGGACCGCCCGCCTTACGTTCAGGACCGCCGCTACTACTACGCCTGCGAGACCATCAGCCGTATGGGCGTCTCATCAGGACTGAGCCTGCAGCAGTCGTTCCTCTTCCGCGGGCCTCAGATTCTCGATGTCGACCTGCGCCTTATGGCCACCTACGACAAGCGTTCGGGCGAGACACGCCTGGCGTGGGAGACAGGCGGCATACCTACCGAGGCCGACTGCTACTATGCCATCTATCGTAAGGCTAAAGGCCAACAGGAGTTCAAGTTCCTGACATCCGTCAAGCGCGACACCTCCACCCACACCGACTATCTCCAGCGCCCGGGCGTCGAGGCCGACTACTACGTAAAGATTATCTTCCGCGACGGGCGCCAGAGCAAGCCCTCCAACACAGTTACGGTGAAGGGAGCCAGGGATTAGGGTTGAGGGTTGAGGGTTGAGAGTTGAGAGTTTAGGGTGAGAGTTTAGGGTGAGAGTTTAGGGTTGAGAGTTTAGGGATTAGAGAATAGAGATTGAAAGTTCAAAGTTGAAATATGCGCAAACATCTTTCATCATACATAGTTCATTGCACGTTGCTCATCGCTCTCATGGTGGGTGCAACGTCATGTGCCGACCTCTTCGATATGGACCCAGCCATCGTGCCCTACACGATGACGCTTGAGACTCATGAGGTTACGCTTATGGTAGGTGATTCGTGCGTGATACAACCTTTGTTCTCGCCCGAGCAGCTGAGCAACAACTCGGTGTACTGGATGAGCAGTGACCCGGAGATAGCCACTTTCGTCTCGGCCGACACGCTCCTGGCCGTCAGCCCCGGCACTACCGAGGCTATCGCCATAGCCGTGACAGACTACAATAAGATCGACACCTGCATCGTCAATGTCATCAACCGCTGGGCCCTGCCCGAGGATGACTATCCGCACGAGACCGTCGTCTATGCCAATGTCCGCATTCATGGTGAGCCCTTAGCCGACGACGATGTCGTAGCCGCCTTCGTGGGTGGTGAAGTGCGCGGTATAGGTCAGATGTTTGAGATGCGCGGCCACAGCGTAATGCGCATCCGCATCGCCGGCGACTTCGTCGAACCCGACGAGATGGAGCAGCAGTCCGTGGCCTTCAGAGTCTACAGCAAACGACGCCACCTCATCGAGACCTTCCCGCAGTGGATCTACTTCGACGGCGAGAGCCACGGCACACCCTCCGCCCCCATGCTCCTCGAAATTCCATAGCACTCAGATAGCCCTATGAAAAAGCTTCCTATATTCTCGCTCTGCTCGCTTCTGGTCCTGATGTTGTTGGCCGGCTGCACACTCATGCTCGAAGAATATGCCGTGCCCGAAGAGGAGAAAGGGTTCGACGAGCCCGTGACCGTGGAGAACGATTTCGGCACTTTCACATATCAGTACAACGAAGGCGTCCTGCCCGTCACGCAGACGATACAGGAGTATATCACCCGAGTCGAGGACGACTCCATCATCTACTTCAGCAGCGACATTCCCCACAAGTGGCTGCCGGTGCGAGGCAGTCTGCTCGCGACGGGCTGCACGCGCACGCTGCCCAACGGCCTGAACCATCGCGTAATCTCTGTGGACAAGGTGGGCAGCGAGTATCGTGTGGTGGCAACCATGGCGAGCCGGCAGGATATCTATAAAGAGTTAGAGATTAGCTTCGACTATGATTATCAGGCTCCTGATCTTCCTGTTTACGACAGCCTGTATCTTGATAGTATGGGCATCGATATAGAGGACCTTGAAACGACGGATTTTTACCTTATCGACAAAGCCTATGGTAATGCTGAAAATTCGCCCAGGTACGTACGGACCCGATCTGATTCTTCCAAGGATACAGTCACCTTGGATAAAACCTTTACAATAAATATTGCCGAGACGCCCCTCAGCATTGATTTCGGTATTAAGCACACACTCAGACAGACCATACATTATGAGGAGAACCTCACCCTTAACACAAAAGAGCAATACAATATAGATTACTCAGAAACGAGTTTGGAATTGATTGCGAGCGTAAGCAAGAGTGATATTGCAGGAGCAGAGATTGTTAATTCCAAAGACCCCAACGACCCCAGGGTGTGGAAGAAACATTTGCGAGAGGTGATGGAGTACATGTATGGTAAGCCTGCAAAGAAGACACCACGGATAGCCAGGTTGGTAGCTCCTCTTCCGACTCCCGTCCCCTTGACAGCTGTATTCGAGTTCAGCGGAAACATCTCCATCGGAGGAGCTGCATTCGGAGGAGGCTCATTCAAAATAACCCATGCTAAGGTGAAGGAAGGCTATAAATATTATGGCTATCAGGACAAGAAATATCCCATCCATGAGGAATTGGAAAGCGCCAAATTCACTGTGGAGAAGCTCAATTTCGGAGGCCAACTCACTGCTTCGTTTGGTTTCAGGGTGGGAGCTGGCATAGAAGTTCCGGGCATAGGGCTAGGTGCCACTATTGGCCTCGGTTTCAATGCTGGTGCAGAATTAAAGTATGAAACGGACTTCTACAAAGACAACAACGAGGTGATCGTTGACCCTGAGAGTAATTATACCAAACTATATGTAGATTTCAAGGCTGATTTCAGAGTTTATCTTAGCCCGTTGGGCATTACTATTGGAGATGCTACATACCCGCTTTACGACAAGCGAATAGCAGAAAAGACTTTCTATTTCACGCCCCGCATCGATACAAAGAAGACCAAGGGGTCGTTTGCTGTCGTGAAGGTGCCAGACGAAACGTTAGGCGAGAGGAGCGTGATTAGATATAACAATACTATCAACTTTGAGAAACTCTATACGTTCGATACATATTGGAACAAAAAGAACACATACCCAAGGCTAAGAGTATATATCGGCAACGGATATGAAGGGAAATATGTAGATTTCAAGACGAAGGGAGGAGCGTCAAGTAGCGGTGAGCAAATTGCTGCGGCCGGCACAGACTATGCGTTCACCTTCACTCAAGATGATATTCCTAACTCTGAGATGGTGCTTACATGCGTGCCTTGCCTCTATGACGATTTGGAAAAGACGACAACCGAATTCCGCCAACATTCGAAGTCTTACGGTCTGCAGAAACCAAAGATTACGTATTACAAATACGGACAAACAAGAGGCGCTCTCGTTGACGACCTCTATGCTGAGGCGAAAGCTCAGGGCGATGAAGAATATGAGAGCTTCAAGGAAGAATTCGAGTATACTTACGGCCCCGCCTGGCAGACGACAGGCAAATACTTCTATAGCTTCTGGTTCCGGTTTAAGTTTGAGAATGCGCCATTCATGAACGAATGGGGCTATGACGTGGAGATTCTGCGCGATAACAACAAAGAACATAAACTACTGTCGAAGCGCGTCACCGTAGGCACAAATCTGGCCGGCTCGATGTATTCGGGCACGAAGAAACTTTTGTGCGAGTTCGTTACTAACTTCAAGTCTACGAATGCTGGTGGCGACTGTATGTTGGTACGCCTACGCCCATACTCCATCAACCTTCTTGGGGAGGAAACCACCCACGCATGGACGGCGTGGAAGGATGTTTACATGAATATCAATAAGGAAGACAAAGATGATGTCGAGACCTTCTCCTCAAACTTCTGATAACATTTGCACTGGACATAAATCCGTTATATAGAAAGCAAGAGGGTGTGCCCGCCGTGGGCACACCCTCTTACTGTCTATATATCAATCGAATTTATTCTTCGCGGCGGGGACGATGTTCGCCTCCGTGCTCACCACGCTCAGGACGCTCGCGGCGCTGGCGGGGCGGACGCTCTACGTAGCCTTCGGGCTTCGGCAGCAGGGCACGACGTGAGAGCTTGAACTTGCCCGTCTTCGGGTCGATGTCGAGGAGCTTGACGGTCATCTTGTCACCCTCCTTGATGCCAGCCTCCTCGACGGTCTCGAGGCGCTTCCAGTCAATCTCGGAGATGTGGAGCAGGCCGTCCTTGCCCGGCATGAACTCTACGAAGCAGCCGTAAGGCATGATGCTGCGGACAGTTCCCTCGTAAACCTCGCCCACCTCGGGCACGGCAACGATGGCACGAATCTTGGCCAGTGCGGCGTTGATGCTCTCGGCATTGGGACCGCTGACCTGCACCTTGCCCACGCCATCCTCTTCGTCGATGGTGATGGTGGCGCCGGTGTCTTCCTGCATACCCTGGATGATCTTGCCGCCAGGGCCGATGACAGCACCGATGAACTCCTTCGGGATGATGATCTGCTCGATGCGGGGTACGTGGGGCTTGAGCTCGGGACGTGGCTCGGGCATGCACTCGAGGATCTTGCCGAGGATGTGCTCGCGGGCCTGCTTAGCCTGCATGAGGGCCTTCTCGAGAATCTCGTAGCTCAGGCCGTCGCACTTGATATCCATCTGTGTGGCGGTGAGGCCGTCCTTTGTACCTGTGGTCTTGAAGTCCATGTCGCCGAGGTGGTCCTCATCGCCGAGGATGTCGGAGAGCACAGCATACTTCTCTTCACCGGGGTTCTTGATGAGACCCATTGCGATACCGCTTACGGGCTTCTTGATGGGCACACCGGCGTCCATCAGTGCGAGGGTACCAGCGCAGACGGTAGCCATAGAGCTGGAACCGTTTGACTCAAGGATATCACTTACTACACGTACGGTGTAGGGGTAGTCAGCAGGTATCTGACCCTTCAGGGCGCGCCATGCGAGGTGACCGTGACCAATCTCGCGACGGCCTACGCCGCGCTGAGCCTTGGCCTCGCCTGTGGAGAAGGGCGGGAAGTTATAGTGGAGGAGGAAGCGCATGTAGGAGCGGTCGAGCACGTCGTCGACGAGCTTCTCATCGAGCTTGGTGCCGAGGGTTACGGTCGAGAGCGACTGCGTCTCGCCACGCGTGAAGATGGAGCTTCCGTGAGGACCGGGCAGGGGGCTGACTTCGCACCAGATGGGGCGGATGTCCGTTGTGCCGCGGCCGTCGAGGCGAATGCCTTCGTCGAGGATGCAACGGCGCATGGCGTCGCGCTCCACGTCGTGGTAGTAGCGGTCGACGAGGGCGTTCTTCTCTTCGAGTTCGTCGGCGGTGAGGTCGGCGTGAGCCTCGGCGTAGCGAACCTTGAAGTCCTCGCGGATCTTCTCGAAGGCTTCGGCGCGGGCCTGCTTCTCGAGGGCCTGCTTGGTGATGTCGTAAGCGGGCTGGTAGCACTCCTTATTGACCTGCTCGCGCAGCTCTTCGTCGTTGACCTCGTGGCAGTATTCGCGCTTGACGTCCTTGCCGAGCTCCTTGCTGAGCTCCTTCTGCAGGCGGCACATGGGTTTGATAGCTTCGTGGGCGACCTTCAGGGCCTGGAGCAGATCCTGCTCGCTGACTTCCTTCATCTCGCCTTCCACCATCATGATGTTCTCCTCGGTGGCACCGACCATGATGTCCATGTCGGCATCCTTCATCTGCTCGAAGGTAGGATCCACGATGTATTCACCGTTCAGACGGATGACGCGAACCTCAGAGATAGGACCATCGAAGGGGATGTCGGAGCAGCTGAGGGCTGCGCTGGCAGCGAAGCCTGCGAGTGCGTCGGGCATATCAACACCGTCGGCTGAATAGAGATTGACGTTTACATAAACCTCAGCGTGATAGTTGCTGGGGAAGAGGGGACGGAGCGCACGGTCGACGAGGCGGCATGTGAGAATCTCGTCGTCGTTAGCCTTACCTTCGCGCTTCGTGAAGCCACCGGGGAAACGGCCGGCAGCGGCATATTTCTCGCGATATTCTACTTGAAGGGGCATGAAGTCTGTGCCGGGCACAGCATCTTTTGCGGCACACACGGTGGCCAGCAGCATGGTGTTGCCCATGCGCAGCATCACGGCGCCGTCGGCTTGCTTGGCAAGCTTGCCAGTCTCGATGGAGATTTCGCGGCCATCGGGCAGCTGGACTGTCTTTGTGATTACGTTCATCTTACGATTTACAATTAAACAATTTACAATTTACGATTTTCTTGCGTCAAATCATGTTATTTGCTTCTATAAAAAGCTTGTTCTTACGTCATTGGTCTCAAAAAACCGCGCAAAGGTACGAATTAAAGTTGAAAGTTGAAAGTTGAAAGTTGAAAGATTTTCCAAGAGCTGCGAAAAAGCCTTCTTTTTATGCTTTTTTAATGTTTTCAGCTTTGATTTCCCGTCAAAAGTCTTTCATAATCCTCAGCCATCTTCTCCCAATTCCAAGCCCAATCTTGCATCTCCCATAGTCCGAAACTTTTACCATGCAAAACCAGATTATTCAGCATCCTGTCACAAGCCATCTCCCGCCAAATCTCAAGCCGCCAACAATCCTGACCAAAGCCGCGTGCAATCCAATCCCATGCCGTCTGTAATCCTGATTCAAGTCGTCTGCAATCCAGTCCCAAACCATTTTGCCATCAAAACCAAACCATTATCCAATCAATATCAAACTGTCCACTTTCATGCCATAAACCCACAAACATCTGGTCAAATTCTATATATCACTTAGTGATATGTATAAATCACCGAGTGGTTTATACAAATCACAATGTGAATTTTACAATCCAGGGAGTGGTTGGAAAGAATATGCACTGAGGCTTACGACTAATCTCTTTGGAGAATAGAGATAATCCTATTGGAGAATAAGGAAAATCCATTAAGAGAATGAAAGATAATCCTTTTGGGAAATAAGAGATTATCCCTTTGGAGAATAGAGATATTCAGCTTTTATAGACCCAGGCCCAGCAGAAAGCTGTGAAGCGAGTGTCGGGGATCTGTTCGATGGCGGTGATGGCGCTGAGCATAGTGGCTCCGGTGGTCATCACGTCGTCAACGAGGATAAAGTGGCGGCCGGCATATTCGTCGGGGTGCACGTCGGGGTTGAGTGAGAACGCCTCACGGGCGTTCTCGAGGCGCTGAGCATAGGAGAAGTGCGTCTGCGACTCGAAAGCGCCTGTGCGGCGCAGTAATGTTGTGACAATGGGCAGCTGCAGCACCTCTGCCATGCCCTGTGCAATCAGTTCCGACTGGTTGAAACCGCGGCGGCGATGACGCTGTGGTGCGAGTGGCAGCGGCACTATGGCCTCAGCGCCGTCGAAGAGCCCAGTGGCGCGCAGCTGCTGGGCTGCCTGGCGTCCCATCCACGGCCCGAGCGCCGTGTGGCGATAATATTTAAGGTTGTGAATGATATGCGCGGCGATTCCGTCGTGGGTGTAGCGCGTGTAGGCCCCTACCCCAGCCAGTCCCTCGTGCCCGGCCCAGTCGTTGGCATGCCGGTTGTAGCGCCAATCGTGCTTGTGCTCTACGGGCATCGTGAGCATGCACTTGGTGCAAACCAACTCCTCGCCTAAAGCCAGACGGCAACCACAGCCGTTGCACATGCGCGGCAACAACAGGTCGGCGAGGCTATAATAGAGTTTCCGGAAGTCCATTTCAGCAGCAAAGATAGGCCTTTTTACGGAAAAGTGAGTATGTAGGCATAACTTTTTTTGCAAAAACATTTGTAGGAACACAAAAAAGCATTACCTTTGCACCCGCGTTCGGAAAACGGACAGAACGTTGGCGGGATAGCTCAGCTGGTTAGAGCGCATGATTCATAATCATGAGGTCCTCGGTTCAATCCCGAGTCCCGCTACTTTGAGTTTAAGAAAAAGAGACGACGCGGAGGCGCAGAGAATTTACTCTCAGCACCTCCGCGTTGCTTTTTAGGAACAACACTTTTACCTATAAGCTATGGTACGCAACTTATTCCTCTCCCTTGCCCTTGCTGTGGTCTCCTGCGCGAGTGCCCAGCCACGCACGAGCCAACTCTTTGATTTCGGTTGGCGTTTTCATGCCGGCGACGCAGCAGGAGCCGAAGCCATCGGCTATGACGATAGCGCTTGGCGACTGGTGGACCTCCCTCATGATTTCCAAATCGAGCAGCCGTGGGTGACGCCCGCAGCCGATGAACGCCCCGACACGTCGGACCCTGGCGCTAATATCAAAAGCCGCCTCTCGCCGCGTGGTTTCAAGGAGATGGGCATAGGCTGGTACCGCAAGACGTTCCGTGCCGACAGCGCTTGGCGCGGCCGCCGTGTAATCCTCGACTTCGAAGGCATTCTGTACACTGGCGATGCCTACCTCAACGGACGGTTGATAGGCAAGACCGACTATGGCTACCTCGGCTTCGAGGCCGAGGTGTCGCACCTGTTGCGCTGGGACGGCGACAACGTGCTGGCCGTGCGCGCCGACACGCGCAACCCCGAGAACAGCCGTTGGTACACGGGGGCCGGCATCTATCGCGATGTTCACGTGGTGACGACCTCGCCTGAGGCCTTCTTCACCCGCCACCCTCTGTATGTGACCACGAACGGGCGCGACAGCGTCTGCGTGCAGGCCCAGGCTATATGCCTGGCACGCCACATTAAACAATTACGCCTGCGCACGCGCATACGCGACCAGCGAGGGCACATAGTGGCTGAGCAGTCCACGGAGCAGCGCACCAGTGCCACACGCGAGTACAACCTGCCGCCCATCGTTCTGACCGACGCCCACCTCTGGGACATCAACGACCCGTATCTTTACACCGCCGAGGTGGCTCTGCTCGATGCCGATGGCCGGGAACTGGATGTCGTAAGCGAGCGCTTTGGAGTGCGCCGTGTGGAATTCGGCCCTGATTTCGGCATGAAACTCAATGGGCGCAAGGTGCTGCTCAAAGGTATTGCCAATCACCATACCCTCGGGGCCCTCGGAGCAGCCGCCTACCCCAGGGCCATAGAGAAGCGGCTGCGGCTGCTGAAGGACTTCGGGTTCAACCATATCCGCACGAGCCACAACCCGTATAGCGAGAGCCTCCTCGACCTGTGCGACTCGCTCGGCATACTTGTCGTGGACGAACTCTACGATAAATGGCTGACGCAGTACACCGGCGGCCGCGTGGAGTGGACAGAGATGTGGCAACACGACCTGCCCGAATGGATCCGTCGCGACCGCAACCACCCGAGCATCGTCTTCTGGAGCCTCGGCAACGAACTGCAGACCTACGCCAACCTGCCCTACGGCGACTGGGGCGTGACACCCTACCGCATGATGAAACCACTGCTGCAGCGCTACGACGCTACGCGCCCCGTGACGGTGGCCATGCACCCGCGCGGCCGCAATCCGCAGACCGACTCGCTGCCCGCACCACTCGTATTGGAGACCGACATCGCAGCCTACAACTACAGATATATGTACTTCCCGGGCGACAGCCGCCGTTTCCCCTGGATGATGTTCTACCAGAGCGAGGCCACAACGGCTGCCATGGGACCTAACTTCTTCGAGATGAACCTCGACAAGGTGATAGGTCTGGCATACTGGGGCGCCATCGACTATCTGGGCGAGAGCCAGGGCTGGCCGGCCAAAGGCTGGGCGCAGGGCGTGTTCTATATCGACCTCACTACCAAGCCCAATGCTTATCTGGCAAAGAGCATCTTCACCGACGAGCCCGTCGTGCACCTTTGTTTCCAGGAGCAGAGCCGTGATATTGAATGGAACGGAGTGAAGCAGCGCATACGCCAACTTACCGACCACTGGACGCGGCACGAGGGCGACGAGCTGAACCTTACGGTCTACACGAATGCCGACGAGGTGGAAGTGGTGGTGAACGGCAAGAGCCTCGGCGTGAAGAAGAACGACCGCACGAATCCCAAAGTGCGCAATCAAGTGAAATGGGACAAGGTGAAATACGAGCCTGGATATATCGAGGCCATCGCTCGCACCGGCGGACGCATCGTGGCACGCCATCGCGAGGAGACGGCCGGCCAGGCCGTGGCCCTGCGTCTGCGGGCCGACCTCGGCGGCGACAAAGCGAAAGGCAAGTCGTCAAACGGTACCACCAAGTGGAAAGCCGATGGCCTGGACCTCAGCCACATCACTGTGGAGGCAGTCGACAAGCAAGGCCGAGTGGTGCCTTCGGCCGCATGCGATGTACAGTTTGAGGTTAGCGGGCCGGCACGCCTTGTGGCCGTCTCGAGCGGCGACCACTACAGCGACGAACTGACAGCCACAGACCACCGCCGCCTCTTCCTCGGCAGCGCGCTGGCAATAGTGCGTTCGACGTTAGAAGCCGGCGAGGTCGTAGTAACGGCCAATGCCGACGGACTGAAGGCAGCCAAACTGAAACTGCATAGCGTCGGGCAATAAAACGCACCGTCTTTACGTTATTTATGCATAGATGAAACGCGGCATCACGATACTGATTATCCTCGTGGCTGCAGTCGCAGGGCTGCAGGCACAGGAACTTCGTATCCAGAATCGCCCTTACCTCGACCAACGGTTCCTGCACTATGGTTTCTTCGTAGGCGTGAACATGATGGACCTGGAACTGAAGAACAACGGGTACGTCGACCCCGAATCGGGCGAGCAATGGTATGCCGACGTCGATAACTACCAGCCTGGCTTCACCGTAGGTGTGCTGGGCGAACTGCGCCTCTCGAAATATCTGGGCGTGCGCCTGCAGCCTACTATATATTTCGGACAGAAACATATAGCGATGCACGAACAGGTGAGCGGGCGCGACACTACGCAAAACCTCAAGTCGACATATATCTCGGTGCCGGTGCTGCTGAAAGTGGCAGCCCCGCGCTACAACAACTTCAGACCTTACGTAGTGGCAGGCGTGGCGCCGTCGGTAGACCTGACGACGAAGAAGCACAACGCCATCCTCACCGACCGCTTCGACTGCTTCGTAGAGATAGGCATGGGATGCGACATCTACCTGCCGTTCTTCAAGCTTATCCCTGAGTTGCGCTTCTCTTTCGGCCTGCGCGACATAATCGTGCACGACCGCAAGGACCTGATTGATGCTTCGCTGCTGAAATTCACTAAGGGCATCGACCGCGGACGGGCGAACATGGTCTCGCTGGCATTCTATTTTGAATAGTCAAGCATGAGTTCATTTGAGAAAGTCCTGTAGGGGCTGTTGCATCAAATATATTTCGGACTAATAACAAAGAAGTCGCCGACTCAATGCGAGTCGGCGACTTTCTTTTAACTTGAGCCTTAAAAGCTTATTTGAAGCGTTCGGCCTGCTCTGTAGCGAAGGCTGAATTGTCGAAGTAGTCGAGGCGCATGGCACGGCGCACCTCAGACATCGTCTGGGCACCAGCCTCGCGCGCCACCTCTGTGCCGTGGCGAAGGATCTCGATAATCGACGGTATATCCTTTTCCAATTCAGCACGACGCTGGCGGATAGGCTCGAGAGTCTCCTGCAGCACGGCGGCCAGGAATTTCTTAACCTTCATATCGCCCAGACCACCGCGACGGTAGTGATCCTTGAGTGCATCGAGATTCTCGTAGTCGGGAAGGTAGCGACCGAAGTGCTCAGGTTGGCAGAAAGCATCGAGGTAGGTGAACACAGTGTTGCCCTCAATCTTGCCGGGATCGCTGACGCGCAGATGGTCGGGGTCGGTGAACATCGACTTCACTTTCTTCTCCACCTCATCGGCGCTGTCCTTGAGATAGATGCAGTTGCCGAGCGATTTCGACATCTTGGCTTTGCCGTCTGTGCCGGGCAGGCGCAGGCATGCGGCGTTCTCAGGCAACAGGATGTTGGGCTCCACGAGAGTGTCGCCATAGATATTGTTGAAGCGGCGAACAATCTCGCGGCACTGCTCGAGCATCGGCTCCTGATCCTCGCCGACAGGTACGGTTGTGGCTTTGAAAAGAGTGATGTCGGCAGCCTGAGAGATAGGATAGGTAAAGAAACCTACCGGAATGCTGTCGCCGGCGAAGCCGCGCATCTGAATCTCGGTCTTCACTGTAGGGTTGCGCTGCAGGCGGCTTACGCTCACGAGGTCCATAAAATAGAACGTCAGCTCGCAAAGTTCGGGAATCTGGCTCTGGATGAAGATAGTGCTCTTAGCTGGGTCGAGGCCTGCAGAGAGATAGTCGAGAGCCACCTCAATGACATTCTGGCGCACCTTGTCGGGGTTGTCGATATTATCGGTTAGGGCCTGTGCGTCGGCCTCGAAAACGAAGATCTTGTCGAAGATTCCGGCATTCTGCAACTCTACGCGACGGCGCAGAGAGCCTACGTAGTGTCCGATGTGGAGGGGACCTGTGGGACGGTCGCCCGTAAGCATGATTTTCTGAGTTGGTGTCATAATATAATTAATGTGTTTATCTAATCAAATTGTTCTTATGTCATCAGCCTATGCCTTGAACAGGCGTTCGATGGCGTCGTGCTGGAGGATAGCTGTAATAGGATGCCCGTCGGGAGTGTAGTTAGGGTTGGTAGAGGCGAAGAGCTGCGAGGCCAGGTCGCTCATCTCCAGGTCTGAGAGCACTTGGCCATGAGGTATTGCAGCCGCCCGCGCCAACGTGGTAGCCAGCTGGCTTAGCAAGGCGGTGGCCGGTAAGTCGCCGTGGTCGGCCACGGTGGCCAGCAGTTCCGTCACGAGGCTCTGCGGATCAAGCCCTTCGAACCCTGTTGGAAAGCCATTGACCGAGATGTTTCCGCCGCCGAGGTCGCCGATGTCAAAGCCCAGGCGTGCAAAGTCGTCGCGCACGCTGGCGAAGGTGGCAGCCTGAACGGCCGAGAGCTGCACCACCTCTGGAAAGAGGAATCGCTGCGAGGGTAGCGACGAACTGCTCAGCTGGGCCATAAAGCGGTCGAAGAGCACACGCATATGGGCCCGATGCTGGTCGATGAGCAACAGGCCGTTGTCCACCGTCGTCAGCACATACTGCCCTCGATATTGAAAGAAGGTGGCAGAAGAGAAGTCCGTCGCGGACTGTGCCGTGACTTCGAGCGAAGATGCTTGAACGCTGTCTGGCAAAGTCATTCCGTCGTAGAGGCTCTCCCACCCTTTGGGGGCCGCATTTGTCCGACGCTCGAAGGCTGGAGCAGCCATGGCTGATGATGCCGCAGACCGGCCCACGGGCTGTTGGCTGTCGAAAGGCGAATCGAAGGGGTTGAAGTTCTTGTTGATAGACACCTTCGGTGCCTCGGCATGGCTGGCAACGTTAGGGTTGTAGACGGGCATGTCGGCAGGGCGCCCTTCGGTGTTGAATTCTATCGTAGGAATGGCATTGAAACGGCCTATTGACTCGCGCACAGCGGCGAGAAGGATCTGCCAGATTGCTTGCTCGTTCTCGAACTTAATCTCGGTCTTCGTCGGGTGGATGTTCACGTCGATGTCAGCCGGAGGTACGTCGAAATAGATGAAGTAAGGCACCTGCTCGTCGGCAGGGATGAGGCGCGTGAAGGCCTCTTGCACGGCGCGGTGGAAATATGGATGGCGCATGAAGCGCTTGTTGACGAAGAAGAACTGCTGTGCACCGCGCTTACGTGCGGCCTCGGGCTTGCCAACGAAACCATGGATGCTTACCATGGGCGTCTCAACCTCTACGGGCAGCAGGCGTTCGGCTATGCGCGAACCAAAGATCGCGGCAATGCGTCCCTTGGCACTCGCGGGCGGGAGGTTGAGCAGGGGTGTGTCGTTGTGCGTGAGCGAGAAAGCTATGTCGGGGTGTACGAGCACGATACGCTCGAGCTCAGAGGTGATATTGTTCAGCTCGGTTGCTGTTGTCTTGAGGAATTTTCGCCGTGCCGGAACGTTGAAGAAGAGGTTCTTGACTATGATGTTTGTGCCCACGGCACAGGCCACGGGTTCCTGTGTCAGCACGCGCGACGCTTCAATCTGCAGTCGTGTGCCCAGGTCGGCATCGGCTGTGCGTGTGGTCAGTTCCACCTGTGCCACGGCTACTATGGAAGGCAGCGCTTCGCCGCGGAAGCCCATCGTGGTGAGCGTGAAGAGGTCGGCTGCCTCGCGAATCTTGCTCGTGGCATGGCGCTCGAAGGCCAGGCGGGCGTCGGTCTCGCTCATGCCGCACCCGTCGTCGACCACCTGAAGGCTTGTGCGTCCTGCGTCAACGGCAATGACGTCGATGCGGTGGGCTCCGGCATCAACGGCATTCTCCACCAGTTCCTTGACGACGGAGGCCGGCCGTTGAATGACTTCGCCGGCAGCTATCTGATTAGCTACAGAGTCGGGAAGAAGCTGAATAATGTCCATGAGAGCACGCGCCTTGAGCGTTGTTTAGTATTAATATTTAATGTGTTAATCAGTTAACCTGTTAGCGTGTTAACCTGTTAACGTGTCAATGCGTTATCCTGTTAGCGTGTCAGAAGCCGAAGCTTCCAGTCATAAGGTAGTGCCACAGGATGATGAGCACTACTATTATGGCAATGGCTATGCCTGGGTGCAGGCGCCGGCGTTCGGGGTCTGCTCGCTTGAGGTTCTTAGCGAACTTGCCGCGATACGATTCGATGTCGGGCTTGTATTCGGGCGTTTCGCCACGCTCGATTTGTTCTTCGCGCTTGGCTTCTGCCACAAGCTTGTCGAGTTTGTCCTTACGCTCTGATGTGTAGATGTGGACGCCGCTGTAGCGACGTGGACTGCGTGTAGAGAAGAGAGCCATAGTTAGAATGAAGAATAAAAAATGAACAATTAAGAATGAAGGATGTACGGCCTGCGGCCGTAGTTGAGAGTTTAGAGTTGAAAGCTAGAGGCTGCTAGAGGGCGTCTGCCTCATCATTTGACTTTAGCCCCGCTTAGCTTCATATCTATTGCACCAGCCTTGCTCTTTGGCTTGTTGTCGAGCGTAGCTTTGGGCTTAGTGTGCTGCACGGATTCTTTCAACTCGAAACCGGCTTTCTTAGATCGCCATACGAAGATGTCGTCTTTGTTCAATGGGCGGACGTAGTCGAACCACCCGAAGTTGTCGAGGAATCGTTCTTTTTTTGTCGCAAGGGCAAGTGGGTGCAACTTTCCCTCGGCTTGCGGCATCCATATTTTGTCGAGCTGTTTCTCGCCCATGAAGAGCTTCAGTTCAGCGGACTCCGATTCGAGAAGCCCGATCATCAGGCTGTCGGAGTCTAGGGGATAGTAGCGTACGACAACGTTTCCTTCGGCCCATGTCATTTGCATCTGTCCTTTGTTGAAATAGCTCCGCATGATGTTGCCTGTGACCTGATTGTAGCACATTGTGTCGAGTCGTTCTACGGAGAGGGCCTGCCGTATGACGTAGGTTGAGTCGATTGTGCTGTCGTTGACCCATGCTTTTATTTCTTCGCCCAGGAGCTGTTGCCCTTGTTGCCAAAGTATTGGGTCGCGGTAGAGTGTGAGGCACGAGTCGCGGGTGATGAAAACCATTGAATCGCATACGGCCTGCATGTCGATTCGGAAAGCGCGTACGTGGTTGTATGCCCGCAACTCTCGCCATACGGTGTCGGTGTTGATGTCGTAGGTGTAGAGTTTGAAGGTGTCAGCGTGGACGTAGAGTGTGTCGCGCTGCGAATAGTCTATGGCCACAGCGCTGTCTGCTGCTTCGGCATAGCCTGTGGAGTCGGCATAAAGGACATAGTTTCCGGTGAACATATTGCGCGAGTCCTTGTCGACATAGACGACGTTGCCGAAAGCTTTTGAGATGGCTCCTGCGCCTGTGTAGTCGAGTGAGTCGCCAGTTATGGTTATGCCTTTGTTGCTTACGATTGACCTGTCGAGGAGGTAGGCACGGTCGGCCCGAGTGTCGTAGGTGCCTCGTTCGGAGTAAATGTGGTTGTCGCCGTTGTCGATATTGGACGGTCCAACGATACGTGCGAATCCACTGCCCGTGTTGTAGTGGAGAGTATCGGAGAGTAGTGTGAACTTCGGATTCTTGAGGTCGACGTTGTAGTTGAATATGGCTTCGCGCGTGGCGGGGCTGTACTGCCCCCATTCGCTGGTGAGCACGTTGTCCTTATCGACGAGTTTTCCGCCTTGGAAGAAGTATCCGAGTTCGTAGAGGCGGTCGTAGTCGAGCGAGTCGGTGAAGAGTTTGCTCTTGTAGTGTGTGAGCACTACGTCATGGCGCGCCTGTGCCATCTGGTCGTTGCCATCGTAGAAGAGCGTTCTTGATGCCAGCGTGAGCGTGTCGTGCTGGTTCATCTTCACATGCCCGAAAGCATCGAATGAATTGTCCTGCTCATAGTAGTAAGCGCTGTCGCAGGTGAGTATGACACCGTCGTGGCTAAAACGCACGTGTCCTCTCAGGATTTGTGCGTCGGGATTACGTCGTTGATCGTAGAAGAGTTCATCGGAGTGAAGCAGATGAATACGTTTGTCGCTCTGTCGGCGTGCTCCTTTAGCCCTCCGTGCCGGCGGAGCTGCCAGGATGTTGAGAGAAAGTATGAATGTCAGCGCGCCCACGATTATCCACAGCGCATTAGTGCGCCGCGTGCCGTAGCGAGTGTGTGAAGCCTTATGTTGTGTGTGGCTCTTCATCAGAATCTTCTAATTATTAGGTGCCAAGCCCTAATCTCTAATCTCTATTCCCTAATCCCTATTCCTTAATCCTTCTTATCCTTAATCCATCCCGGGTATTGGAATTCGCAGTCGGACCATTCGGGATTGATTCGCACATAGGTAGTGCGCTGCTTTTCCTTAATCCATTCGTTGAGGAATTCCTCGCTTCGTTGAGCTTTGACGATATTGCTCAGTATCTGGAAATCCTCAGCGATGTTTGCAGTGTGAGCTTTGAGTCGGCTTTTCAGCTTAATGATGCAGCACTGCTGTTTACCAGCCTTGTCGAGCATGGTGAATGGTTTTGATATCTCGCCTACGTCGAGTCCTTCAACGATGCGAGCTATCTCTGTCGGCAGTTCTGCCATTTTAAATCTTGAGGTTCGTGTCCGCTCTCCAGTCATCTCGTCGCGCACGACATTGAACAAGAGTCCGTTGTTAGCTCTCGAGTCTTTATCGTCGGAGAGCGTTACGGCCGCAACCTCAAAGGTAAACTTGCCGTTGCGTATGTCATCCGAGATAGAGTCGAGACGTGCCAAGGCTGCATCGACGTCCTTTTGATCGACTCGCGGTTTGAGCAGTATGTGGCGCAGCTTGAGTTTGTCGCCTCGCTTGTCAACGAGCTGTATGATGTGGTAGCCGTACTGCGACTCCACGATTTTCGACACCTTCTTAGGGTCTGTGAGGCTCCATGCCACGTTGGCGAATGCGGGGTCGAGCTCCATCTTGCTCATGTAGTCCATCTCGCCGCCCTGTCGTGCTGAGCCGTCTTCGCTATAGAGACGTGCGAGTGTTCCGAAAGTGGATGAACCTGAGTTGATGCGCTCGGTGTAGTCGCGCAGTTCGCCCTTGACGCGGTCGATCTCTTCTTGCTGAATACGCGGGTGCTCTGCCAGGAGCTCCACCTCGACCTGCGTAGGAATCACGGGCAGCGAGTCCTCGGGCATATCCTTGAAGAAATGTCGCACCTCGGCCGGCGTCACCTTTATGTCCTTCGTGAGGTTCTCCTTGACGAGATCCATGAGTTGGTTAGCCTTGACGAGATCGTAGGTCTCCTCGCGGATCTGCGCGAAGGTCATGCCGCGATATTCTTCGAGCTTCTCTTTCGAGCCGGCCTTCTGCACCCAGTCGTTGATTTGAGCGTCGACGTAGCGGTTGATATTCTCCTCCGATGCTTCGAGGCTGTCGATCTCTGCCTGATGTATGAATAGCTTCTGAATGGCGAGGTTCTCGGGTATGACGCAGTATGGGTTTCCGCTTATGGGGCCCATTTGTGTCCGCACCTTTTCGACGTCGCTGCGGAGTATGGCCTCATCGCCGACGACCCAAATCACCTCGTCGACGACATTGCTGTTGCCCTGTGCCACAGCTGTCTGCAGTGCTGTGCAGAGCATTGCGGCAGCGGCAAAAAGTTGTCTTACGTTCATTAGTGCTTGTTAACCGTATTGAGTACTTGCTTATAGACTTCGAACTTGTAGCGGCGGCGCAGCTGTTCTACGAATTCCTGCTCCTTGAGAGCCTGGTAGTCGGTGACCACTTGCGGACCTACATCTGTCCAGCGCTGCGGACCTTTCTTTAGTTTACGTCCGAGCACGGCTGCAGCGGGATATTTCGATGACGGGCGTGTCTTGCCTTTCTTTACGCCGAAGGCCAGGGAATCAACGAGCGCATTGTCGCCTTGCTCGAAGATGCGGCGTTCGAAGCGCACCTGTACGCTGTCCTTGTTGAACTGCTGCTTGATGATGGTGGCCCATCGGTCTTCGTCGATGCCTTTGAGCGCTTTCTTGGCTTTCTTCAGCACATCGGGGTTTATGGCTTGCAGCAGCGCTCCTGCGAAGTGTGGCTTGTCGAAGGCATAGTTCTTCTTATTGGCTTTGAAGTAGCGCTCGAGGGCAAGCGTGTCCTTGGCAGCGGGTTCCCACACTTGGCGCTGACAGATCTCGAAGAGCAACAGACCATCGTGGTACTCCTGGAAGAGGTAGCGCAGCTCGAGGTCCTCGGCAGCAAGGATCTCAGCCTGCTCGTCCATGACCTGCTCAACGGTCTTACCCGTTGCGGTGCTTATGCTGTCGGCAGCTTTCGTTGCCAGGCGCTCGCGCATGCCTCGTGCCTCAAGGAACTGACGTATGCGCGGTGCAAGCGTGTCGTAGGGTTCGAGCGGTTTCTTGTCCATGAGCTTGAGGATGTGCCAGCCCACGGTTGAGAGCATAGGTTCTGCTACGTCGCCGATGTTCATCGTGTAGGCTTTGTCCTCAATCTCCTTGAGCAACTGGTGGGGGCCGATCCATCCGATAGTGCCTCCGCGCACGGCTGTGCCACGGTCGTCAGATGTCTCTGCGGCAAGTTTGGCAAAATCCTTGCCGCCCCGGAGCACAGAGTAGATGCTGTCGATACGCGCCTTGGCTGCAGCTTGCGCCTCGGGCGTCGACTGCTGTGGCGTGTGCACGAATATGTGTGCCAGCTCAAGCAGTTGCTTACCTTCGAGCTGTGCGAGCATCTGGTCGTAGTAGTTACGCACTTCTTGCTCCTCTGCCTCGGGGGCTACGAGCAAGGGGCGTATCTGTTGGTCGCGATAGGTGCGGTATTCTTTCTGATAGCTCGTGAGGGTGTCGAGCTTGGCATCGAGGGCAGCTTCCACCTTCAGCTTGTAGTTGATGAAGAGGTCGGCATATTCCTCAACGCTTTTCTTGTCGATGACGCCGTCGGTATTGTTCTTATTGTAGTTGTATTCGAACTCCGAGCGAGGCACAGCCTTGCCGTTGATGCGCATGACGATGGGGTCCGTGTCGGTCCCCTGTCCTCCCTGCGGGCTGAACGAAGCAGCGTTTGCAGCAAGCTGGGCTACTGAAAGCAACGCGCAGGCCGAGGCTAAAATAAGTGTCTTTTTCATCTTATCGTCTTAAGTTAAAAACAAGCCCAAGGGTTATGCCCAAAATCCTTAAGGGTTATCCGCAAAAGTGTTAAGGGTTATGGCCGTAACCCCTAAGAACATTTTGAGCAGAGCTTAACCGTAGGTTTATTGTGGTGCGGAGTAGTTTGGTGCTTCGCTAGTGATGGTGATGTCGTGTGGGTGACTCTCGAGTACGCCGGCGTTGGTGATGCGCACGAACTTGGCGCGGTGGAGATCCTTGACTGTGGCGGCCCCGCAGTAGCCCATACCCGAGCGCAGGCCTCCTGAGAGCTGGTAGATGACTTCCTGCACGGTGCCTTTGTAGGGCACGCGACCTGCTATGCCCTCGGGCACGAGCTTCTTGACATCCTTCTCGCCAGCCTGGAAGTAGCGGTCCTTGGAACCGTTCTCCATAGCTTCGAGCGAGCCCATTCCGCGGTAGGTCTTGTACTTGCGGCCGCCCGAGATGATGGTGTCGCCAGGACTCTCCTCGGTGCCGGCCACGAGCGAACCAATCATGACACAGTAGCCGCCGGCAGCTATGGCTTTCACGATGTCGCCAGAGTAGCGGAGGCCGCCGTCGGCGATGAGGGGCACGCCGGTGCCCTCAAGGGCACAAGCTACATCGTATACGGCCGAGAGCTGAGGTACGCCTACGCCGGCCACGACGCGCGTTGTGCATATAGAGCCAGGGCCAATGCCCACCTTAATACCGTCGGCGCCAGCTTCTACGAGCATGAGCGCGGCTTCGCCTGTGGCAACGTTACCTACCACGATGTCAACATCGGGGAAAGCGGCTTTGGCCTCGCGCAACTTCTCGATAACGCCTTTCGAATGGCCGTGGGCGGTGTCGATGACGATGGCGTCGGCGCCAGCCTCTACGAGAGCAGTGATGCGCTCGAGCGAGTCGGCCGTCACGCCTACGCCGGCAGCCACACGCAGGCGCCCCTTGGCATCCTTGCAGGCCATAGGCTTGTCCTTGGCCTTGGTGATGTCCTTATAAGTGATGAGGCCAATGAGATGGTTGTCGTCGTCGACCACCGGCAGCTTCTCGATCTTATTCTCCTGCAGAATCTGCGCAGCAGCGAAGAGGTCGGTCTGCTGGTGAGTGGTCACGAGGTTCTCGCTCGTCATCACCTCGGCGATGGGGCGCTCCACGCGGCGCTCGAAGCGCAGGTCGCGGTTGGTTACGATGCCTACGAGGTGATTTCCTTCATCTACCACAGGGATGCCACCGATGTGGTATTCAGCCATGAGGGCAAGGGCATCGGCCACGGTGGCTGTACTGCGGATAGTGACGGGATCATAAATCATGCCATTCTCGGCGCGCTTCACGATGGCTACCTGACGGGCTTGCTCCTCGATTGACATATTCTTGTGAATGACGCCGATGCCGCCTTCGCGGGCTATGGCTATGGCCATGGTGGCCTCGGTGACGGTGTCCATGGCGGCCGTTACGAAAGGCACCTTCAGTTCGATGTGCCGCGAGAAGCGTGTGGTGAGGTCTACGGTGCGGGGGAGCACCTCGGAATAAGCGGGTACGAGCAGGACGTCGTCAAACGTCAGTCCGTCCATTACGATGCGGTCTTGAGCGAAGTTGGCCATAGTAGTTGCAATGTTTTTGAAGTGATTCCTATATTTATTGCGCGCAAAGGTACTACCTTTTCGGCAGACAGCCAAAGGGAAAAAGATAAATAAAATTAAAAATAGGCATTTATATCTTTTTAGCAACGATATAGCAGCAAGCACAAGACGGCTCCGAGGGTGTTGGCGCCAAGGTCGGGGCCGCCAAGGTATCAGGTAATGATTAAGTAAACAAAATGAAAAGCGGCCAAGCGTTCAAGGTGCATCATACGGAAATGACACCTTGAAGGCTTGGCCGCTTAAGCTTATGCGACCGTTTGTGTGGGCCGATTCAACCAGATGTACAGGGCGATTCAACCGGATGCATTGGCCGATTCAACCGGATGTACAGGGCGATTCAACCGGACGTATTGGCTGATTCAACCGGATGTACAGGGCGATTCAACCGGTCGTGTCGCGACGATGGTTTATTTCAAGTCGATAACGGGGATATTGTCCTTGTCGTTGTAGTAGAGGTTCTCGCCCGCCATACCCCAGATGAAGGTGTAGTAGTAGGTGCCGGCAGCGGCGTGGATACTCCATTCCGGCGACATGATGGCCTGCTCGTTGTGCAACCATACTACACGGCTCTCCTGGGGCTCACCCATGATGTGTGCGATGGTCTGATCCTGCGGGAGATTGAAATAATAGTAGGCCTCGATGCGACGACCGTGGGTGTGAGGGGGCATCGTGTTCCAGGCGGCACCGGGGTTGAGCTGCGTCAGTCCAAGCTGCAGCTGGCAGGGACCTTCCTCGAGCACGTCGTTGACGATGAGCTTATAGACAGTGCGGTTGTTGCACTCCTCGAGCGAGCCTACGGGTCCCCAGACAGCGGCCTTCAGCGAGCCCTTACGGCCGTCGAGGGTGATCCACTGCGTCTTGTAGTGCTGGTGGGCGGTGGCGCTGTTGAGGTAGAACTTAGCGGGCTTCGAGGCGTCCTTTGAGCGGAAGAGCACTTCCTTGTTCACGTCCTTGCCCTTGCCGATATGTCCGCGGCCGATATAGAGGGCCTCTTTGGGCGACAGGGCATACTCCTTGCCGTCGACGATGACCCAGCCATCGCCCTCGCCGCAGTTGACCACGCCGAGCTCGCGGTTGTAGAGGAAATACTTCTCCTTGATGCCTGGATCAACGTCGAGGCCGAGCTCTGGGAAGTTCTCAAGCTTCAGGTCCTTCGTCACAGGCATGGCACCGCCGAAGATGAAGCGGTCGTACCAGGAATAGGTCAGATTGATCTCATCAGCCACCATCACCTTCTCCATCACGAAGCGGTCGCGGAGGGTCGGAGTGTCGTAGTGCTTTACATCGTCGGGATGACAGGCGGCACGGAAGTTGACGTGCTGCTGGCCGAAAGAAATGCCGGCGCAGCAGAGGAACGAAAGAATACAAATAATTTTTTTCATAGAATGAATGAGTTATGATGATTAACGGTAATACAATAAAATTAGAGCTAATATTGACAAAGAAGTTTAACACTAATTTGCACAAATAATATTTTAACACAAATGCGCACAAATATTATCATGCAAACAGGCGCAACTACATTATGGATCGGAGACGTAATTCATATAGTTTTCGTGAGTGAGGAGGATAAAATCATCTATTTCGGGGAGATAAAGGTAACGTTCGGTGTGGAGGTTTGGCTCTCCAAAGTTAAAGAGGATACCGCGGTGCTGATGCGTGATGCGCATATAGTTAAAGAGTTGGGCACGATGATCAGCCGTAATTTCGGAGAGAGCCTTGAATTCAAGGATTATGCCGTGGTAAAAGTAATCGGCATAATAGGCTTTCTCCATTACCATTCCTTTATAGGTGAGCGTCAGTTTCTTCTCACGCTCAATCTCCATCTGCCTCAGGCGCGCTTCCATGAGAAAAGCTTCCTGATATATCTGCTCTGCCAAGCCTCGGCCCAAAGTGTTATACACCTCCATGGCCACGCCCACGACCTCATACATATCAAGATATTCTCTCCGCGTCATTTTATTCTATCCTTTTCAATAATTAGTGCCTATTTGCGAAATAATATTTGTGCGTATTAGTGAAAAAAAATAATTGTGTTTTATGCCTCCTGCACATTTGTGTTCGAGCTCATCTTCTCGTCCTCAACAATTCGCTTCCGGTTGATGTACATCATGACAAGAGTTATGAGGGTGAGGATGCCCATACCTATCCATTTCAGATACTTCACGCAAGCATAGATGACGTAGCCGAAGAGCGACGAAGCGAAGTCGAGGGCACCGCCGTCGAAGCCCTCGGGGATCTTGGCTGCGGAGGCCGTCGGGTCTGTCTTATACACCTCATTGGCTGCCAGCGTGAAGGCGGGAGCCATATCGGTTACGAAATAAAGTCCGATGATGAGGGCTACGAGGCCTACGAGCAAGCTCTTCACCACATTGCCTTTCGTATATGGCAGGATGAGGGGGAAGAGGTAGAACATTCCGGCGAGCGAGGCCAGGGGCAGGAACTGATTGCCGGGGATGAACACGGCTATTGCCAGGATGACGGGGATGAGGATGACGGAACAGACGAGCGTCGTGGGGTGTCCGATAACCAGGGCAGGCGACATTCCGATGTATATCTTCTTGCCGCTGAATTTCTTCTTCGCCACTTCCTGTGTCTTTTCTGCAATAGGTTTCAGGCCGTCGATGAAGAGACTGGTGATGCGGGGAATGAGCTCCATGACAGCGCCCATCGTGACGCCAAGGAACAACACCTTTTTGATGTCAAGCTGTGCAGCCCAGCCTATCAAGGCACCCACGATGACGCCAAGCACCAGGGGTTCGCCAAGCACACCGAACTTGCGCTTAAGGCCCTCGGCATCAATATCGAGCTTCGAGAAACCGGGAATCTTGTCCAAGAGCCAGTTGATGCCGACGGCAAAGACGGTGAAGCTCTGGCAGAAAGGCTGAGGAATCGAGATGCCCTGCAGGTCGTAGTGTTTCTGGAAACGATCGGCGGTGAGGTCGGCCATCACCATCGTGATGATGTAGCACACGATGGCGGCAAAATATCCCCAGAGCAGGCTTTGGCCCATGACGAAATAGGCAACGGCACCAATGAAGGCGAAATGCCAGTAGTTCCAAAGGTCGATGTTCACCGTGCGCGTAGTCTTTGTCAAGAGCATCAGCAGGTTGACGCCCAGGCAGATGGGGATTATAAGCGCACCGACGGCTGTGCCATAGGCCACAGCAGCTGCTGCAGGCCAGCCCATATCGAAGACCTTAAGCTGCAAGTCATAGAGCTCAGAGATGCCTTTCAAGGGCGAGTCGAAGTTGTTGGTCAGCAGGGCCGTGACGATGCCGAGGCCCACGAAACCTACGCCCACATATAGACCGCTCTTAAGCGACTTACCGAAGGTCATGCCGATGCACAGGCCGATGATGGTGAACAGAATGGGCATCATGACCGATGCGCCGAGCGAGATGATGTAGGAGAATACTGCTTCCATAAGAGACCCACCCCTCACCCTCCCCTTGGGGAGGGAGTAGATACCTTGGTGGGTGAAGGGTTATTGGTGAGACATTAAATTAATTATTCGTGGGTAAATGATTCTGGCAGGGGGAAAAACAGTCTTGACAGATGACACATCCCTTGGGAGGGTAAAGGGAGGAGCTTCTTCTTTTTATTTTTCAAAGTTTATGCTTCCGCCACCGATATTCTTCCCGTCGGCGAAGATTTGTACGCGGTACTGTCCGGCCACGAGCATCTCGGTGACGTTCCAATACATGGTCACGGGCGTTTCCTCTCCATTGTATTCGATGTCCTTACGCATCGAATATTCGAGGTTTCGATTCTCAAAATGGAAGGTGCCGCCGCCGTCAAGCACCTCGCCCGTGGGCTTGATGATCCGAACGTAGACGGTACGCGCTCCGGCTGCAGCCGTGACATTACGTGCGATATTGAACGACACCTGGAAGGTCTTGACGTCTGCTATCTTCTTGGCGCGCTTCTGTCGTTTGTCTAAGGCACTGATGCTCACGGCGGTGGCATCCAGCTGGCTGGCAATCTCCACTTTGTCGGTCAGCGAGGCCTTCTCTGAGGAGAGGCTCGAGATTTGCTGTTTCTGCACGGCCTGCTGCTGCCTAAGGTCCTCGTTCTCGGCGTTGAGCTTGGTGTTCAAGCGGTTGAGCGAATCTATCTCGGCCACGAAGCTCTTAAGCACTTCGCGCATCGTTGCCAGCTCTTTCTTCAGGCGGGTTATCTCGGCCGCATCATTGGCTTTGGTGCGCTGTAGCTCTTCAAGGAGCTCCTGCGTGCGCTGCTGTTCCTGCTCGAGCTGGGCCATGAGCGAGTCGTTGTTGATCTGCGTCTTCATCTCGCTGTACTGTCTAGCAAAACTCTCATATTCGTTTTGCATCTCCAGCTTGTCCATCTCGGCAAGTTCGAGCATTTGCTTATTCTGCTCGTTACTCTTGTTGAGCGAGTAGAGCAGATAGGCCATGGCCGCAAGCAGTATTGCTACGACGACGGCAATAATGGCATAAATGGTATTCCTTCTCATAGTATGGATTGAAATTTCAGCCGCAAAGATACAAAAGAAATGATGAATGACACACTAAAAAAAGAAAAATAATAGGCAGACACACTAAAAAAGGCCTGCGACGGAGTGCCGCAGGCCTTATAATTAAGCAAATAAGTATGATTATATGAGTTCTGTCATCAGTTCTTGCAGCAGAGTGGTTTCAACTGCTTGAAGAAGTCGTTGCCCTTATCGTCGACGAGGATGAAGGCGGGGAAGTCCTCGACCTCAATCTTCCAGATGGCTTCCATGCCGAGTTCGGGGTATTCGACACATTCGATGGACTTGATGCTCGACTGCGAGAGCACGGCAGCCACACCGCCGATGGTGCCGAGATAGAAACCGCCATGTTTCTGGCAGGCATCGGTGACAGCCTGCGAGCGGTTGCCCTTGGCAATCATGACGAGCGAAGCACCATGGTCTTGGAATTCATCGACATAGGGATCCATGCGATTGGCCGTCGTCGGGCCCATGGAGCCGCAGGGATAGCCTTCGGGCGTCTTAGCAGGGCCGGCATAGAGCACGGGGTAGTCCTTGAAGTACTGAGGCATCTCCTCGCCGGCATCGAGGCGCGCTTTCAGCTTGGCATGAGCGATATCGCGTGCCACGATGATGGTACCCTTCAGGTTTACGCGGGTCGAGACGGGATATTTGGTCAGTTCGGCGCGCACGGCATCGATGCCCTTCGAGAGGTCGATCTCGATGCCCTTGGTGCCCTCGCCTGGACGACGCAGAGCCTCGGGAATGAGTTCTGTGGGGTTAGAGTCCATGACTTCGAGCCATACGCCGTCGCGATTAATCTTGGCTTTGATATTGCGATCAGCCGAGCAGGAGACGCCCATGCCAATGGGGCACGATGCTCCATGGCGCGGCAGGCGAACGACGCGGATGTCGTGAGCCATATATTTGCCGCCGAACTGAGCGCCGAGACCGATATTGTGGGCCTCGCGCAAGAGCTTCTGCTCGAGGTCGACGTCGCGGAAGGCGCGACCAGTCTCGTCGCCCGTGGTAGGCAGGCTGTCATAGTACTTGATAGAGGCGAGTTTGACGGTCAACAGGTTCTTCTCAGCAGATGTACCACCGATGACGAAGGCGATATGGTAAGGCGGACAAGCAGCCGTGCCGAGGCTCTTCATCTTCTCTACGAGGAAGGGAATGAGCGTGCCTTCGTTCTGGATCGTGGCTTTGGTCATCGGATAGAAATACGTCTTGTTGGCCGAACCGCCGCCCTTGGCCACCATGACGAAGCGATATTCAGCACCTTCGGTGGCCTCGATGTCGATTTGTGCGGGTAGGTTGCAGCGCGTGTTCACCTCGTCGTACATCGTGAGAGGAGCGTTCTGCGAGTAGCGCAGATTATCCTCGGTGAATGTGTTGTAGACGCCGCGAGAGAGAGCTTCTTCATCCTCGAAGCCTGTCCACACTTGCTGTCCTTTCTCGCCGTGGATGATGGCCGTGCCAGTGTCCTGGCAGAAAGGCAGTATGCCCTTGGCTGCCACCTCGGCATTGCGCAGGAACTGCAGGGCAACGTACTTGTCGTTCTCTGTAGCTTCGGGGTCGTAGAGGATGGCTGCCACCTGCTCGTTGTGCTCGCGGCGCAGCATGAATTCCACGTCGTGGAAAGCCTGCTGGGCAAGCAGCGTGAGTGCTTCCTTGGAGACTTTGACAATCTCTTTGCCCTCGAAAGTGGTAGTGGTTACGCCCTCCTTCGTCAGGAGGCGGTACTCGGTCTTGTCTTCGCCCAATTGGAACATTGGAGCGTACTTGAAATCAGGTTTATTGGCCATTATTATTTATTTAATATATGTGAGATTTGTGAAACATTTCGATGATTCATAGCCATAAGGAGTAGCGGCAGTCACTATAATGCCCCACCCTCTTCTTCGTAGTGCTGAAAGAGAAAGTCGTTATAGGGATATTTCTGCACATGCAACTCGCGCACGCGGCTGTAGAGCCGATGCTTGAGTTCATCGATATTCTCGCGCTCGCGGGCACTGATGAAGAGGCAGTCGTCGCCGAGTTTGGCCATCCACGTGCGCATGAGGTCGGGCAAGGGGGTGTTCTCACGCGTTGCCGGTGTGAGGTCGTCGGCATCCTTTGGGGTGAAGGTGTAGGCGTCAATCTTATTGAAAAGGATCATCGAGGGTTTGTCGGCACAGCCGAGGTCGCTGAGCGTCTTTTCTACAACACGTATCTGCTCTTCGAAGTCGGGGTGTGATATATCAACCACATGCACGAGCAGGTCAGCCTCGCGGACCTCGTCGAGAGTACTTTTGAAGCTGTCAATGAGGTCTGTGGGCAACTTTCGTATGAATCCTACGGTGTCTGAAAGCAAGAAGGGCAGATTATCGATTATGACTTTGCGCACTGTGGTGTCGAGCGTGGCGAAGAGTTTGTTCTCTGCGAATACCTCACTCTTTGCAAGCAGATTCATGAGCGTGCTCTTGCCTACATTGGTGTAGCCCACGAGAGCCACGCGAATCATACGGCCCCGGTTGCTACGTTGGGTGCTTTTCTGGCGGTCGATGTCGGCCAGGCGCTGTTTCAAGAGGCTCATGCGGTTGAGGATGATGCGGCGGTCCATCTCGAGCTGTGTCTCGCCCGGTCCGCGTAGTCCCACACTGCCTTTGCCGCCGCCCGAACCTGAGCCGCCGCCTTGGCGCTCGAGGTGTGTCCAGAGTCGTTGCAGGCGTGGCAGCATGTAGCGGTACTGGGCCAACTCCACTTGTGTCTTGGCGTTGGCCGTCTGTGCGCGCATGGCAAAGATGTCGAGGATTAGGCTTGTGCGATCAAGGATCTTCACCTTCAGCACGCTTTCTATGTTGCGCAGTTGCTTGGCACTGAGCTCATCGTCGAAAATCACCATACCCACTTCGCGCTCGGCGTCTTCCTCGGCTACGATGAAGGCACGTATCTCATCAAGCTTGCCTTTGCCTACATAGCTCACCTGGCTGGGGCCGTTGGCGCGTTGCGTGAAACGCTTAATGGTGACAGCCCCCGCCGTGGTGGCCAGGAATTCCAGCTCGTCGAGGTATTCAGCAGTGCGGCGCTCATCCTGCTGTGGTGTGATGAGTGCTACGAGTATCGCTGTCTCGGCTTTCGCCTCAGTGATGACAAATTCTTTCATTCTTGCAGTTTACTGTCCAATGGCGTCTCGCTTTAAAATTGTACCATTAAACATCCAATCCCTAATCTCTAATCTCTAATCCTCATTTAACCTGAATAACCAGATACTTGCTGGCGCTCCAGAATTTCTGCGGGTCGGTGATGCGCAGAATGTACTGTCCCTTGGCATCTTTAGCCAGCACATAGCTGTTGGCGGGGTGGTTGGTCAGCAGTTCGGCACTCTTGCTGTACAGCTTTATTTCCTTGTCGATACGAGTGTCTATCTTTGTGAAGTAGTCGCGGTTGAAGTTGCTGGCTTTCAGCACATCGCCTTTCTGCAGAATTTTCTGTTCCTTGAGCTCGGCCTTAGTACCGAAGACGAACCATGCTGTGTGCAGGTCCTTGTCCTGCGCCTGGATTGTCTCCTGTTTCTGTTGGTTGTCGGCCTCGAGGTTGCTTACGCTCTCGCTGAGGGAGTTGATCTGATCGCCCTGCTCGGCAATTTGTATGTCCTTCTCGGCGAGCTGAGCCTGCAGTTCCTGGATGTGGGTATTCTGCTCTTCGAGCTGTGCTGACAGGTTCTCGATGGTCTTCGTCAGTTTCTCTACGTTGACGGTTGTCGTCTTCAGCCGAGCCTTCAGCTGTTCCACTTTCTCGCGGTTCTGCTTGAGCGTCTCTTGTATGAATTGCATGTTCTCGCGGATGACGTCGCGCGACGAAGCACTTTCGGGATTGCCGTTGGCAACGGTGATGCGTCCTTCGGCCTCGTTGATGAGTCGGAAGCCTTCCTGGATCTCATTGACAGAGCCCATTATCTCATTGAGCTCCATGTCTTTCTCGTCAATAAGCTGCATGAGGGAGTCGCGCTCCATCTGAGCTTTGTCGTTTGTTTTGCCTAATTCGTTGCAAGACACCATTGCCAGCAGGCAAAGGGGCATAAGAAAATACTTTTTCATTTTGCTATTGAATTAATGTTGGTTCTTACTTTATACGTAATTATTTAATTAATGTGTTAGTCAATCTTCATCTTTCTTGCCGGCGCCACCAACCACGATGACGAACTCGCCGCGCGGTTCGTGCTCTTGGAAATGGGCCAGCACGTCGGCCAACGAGCCCCGTACTATATCCTCATGCACTTTCGAGATCTCTCGACAGACGGCTACGGGTCGGTCCGGTCCGAAAGTCTCGACGAATTGCTGCAGAGCTTTCACAACACGGTGGGGCGACTCGTAGAACACCATCGTGCGTGTTTCCTCGGCTAATGCTGCGATGCGAGTCTGACGCCCTTTCTTCTGGGGCAGAAAGCCTTCGAAGCAAAAGCGATCGCAGGGCAGGCCAGATGCCACCAGTGCCGGCACCACAGCTGTAGGTCCGGGCAGACAACTCACTTCGACGCCTGCACGGATAGCCTCACGCGCCACCAGGAAGCCCGGATCGGAGATTCCCGGCGTGCCTGCATCACTGACTACTGCTATCGTCTCGCCCGCAAGCAGCCGCTCCACAATGCGTTCCACGGTCTGATGTTCGTTGAACTTATGGTAGGACAGCATAGGCTTCCTGATATCGAAGTGTTTCAGCAGCAGTCCGCTCGTGCGAGTGTCCTCAGCGAGGATTAAATCGGCCTCGCGCAGCACTCTAAGTGCGCGCATAGTGATGTCCTCGAGATTGCCTACAGGCGTTGGTACGAGATATAGCATAGGGCAAAGGTACACATTATTCATAATTAACAATCGACAAATCGCAAATAAAATGAATGTTTTACGTTTTATTTGCATTTTTCATTCATTTTATCGGCTTTTCTTTGGTCGGAAAGCAAGAAAGCTGTAATTTTGACGCAAAAATATTTCAACAACAGATGAGGAGCGAACGTGACTATTCGGGCGAGGTGATGCGCCGTGGGCGTGTCGAGGTGGTCTGCGGATCAATGTTCTCGGGTAAGACGGAAGAGCTTATCCGCCGTATCAAGCGCGCCGTCTTCGCCAAGCAGAAAGTAGAGATCTTCAAGCCTGCCATCGACGTACGCTATAGCGAAGAGGACGTGGTGAGCCACGAGGGCAAGGCTATTCCCTCGACGCCTGTCGAGAGCGCTGCCAGCATCCTGCTTATGGGTTCAGACTGCGACGTGCTGGGCATCGACGAGGCTCAGTTCTTCGACGATCAGATTGTGGACGTCTGCAACGAGTTGGCCTCCCGCGGCATACGCGTCATAGTGGCTGGGCTCGATCTCGACTTCCGCGGCCAGCCCTTTGGCCCCATGCCCAAGCTCTGTGCTATAGCCGACGAAGTGACTAAGGTTCACGCCATCTGCGTACGATGTGGAGCCCTCGCCTACGTAAGCCATCGCATAGTGGCTGGAGAGAAGCAGGTGATGCTGGGCGAAACCCACGAGTACGAACCCCTCTGCCGGCAGTGCTATGCCGAGGCTGTTGGGAGTTGATATATTGAGATATTGAATCATTGAAATATTGAGGCGCTGAATTATTCAGATACTACTCCACTTTAAATTATATACAGCGACAGCATGTTCAAGACACCTATAACTTTCGACAGCTTTATCCGCGGCGTACTCGTAGTCCTCATCATCGTAGGCATAGGACTGCTTATCAATCGCCTGAGCGGCGTGCTGCTGCCATTCTTCATCGCTTGGCTCCTGGCCTATCTCATCAATCCGCTTGTGAATTTCCTGCAAAAGCGTTGCCATCTGCGATTCCGGACGCTCAGCATCGTCGTGGCCCTCGTGCTGGTGCTGGCCGCGGTGACGGGCGTACTGCTGCTCGTGATTCCGCCCATAGTGTCGGAGTTCTCCAAAGCCAGCGGTCTCTTCGCCAAATACTCCGAGCGACTCTTCGGCGACGCCGGCATCGTACCCTACGTGCAAGAATACCTCAACCAATATAGCGGCAAGAACCAAGAAAGCCTCATTGACCTCGTCAAGCAGAGTGGATTCCTCAACGGCGTGCAATCGCTGCTAGTACAGGTGTGGGGACTGGTATCACAGACGGTGGACTTCGCCTTCGGCATCGTTGGCTCGCTGATAGTGTTGCTCTACGTGTTCTTCATTCTCCAAGACTACGAGAAGCTCTGCAACGGATGGTATGAACTCCTGCCCGAGAGCACCCGCCCATTTGCCTCCCAACTCATGACCGATGTCGAACATGGCATGAACAGCTATTTCCGCGGGCAGGGCCTAGTGGCCTTTTGCGTAGGCGTGCTCTTCTCCATTGGCTTCCTCATCGTGGGATTCCCCATGGCCGTAGGCCTTGGACTATTCATGGGGTTCCTCAACCTCGTGCCTTATCTTCAGACCCTGGGTTTCGTGCCCATGGTACTGCTGGCTCTGCTCAAGTCGGCCGACACTGGCGAAAACTTCTGGATGATATTCCTGCCCGCAGTCATCGTAGTGGGCGTCGTACAGACGATTCAGGACCTCGTGCTCGTGCCTAAGATCATGGGCTCCGCCATGGGTCTGAAGCCAGCCGTAATTCTGCTCTCGCTCTCCATCTGGGGCTCGTTGCTCGGCTTCATAGGTCTGATTATAGCGCTGCCGCTCACCACCCTGCTCATCTCATACTACCGCCGTTTCATCATCGGCGAAGCACCATCGCCGGCTCCGGCCCACGTAGGCACAGAAGACCGCACCGTGGTCGATATCCTTCCGCTCCCGACCGACGAGCCAACGGCAGAATAATCCCTGAGAGCTGCTTACAAGATGTAAAAAGCTGGCGTCTGTGAAGAAAAAATGCGGAAAAGTTTGCGCATTCACTCAAAAAGCATTACCTTTGCCGCCGCAAAATGAGGGCCAACCTCATTTAGTGCTCAAGGGAGATCCGTTAGCTCAGCTGGTAGAGCACAACACTTTTAATGTTGGGGTCTTGGGTTCGAGCCCCAAACGGATCACCAAAAAAAGGAGGCCAATAGCCTCCTTTTTCGTTTCCCGAATACGGCTCTCACCCAAGGGTTCTTTCAACCGCTACACCATGAAAACTTCTCTTCGAGCCCGCATCACTCCTGTCAATATTCTTTCGTACCTGGAATGTAAAATAAGACTTTTTTAAAAAACCTTTTGTTTTTTGCATAGAATTTGCTGTATTTACTTATAGATAGAAGCTAACTTTGCAGCAGAGTTTTAATGTAAAATAGCTGTAAAGGATTATGAAACAAATCGGAAAGAGATTTCTTCTTAAAGTAGCCACGTTAGCATCGTTGCTGTGGGCTACAGGGATTGCTACATCGGCTTATGCCGGAGGCTGGACGAACCCTATGACGTTGCCAGGGCTTCAGAACAGGAGTCTGGGCGACCCGTACATCATGAAATATCGCGGCTACTACTATCTCTATGTCAGTGCCGACGACCGCAACATATACTGCTGGCGCACGAAGGACCTGATGGAATGGTCAAAGGTCTATGTCTGTTGCACTGACGCAACAACAGCGGTAGCTTATGCCCCGGAAGTAATATACTGGAACGGCACGTTCTATATGTGCACCTCGCCACGCGGCGGGGGACATTACCTGCTGACAAGCGACAGCCCCACAGGGCCATTCATACACAAGACGGACAACCTCGGTCGCGACATCGACGGTTCGATGTTCGTTGACGACGACGGAAAACTGTATTTCTATCACGCCAACAACGGTGGCATACGCGGCTGCACGATGTCCACCGCCCTTACCTTAGGCAACGACGTGGATCTGGGATGCTGCATCTCAGGGCAATGGACCGAAGGTCCCTGCGTGTTCAAGCGCAACAATTTGTACTACCTGCTTTACACAGGCAACCACGTATGGACCAATGGCTATCGCATCGACTATGCAATCAGCAACAGCGGGCCTCTCTCCGGTTTTCGTCCACAAAGCGAACAGAACCCGATCCTCGTCGACACCGAAACTCCACTGCATAAGGCCCTCGGGCACGGCACAGCCTTCGTGGGACCGGACCTCGACTCATACTACTTCTGCTACCACAACCTTCAGGACAACAAGGCTAGGCGTTTGCTGAACTTCGAGCGTATTGCCTGGAACGGTGATAAATTGATGATGACGGGCCCGACAGACTGGGAGCAAGACCGCCCTGCCTTAGCCACGACCGACTATTTCGAACGCACAGAGCCGGGCGAGCAATGGACGATGTCTGACGGGCAGTGGACCGTAGCCGACGGTCAACTGAGCCAGTCGGAGCACGAAGGTCGTCACCAAGCCATCTTCGAGGCTGCAGCCTACGACGACTATACCGCAGAGGCCACCGTGCGAGCAGCCGCCGGCACCGAGACAGGTCGCTATGGCGCCATGTTCTCGTACCGCGATGCTGGCAATTATGTCCAGGCTTTAGTCAACGTAGGCGAACGCAAGCTCGAGGTAAGCTGCTATGTCGATGGCGATGAGAAGACGTTGCGGACGTTTGCTTTACCGGGCGATTTCGATGCCTCAGTATGGCATGCTATCCGAGTGGAAAAGAGCGGGCGCCGTATGCGCGTGTATATAGATGGTATGCGTAAGGTACAACTTGCATTGCCCGGCTCCTCCGGAGGAAAGGTGGCTTACGTCAGCCAGGACTGCGCAGCAGACTTCGGCTACGTGGCTATCAGCCCATACGTCGATGGTAACGGTGTGCTCGATGCCAGCCTGCCGCTGCCAGGGATGCTCGCGGCTAACCTATGTGTGGAGATGAACGAGCAGGTTCGGCTCACCCCCTACTCGATGACTGTGGGTTCTTCCAACTATATGCGTTGCTCAGCCGGAGCCGTCATGAAGTATCGCGTCAACATCCAGCGCGACAACGTATATAACATAGGAATACGCTACCACTCCACAGCGGTCTCCCGCCTACGCCTGTTGCTCGACGACGAAGTGGTGGCAGACAACGTAGAACTCCCTGCGTCGCGCAACAACTCGGTGGTAACGATTCAAGACGTGGCACTTGCAGGCGGACACCACACGCTGACCGTAGAGGTCGTCGATGGCAGTCCGTACATAATGGAATACAATATAAAGCGCGGTGTGCGGGAACCTCATACCATGGCCGACGACTTTGAAAACGGATTCTGCCAAGAGTGGGGTTATCGCGAAGGCAATTGGAACATTGTCAATGGCTGGTTGGAGTCGACAGGTGGCTATGGTAAGATGCTCATGGGTGGTTTTGAGGACATCCACCTCACGGACTACACAGTAGAGTGCGACGTCAACTACGCCACAGGCGCCACGAATGCAGGCCTGCTCTTCCGCACTACTAACGCCTCTACTGGCGGTGCCGACGACAATCCCGTCCTGGGCACCGATTTCCTGCAGGGCTATATTTTCATCGCCAGTGCCACGTCGGCTACGCTGGGCAAGCACAATTTCGGGTGGCAGGCGCTGGTAACCAAGAACCATACTATCTCGCTCAGCGAACCACACCACATGAAGGTTGAGGTCGAAGGGGCCACCATACGTTGCTATATCGACGACATGGAGCAACCGGTGATTGAATACACCGATGCCGTGCCGTTCATCACAGGGCGTGCCGGTTTCCGCGCCCACGACTCGCGCGTACTTTTCGATAATTTCAAGGTGACACCAAAGGCCAAAACGACTGACGCCATCACCGTACCTAAGGCAGGCGTAGGCCAGCCATCAGAAGAACCCGCACGCCTCTACAACCTTCAAGGGCAAGCGCTGTCAATCAACAGCGCTCACCCACGAGGCATCTACATCCTCTGCGAGAATGGCATCAGCCGAAAAGTGGCGACGCTGCAATAAAGTCCGCAGGGGAAAATACACTTTTCTAGGTACGTCTAAGAGCCCTATAGCCTGCTGAGATCCTCTTCGCTGATAGCTTTAAGACGGCTCTCCTTGATGATGTCGCTAGCACGCTCGGCATTGTCGGTTCGGAAGATAAGTATGCCTTTACCTCCGAGCAAGAAACTATAGAGATATACTATTCCTACGCCTTCCTGAGCAAAGGCAGCTATGGCATCAGCTGCGCTGCCAGGATGGTTGTCGAGTTCTATGGCGAACACCTCATTGAGGTTGGCACTCATGCCGGCCTCCTGGAGTATAGTGCATGCCAGTCGAGGGTTGGTGGCTATGATGCGGCAGATGCCGTAGTCCATGGTGTCGACGATGTTGGTGGCCACAAGCTGTATGCCGGCCTCTTTCAGGAGTGAGAGAATCTGGAGCAGTGCTCCTGATTTGTTCTCGATGAAAACAGATAGTTGGTGTATCATAGGGAAGATTGAAGATTGATAATTGAATATGATGATTGAAGATTGAAGGTTGATGCATGGATTAGGAGGAATCGAGACGCCCGAGTTGTAACAGTCCTAATCTCTAATCCTTACTTCCTAAACCTTAATCACAACTTACGGTTATCGATTACGCGCTTACTCTTACCTTGGCTGCGCTCGAGGGTGCCTTGGGGCAGCAGCTGCACTTTGGCTCGGATGCTGAGCACGCTCTTGAGTTTCTCAGAGAGTTTGTGCTCGAGAGCTGCCAAGTCGGGCAGGAGGTCTGTCATGAACTCATTGCGCAGCTCCACGCGCACAGTGAGGCGGTCGAGGTTGTCGATGCGGTCGATGACGAGCTGATAATGAGGTTCGAACTCTTCCGTAGAGAGTATAACGCTCTCAACCTGCGATGGGAACACGTTGATACCGCGGATGATGAGCATATCATCGGAGCGCCCGAGGATGCGGCCCATGCGCACAGCCGTACGTCCACATTCACATTCACCGGGAATGAGCGAACAGAGGTCGCGCGTGCGGTAGCGCAGCAGCGGCATGCCTTCTTTCGTAAGCGTAGTGAACACCAGCTCACCCGTGCTGCCCAACGGCAGCGGCTCCAACGTCTCGGGGTCGATAATCTCGGGGAAGAAATGGTCCTCGCAGATGTGTGAACCGTTCTTGCACTCGCACTCATGGCTGACGCACGGCCCCATGATCTCGCTCAGGCCGTAGAGGTTGTAGCCCTGAAGGCCGAGTCGGTTCTCTATCTCACGGCGCATATCTTCTGTCCAAGGTTCGGCGCCAAAAGCACCTACGCGCAAGTGGAGGTCTTCTTTGCTGATGCCCATCTTCGTCATTGTCTCAGCCAGATGCAAGGCGTAAGACGGCGTGCAGGCAATGCCCGTGATGCCGAGGTCGCGAATGAGGCGGAGGTGCTTCTCTGTATTGCCGGTAGAAGCCGGCACGACGGTGGCGCCCAGGTTTTCTACACCATAGTGTGCGCCCAAGCCACCCGTGAACAAGCCATAACCATAAGCCACGGAGAAGGTGTCGTCGCGCGAGACGCCGTAGGCTGTCAGACAGCGTGCCATGCATTCGCTCCAAACGCCTATGTCTTTGCGTGTGTAACCGACGATGGTGGGGTTGCCGGTGGTGCCGCTGGAGGCGTGCACGCGCACAATCTCGCTCTGCGGTGCTGCCTGCAGACCGTAGGGATAGTTGTCGCGCAGGTCCTGCTTGGTGGTGAAGGGCAGTCGCACGATGTCGTCGATAGTCTTTATGTCGTCGGGCTCGATGTCCATCTCCTGCAGCTTGTTGCGGTAGAAGGGTACGTTGTGGTAGACGTAGTCCACAATCTTGTGGAGCCGACGACCTTGGAGCTCGCGCATCTCATCGCGGCTCATGCATTCTTTGTTAGGATTCCAAATCATAATGAAGTCTGATTGCTGCTATTTTATTTTGTGATTGTGTTCGAATATCGTCATGCGCTCCTCGAGCTGGGCATACTGGTGGTCCTCTATGAACGAGGTGCAGATACGTAGGCCTTCTTGCTGCGAGCCGGTAGTGATGAGGCAGATGGCCGACACGCCGTAGTACATAAGCTCACGCGCCAACTCACCGCTCGTGAGGCCTTGGTAGCCAATGGTGAAATAGAAGCCGTCGGCCACCGGGCGGTCGAGGTCGCTGTCATAGACGATGTGGAAACCGTGGCTGAGGAATATCTCCTTGAGGCGCCGTGCCCGCTCGCCATAGACGCGAACCTCGTCACGGAAGCGGTAGCTGCCGTCGGCTGCTGCGCGGAAGAGGGCCGCCAGCGCATACTGTGCGGAGTGGCTCGTGCCGGCCGTCATGGCATAAAGCATGCGTGTGGAGAACACGGGACCGAAGGGGAGACCTTCATAGCGGGCACTGAGGTCGGGGTAGTGCCGATGAAACACTTTCTGACTTATGCAAGCCATTGCTATGCGCTCGCCGGCATAAGAGAACGCCTTGGATCCGCTGATGAGGAGGATGTAGTTATCAGTGTAGCGGGCCACCGTAGGCTGGTAAGGCGGTTGAAATGGCACGCTGAGGTCATCGCGGAAGTCCATTGCAAAATATGCAAGGTCCTCAACCACGATACAGTCGTACAGCGAAGCGAGCTCGCCCACATCCTTCAGTTCCTGCTCGGTAAGGCATATCCACGACGGGTTGTTGGGATTCGAATAGACGATGGCACAAATACGACCACTTCGCAGGTAGCTCTCCACCTTCTCGCGCAGGCGCGCGCCGCGATAGTCATATATGTCGAAAGCCTCGTAGCGCACGCCCATCACCTGCAGCTGCATCTTCTGTACGGGGAAGCCGGGGTCGATGAAGAGCACCGTATCGCGGCGATGGTCGGTCTGCGAGCAGGTGAGCAGCGCAGCAAACGACCCTTGCATACTGCCGCTGACGGGCACACAGCCTTCGGCATCGACATCTATGCCTACGAAAGCCTTGACAAAGCGCGATGTCTGCGCCTTAAGCTCGGGCAGTCCCTGCATATCGGGATAGCTGTGAGCCACCCCCTGACGCAGCGCTTCTATCTGCGCATCTACGCCTATCTGTGCGGCCGGCAGACCTGGTATGCCCATCTCCATTTTTATGAATTCCACGCCGCTGCGCTGTTCTGCCAAGGCTGCCACCTGCTTCACCTCACGAATAGTGGCTTTGGCAAAATCATCGATGCCCAACTGAGCAATCAACTCGTCGACCGTGGCTCGCGGAATAGGTGTTGGCATCAGCATACGGCAGCCTCCTTTCCTACAGTGAGCGCCTTCACGTTGGCCTCGACTACGGCGTCGCCCTTACGCTCAAACACTCGGCGCACGGCCGCTTCAAGTTTGTCGAGCCCTAAGCCTAAGGCATGCGCAGCAGCGCCCAAGAGTATAACATTGGACGAGCGCGGCACCGCATTCTCCTTGGCCAACCGCTCGATATCGAGGGCTATGACGTGAGGCTGCCGCGACAGTTCGGCGCTGAGAGCCTCGGCATCAGGGTAATTGGGAATGTTCACCAAAGGAGCACTCGACGTAATTACCCAGCCGTCGGGCTTGAGATAACGCACATAGCGCAGAGCCTCCATGGGCTCCATTGAGATGATGACATCGGCAGAGCCCGTAGGCACGAGGTCGCTGAAGATGGGGTCGCTAGAGAGGCGCAACATCGACTGTACGTCGCCGCCGCGCTGGCTCATGCCGTGCACCTCAGCCTGTTTGATATATAGATCGTCGGCCAAGGCTGCTTCTCCGATGATGGTGGCTATGGTCAGTATGCCCTGACCGCCTACGCCACAAAGAATTATATCTGTCTTCATATAAAATGACAAATGACGAATGACGAATGACAAATGACGAATGACGAATGACAAATGACGAATCAGGCCTTCTTCTCCTTCGAATGACGCTTGAACGTCTGAATGCACTCTCTGCGCGGGATGATTACGCTAACGCCGTGATAGTTGATTTCCTCACGGATGATACGAGTAATCTCCGGTATATTCTTTGGCAGGGGCACCACGACGTGAAGGTGCTCTTCATCCACCCCCAGTCCCCGACAGATGGCTTCGTACTTGCTCGTGCCGGCAGAATCCTGACCGCCCGTCATAGCCGTAGTGAGATTGTCGGAGATGATGACGGTGATGTCGGCGCCTTCGTTCACGGCATCGAGTAGACCTGTCATGCCCGAGTGTGTGAACGTGCTGTCGCCTATGACAGCCACGGCAGGCCACTGGCCGGCATCGGCAGCGCCCTTGGCCATAGTGATTGATGCGCCCATGTCGACGCATGAGTGAATGGCACGGAAGGGGGGCAGGAAGCCGAGCGTATAGCAACCGATATCGCCGAAGACGCGAGGGTGGTCGAACTCGCGCAGCACCTCGTTCAAGGCAGCATAGACATCGCGATGGCCGCAGCCCTGGCAAAGCTGTGGCGGGCGCGCAGCCACCACATCGGGCGTAGCGGCCTGTCTGACGTCAATGCCCAATGCCTGCGCCACGATGTCGGGCGTCAGTTCGCCCGTACGAGGCAACTCGCCCGTGAGGCGCCCGAGGATGGCGGTGATATCGCTGACGCCGCGCACCTGCTCTTCGATAAACGGCTGCCCCTCTTCCACTATGAGCACGCGCTCACATTGGTTCATAAGCCTGCGTACCAGTTCTTTTGGGAGTGGATACTGCGAAATCTTAAGCAGCGGACAGGCCGTGCCAGGATGAGCCGCAAAGACCTCGCGGACGTAGTTATAAGCTATACCGCTCGCTATGATGCCAAGCGCCGACTTCGTGCCTGCGTCTTGAAACGTAGCTTCAAGGCTATTGTAGTCCGAGACGGCAGCATCGGCCTCGAGCTGCGGTTGCTGCGCAGTCACCTTATCGTTGCGCCGCCGAGCATTGGCTGGCAGAAGCACCCAGTTAGCAGCCTCAGCATCGTAGTTGATGGGATTCTCGCCACGGGCTTCATCAACCACTCTGACAACGGCACGGGAATGAGCCATACGCGTGGTAACACGCAGTAGCACTGGCAACTGCTGACGCTCGCTGTAGTCGAAGGCGGCGGCCATCATATCGTAAGCCTCTTGCTGCGACGACGGTTCGAGCGTAGGAATCATGGCAAACTTGGCATAGAAGCGCGAGTCTTGCTCATCCTGCGACGAATGCATCGACGGATCATCGGCAACCACTACTACGAGGCCGCCACCCACACCCGTCATGGCGCTGTTGACAAACGGATCGGCGCAGACGTTAAGCCCCACATGCTTCATGCACACCATTGCGCGCTTACCCATAAACGACATGCCGAGGGCGGCCTCCATGGCCGTCTTCTCGTTGGTGCACCACTGCGAATGCAGCCCGCGCTCGCGAGCCACGGCATTCTTCTGGATATATTCAGTAATCTCAGTCGAGGGCGTGCCGGGGTAGGCATAGACGCCCGAGAGGCCTGCATCTATAGCTCCCTGCGCTATAGCCTCGTCGCCGAGAAGCAAAAGACGTTTTTCATTTACCATTTAGCTATCTAATATTTACCATTTAACTATTTAACCATTTGCCATCGCGATCTTCCAGTACCGGAAATTTCTGTCGGAAGGCACGCAGGATGTCCAGATCTATCTCGGCCACTATTGCAGCAGCCTCTGCGTCGGGGCACGCAGCCACGACTCGCCCATAGGCATCTATGACGGCCGACTCTCCGCTATAGGAGCAATGAGGGTCGCGCCCCACGCGGTTCACGCCTACGACATAGCACTGGTTCTCAATGGCACGGGCGCGCAAGAGCGTCTGCCAGGCCTCGATGCGGGCGACGGGCCAGTTGGCCACATACAGAGCGCAGTCGTAGTCAGCGTGATTGCGGCTCCAGCAGGGGAAACGCAAATCATAGCACACCATGAGCAGAAACCTTACGCCCTGCCATTCCACCACCACGCGCTCGTCGCCGGCAGTGTAGCAGCGGTCCTCACCGCCGTAGCTGAAGAGGTGGTGCTTGTCGTAGTGCCGGGCGATGCCGTCGGGCTTGACAAAATAGAAGCGGTTGCGATACGTCACGCCACCGCCGCTCCCCTTGAGAGCCAGCGCCACACTGCCGGCAATGGCACAGTTGCGCAGAGCTGCCTGCGCACGCATCCAGTCGAGCGTGGCGCACGGTTCGTCCTCGGCTATGCCCTCAGGTTGCGTGGCAAATCCCGTAGAAAACATCTCGGGCAGGACTATGAGTTCCACATCCGACGGCAACGTCGCAAAGGCCGCCTCAGCCCGGGCCCTGTTGGTCGGTGGGTCGGCCCAGGCTATGTCCATCTGTATGGCTGCTATCTTCATACTTACGCGTGCGCGATAATTTATTGTATCACTGCTTGACTATCTTTCTGCCATCTACAACGTAGATGCCCGAAGCCAGGTTCACTACACGCCGACCGGCCAGATCGACGACGATGCCTGCTTTCGGGCCGGCACTGTGCAGACGACTGATGGCGGTCAGGCCTTCAGCATCTTCGAGTTGCCAGACATAAGCCGCTTCGGTGGCGTACTCTGCTTTCGGGCCCGCGACAGCGGGCGTCGCAGTCCAGAAGGTTTGTGCATTCACGGCCCAACCGCTGGTGCCGCCGGCTGCATTCGTGGCTCGCACGGCATATTTTCCGTCGGCATTGAGGAAGAATACTTGCGCTTCCCACGTCTTGCGCTTCTGCGTGTTAGTATCGATATGACCGTTATCGAGCCTGGGATTGCCACTCTCTGGAGGATTCGTGAAATAGGCATCTTTGAGGTTGAAACCGTAGGCATAAGCCTCGCCAGCCACACGCGCAAAGGTGAATTGTCCGCCCAACGCTACATCGGCCGTGAGATAGCCGTCGGCCGTGAGGTAGTATTTCACGCCATCGACCTCGGTAAAGATACAATATTTATGACCCGTCTCGATGGCCGCCAGCGCACGGAAATAATCGGCAAGCGGACCTTCGGTAGTGTTCCGAGCTATGAGAGCATCGGTAAGCGCCTGACTTCTTACGTCATAGCTGCCCGAGCGATCTACGCCTGCATAGTCCATAATCACTATTCCGGCCGAACCGCTATGGCTGCCGAGGTAGTCGAGCACGGCGGCATTCTGCGTAGCTGCGTTGTCGCGGTAGCCGTCGCGCGTGGCAATACCGAAAAATGTCTTGGTGTAGCCCGAAGTGTGGTTGACGACCCATACCGCCGGGTTGGTATTCTCTGTGCTTGAGAACTGCAACATACGCTGCACGCTCTGCTGCTTAGTGGCTGCTGCACCGCTGGCCGAGACATCATAGAAATCCTGAACGTAGAGCGTGCCCGTAGTGCCCACGCCACGGATAGTGCCTCCTTTCTGACTGCCGAAATCCGAGCTGTGGCCCCAGCCTGTGATGAAGCCGCCGATGGGGCGGGTGGCATAGGCGTCGCGAGAGAGTATGAGCAACTTACCGCGCACGCTGCCCAGCGTAGCCCACGGGTCGAAGTTGACAGCATGAGAGCTCACGGGCTCACTCTTGAGCAATGTCGTAACCATACCTTTCCAACTGGTGTTGCCGTCATCTGAGTCGTCCTCATGGCGCATGACCACTATGCAGAACTCCGTCGGATGCTCATCAAGCAGCGAGCAGAGCGTCGAAAGCGCATCGTCGAAATACAGTTCTGTAGAGAGTATGCCGTGATATATGTGGAGGCGGTTGCCATCGACACTCGGACGAAGGTCGAATACGCGCACGCCGCTATTCCACATCGCCGTGAGAGTGAGATCCTGGGTCCGGCCAAAATCGTCGGCCGATGTGCCATGCCCCGTCCCGGCGTCGTGAGCACCGGGGATTGAGAGTTGGCTTACGTACATATTGTCAGGGACGGAACTCATCCACGATGAGTTGTCATCAGCCATAGCCGGTGCAGAGAAGAGGCCCAGCACGGCTATCATCAGTGTCAGAATATGTCTGAAGCAGTAACGCAGCGTCATAACTTTGACAATTTTTTAAAACTTTGGCAAAGGTACTAACAATTTCTTATCGGGCACACCCTTTTGGTTATAAATGTGTATATTTTTGAAAAAATTACCTTTCAAAGGCGATGAATTTGAGAATTTGTAGCTATCTTCGCAGCACATAACCACGAAAACCAAAGACTATGATACGACGTTCGCTATCTCTATTGCTACTTATCGGCTGCTTAAGCATAAATAATGCGAATGCTGCGGTTACAACGGCCAAACGGCTGAACCCCACGACCGTAGAAGTTAGGACTGACGACGGGCACACCCTTGCGCTCGACTTCTACGGACCTAATATTGTGCGCCTGTTCCTCGACCCTCAGGGCGGCATCATACGCAATCCCGAAGCCACGCCGCCGGCCCAGATCCTCACGGATCAGCCGAGGCGCGCCGTAGGCGAGCTCACCGTGGACGAGCAGACAGAAGCCTTCGTCGTGCAGACGCCACAGCTCGCCGTGGGCATAGACCGCGCCTCGGGACGCCTCACGTTCACAGACCGACGCACCGGTCGCACCGTGGCATCGCTCCTCTCCACGGCAGACACGCCTTCAGGCATAGCTTTCTCAGACAAAGCCACTACGCTGAGCCTCACGGCCCAACCCTCAGAGTTTTTCTACGGCGGCGGTGTGCAGAACGGACGCTACAGCCATCGTGGCACCGTAATCGCTATCGAGAACACCAACAATTGGGTCGACGGCGGAGTGTCGTCTCCCACACCTTTCTACTGGAGCACGGCGGGCTACGGCATTCTCTGGCACACGTTCCGCCCAGGCAAGTATGATTTCGGTGCTACCGAACCTGGCGTAGTGACGCTGCGCCACGAGGAGCCATACCTCGACATCTTCCTGATGGTGGACGATGGCTGCGTGCCACTGCTCAACGACTTCTACCAACTCACGGGCCACCCCGTACTGCTGCCCAAATTCGGCTTCTACGAGGGCCACCTCAACGCCTACAACCGCGACTACTGGAGCCTTGCCGACGGCACGGCGGCAGCAGACGGGGGCATGGCAGGTGCCGGCGGAACGGTGCTCTTCGAGGACGGCAAATACTACAAGGAAAGCCAGAAGCCTATAGACGGAGGCATTCGCGAGACGCTCAACGGAGAGGCCGAAGGCAGCTATCAGTTCTCAGCACGTGCCGTCATCGACCGCTACGAGCAAGCTAACATGCCGCTCGGATGGCTACTGCCCAACGACGGCTATGCAACAGGCTATGGCCATACCTCAACGCTCGAAGGCAACGTCGAGAACCTGAAGAAGTTCGGCGACTACGCCCGCTCAAAAGGAGTGGAGATAGGCCTATGGACGCAGAGCGACCTTCACCCCAAGGCCGACGTAGAGCCCCTGCTGCAGCGCGACATCGTGCGTGAGGTTCGCGATGCCGGCGTGCGAGCGCTGAAGACCGACGTGGCATGGGTGGGCGCAGGCTACTCATTCGGCCTCAACGGCGTGGCCGACGTGGGGCACATCATGCCCTACTACGGCGACGACGCCCGACCATTCATCATATCCGTTGACGGATGGGCCGGCACACAGCGCTACGCCGGCATTTGGACAGGCGACCAATCCGGAGGCGACTGGGAGTACATCCGATTCCACATTCCCACCTACATCGGAGCGGGGCTCTCCGGACAGCCCAACATAGGCTCCGACATGGACGGCATCTTCGGAGGCCGCAACGTGCCCGTCAACGTGCGCGACTTCCAGTGGAAAACGTTCACACCCATGCAACTCAACATGGACGGTTGGGGCAGCAACCCCAAATATCCCCAAGCGCTCGGCGAGCCTGCCACAAGCATCAACCGCTGGTATCTCAAGCTCAAATCGATGCTCATGCCCTACACCTACACCATCGCCCACGAAGCCATCGACGGGCTGCCGATGATAAGAACAGTGTGGACGGCTGATTCGTCGCTCGTCATTCGTCATTCGTCATTCGAAACCTCCCCTGCCGCACGCTACGAATTCCTCTACGGACCTTCGATTCTCGTTGCGCCCATCTACCAAAACACCGCCGCCGATGCTAAAGGCAACGACATACGCAACAACATCTATCTGCCCGAAGGACAGTGGGTGGACTTCTTCAGCGGCAAATGCTACGAGGGCGGACGCATAATCAACAACTTTGCCGCTCCGCTATGGAAGCTGCCCGTGTTCGTAAAGCGCGGAGCCATACTACCGGCCATCCACGCCCACAGCAACCCCAACCAAATCGACTCGCACACGCGCGGGTACTTTATTTATCCTAGCGGACATACAGAATTCACGGCCTACGACGACGACGGGCGCACACTAGCCTACCAACGCGGAGAGAACACCACGACGCACATCACATCCGACCTCGACGACAAAGGCCTGCTCACCATCACCGTAGAACCCACGCAAGGCGACTTCCAGGGTTTCGAGCGCATGAAGAGCACCGAGTTCATCATCAACCTCAGCCAGCGTCCCAAGCGCATCACCCTTCTGATAAACAACAAGAAAGTGCGCCTCGACGAGGCACAGTCGCTGCAGGACTTCATGGAGAACACCAACGTATTCTTCTACGACGCCGAGCCCGAGCTCAACCTATGGTCGACGCCCAATACATCCATGAGCCAACTGCGCGTGGGCCACACACCGCGTCTCTACGTCTGCGCTGCCGATGTCGACATCACCTCGACGCTCATTCAGCTGCAAATCGAAGACTACCAGTTCGACACCTCCGACCCACTCCTGCGCCACACCAACGCGCTCGCAGCACCCGAGCTGCTTACCGACGACTTTGAGGATGGAGTCATCTCGCCCTCGGCCTACATCCTGCCTCTAAGCTGGACTGCCGTAGAAGGCGCCGACTACTACGAGATTGAGCACGACGGCCACATCTTCTCAACCATCACCGACACTCACTTCACACTCGAGGCGCTGCAGCCCGAGACCAACTACGAGGTGCGCCTGCGAGCCGTGAACCGCGGAGGCGCCGGGCCATGGGCACGAGAGAAATTCCGCACCTCGCCCGACCCGCTGCGCCTCGCCATGCATGGCCTCACTGCCGAGAACAGCTGCGACGACCAGCCCGGACAAGGCATCAAGCATCTCTTCGATTTCGACGAAGGCACAACATGGCACACCGCATGGAGCCAGAAGGCAGTGCCCTTCGACATGGTCATAGACCTCCACGCCATTGCGCAGCTCGACAAAGTCCATTACCTGCCACGCACCGACGCCGGCAACGGCACCATCACCCGCGGCACGCTCGCCTACAGCACCGACCGCCTGAACTGGAGCACGCCTACGCCTTTCACATGGGCCACCGACGCCACGACAAAGGTCATCGATATTGCCGAGAAGCCCACAGCGCGCTACCTGCGCCTCCACATCGACGAGGCACGCGGTGGCTTCGGCAGCGGGCAACAGCTCTACGTCTTCCGCACCGAAGGCTCAGAGTTCTTCATTCCCGGCGACATCAACCACGACGGCCGTATCGATGAGAACGACCTCACATCCTACATGAACTACACCGGACTCCGACAAGGCGACGGCGACTTCGAAGGCTACGTCTCGCGAGGCGACATAAACCAGAACGGACTCATCGATGCCTACGACATCAGCAACGTGACCACACAGCTCGAGGGTGGAGCCGGCAGCCAGACGAAACCGCTGGCCGGCACCATAAGCGTGAAAGCCGACCGCACGCAAGCTGCCGCAGGCGACATCATCACGCTCACCGTCACGGGCAAGGGGCTCGCCGGCGTCAACGCACTCAGCTTCGCTCTGCCCTACGACGCCACACGTCTGGAATACCTCGGCCTCGAACCCACAGGCATGCTCGAGATGCGCAACCTCACCAACGACCGCCTACACACCTCCGGCCAGAAGGCCCTCTACCCCACTTTCGTAAACTGCGGCGACCGTCCCTGCCTCGAAGGCGATGCCGCCCTCATGACTATTCGCTTCCGTGCCAAGCAAAAAACGTCTGTATCCCTGAAGCCACAGAATGGAATGCTTGTCGACAAACAGCTGAAAACATCGAACTTTTGACTTTTGGAGCAGCAAGAGCAATCAAGCTTGCTTGAACTGCCGAGTCGTGAGAAAAGTCACCGTCAAGAAGTGAAAATCATCCCAGCCCTGGGTTGAGTGGCCGGCGGTCCGTCCGCCGGCACCCTTTCCTCAAAAGAACTCTCATCTTTCAATCTACGGGCCCAGCCCGTGTCCTCAAAATATGGCAAAGAACACACTTATGTACGTCTGCGACAATTGCGGACAGGAGAGCCAGAAATGGCTCGGCAAATGCCCCTCGTGCGGACAATGGAACACCTTCAAGGAGTTTCGCGTACCGGCTAAGGCTCCTGCCGGAGCAGCAGCGAGAGTGAGCCCCGAAGCAACAGGCAACGCCACCGCTTCGCACCCCACGCCCCTGCGCGACATCCGTGCCGACGAAGAGCCACGCATGGACATGGGCGACAGCGAGCTCAACCGTGTGCTTGGCGGAGGACTCGTGCCCGGCAGCCTACTCCTGCTCGGCGGCGAACCCGGAATAGGCAAATCCACGCTCGTGCTCCAGACAATACTACGCCTGAAAGACAGAAAAGTGCTATACGTCAGCGGCGAAGAGAGCGCACGCCAGCTCAAGCTGCGGGCCGACCGCCTCTGCCCCACGGCCAGTGCCTCTCCCTCTGCCGCAGAGCCCTCTTCGTCAGAGGCGGGCTCACTCCTCGTCATCTGCGACACATCGCTCGAGAGCATCTTCGACCATATCGCAGCAGAGCGCCCCGACCTTGTCGTCATCGACTCCATTCAGACCATTGCCACCTCTGCAGTAGAATCCTCACCCGGCAGCCTCGCACAGATTCGCGAATGCGCACAGCAACTGCTCAAGTACACCAAGAGCGGAGGACCGAGCATCATTCTCATCGGCCACATCAACAAAGAAGGCACCATCGCCGGACCCAAAGTGCTCGAACACATCGTCGACACCGTGCTGCAGTTCGAGGGCGACCAGCACTACCTCTACCGAATCCTGCGCTCGCAGAAAAACCGCTTCGGCTCAACCGCCGAACTCGGCATCTACGAGATGCGCTCCGACGGCCTCCGACCCGTAAGCAACCCCTCCGAGCTGCTCCTCACCGACAACCAGGACGGCCTCAGCGGCATAGCTATTGCTGCAGCCATAGAAGGCGTGCGCCCCTTCCTTATCGAGACACAAGCGCTCGTCTCCACTGCAGCCTACGGCACAGCTCAGCGCTCGGCCAACGGCTTCGACTACCGCCGCCTCAACATGCTGCTGGCCGTGCTTGAGAAGCGCGTAGGTTTCAAGCTTGCGCAAAAGGACGTCTTCCTTAACATCGCAGGCGGCCTGCGCGTAACCGACCCCGCCATCGACCTCGCCGTAATCGCGGCCATACTCTCGTCAAACGTCGACACGGCAATCGAGGGCGACACATGCCTCACTGGCGAGGTGGGACTCTCGGGCGAGATTCGTCCCGTGAGCCGCATAGACCAGCGCATAGCCGAAGCGCAGCGCCTCGGATTCCGACGTATCATCATCCCTGCCGCAAGCCTCAAGGCCATCAACCCCCACGACTACACGATCGAGCTCACCCCCTGCCGCCGCGTCGAAGATGCCTTCCGCGCGCTCTTCGGCTAAGGCTTCACAAGCCCGACTATTTTTTCTCTCCGAAAAAGTTAAAATTCACCTTCACCTACACTTTTCCTTGCAACGCGCAGAGCTTCAATGTATTAGATGCAGTGTAGGTGAATTTTCACCTACACTCACTTTCACCCTGGCCGATATGGGGTAAAACAAGTTGTTTTACTCTCACACAACTGGGTCTTTACGCTAACACGACCGGTCGAATCAAGGTAAAACAACTTGTTTTACTTTCACACGACTGGGCCTTTCCGCTGACACGGCCATATCATTACCCACGGAAACAAGAAAGCCCTGCCGCTAGCACTCTAGTGCTGACGGCAGGGCCATTCCTTTTTCTATATCTCTGTGTCCTCTGTCTTCTCAGTGTCCTCTGTGACTGCAAAGCAGTTATTCAATATTCTATCTCCCTACTGCTTCACCTTGCGGAGCTTCGGCAGGGCACGAAGGTCGGCGGGCGTGGCGGGGAAGAGACTGACGGCATAGCCGCCGCCGGCCACGGAGGTGATGTTGAGCACCGTCTTGGCATCGACGATGCCTCGGCTGATGACGTAAGCCTGCGGGTTGGTCTTATAATCGGCCGTGCGGGCGTCGGCATAGACCGTGGCCACATACTTGCGGCCCTTGCCGAGGAAGTCGAGGGCGAGACGCGAGGTGCGGGCGTCGGCGCCTGCCACAGAACCCACGAACCAGTTGTCGGTGCCCTTGGCACGGCGGGCTGCTGTGATGTACTCCATGGGCTCGGCCTCGAGGTAGCGACTCTCATCCCAGTCGAGAGCCACGTCCTTGATGAACTGGAAGGCGTCCATGTGCTTCTCGTAGTTCTCCGGGAAATCGGCGGCCATCTGCAGCGGACTGTACATCGTCACGTAGAGAGCCAGCTGGCCGCAGATCGTGGAATTGACGTGCGAGCCGTTGGCGCAGTCCATCTCGAAGATGCCGGGCGTATAATCCATCGGGCCTCCTTGCAGACGCGTGAAGGGGAGTATGGCAGTGTGCCCGGGCTTTGAGCCTCCGAAGGCCTGGTATTCCGTTCCGCGAGCGCTCTCGTTGCCGACAAGGTTGGGCCATGTGCGGCAAAGGCCTGTGGGGCGCACGGCCTCGTGGGCGTTGACCATGATGTGGTAGTCGGCCGCGCGGCGAATGGCGTGGAGATAGTGGTTGATCTCTATCTGGCTGTAGTGGTACTCGCCGCGGGGCACTATATCGCCTACGTAGCCGCTCTTGACAGCGTCGTAGCCATAGTCGCGCATCAGCTGGTAGGCGCGGTCCATGTGCTTCTCGTAGTTCATGATCGACGACGACGTCTCGTGGTGCATCATCAGGCGCACACCCTTGGAGTGGGCGTAGTCATTGAGGGCGCGGATGTCGAAGTCAGGATAAGGCGTAAGGAAGTCGAAGACATACTCCTTCGAGTTGCCGCTCCAGTCCTCCCAGCCAATGTTCCAGCCTTCCACGAGCACCTCGCTGAAGCCGTGCTCCGCAGCGAAGTCGATGTAGCGGCGCACGTTGGCGTTGTTGGCTGAGTGGCGGCCAGAGGGCGTGGCCTTGCTGTAATCGGTCTGCCCCAGCTTCACTGAGGGGAACTGTGCGGTGTAGGCCCAGTCGCCCTTGCCCGAGATCATCTCCCACCACACGCCGATGTACTTGGTGGGGTGAATCCAACTGGTGTCCTCCAGCTTGCAGGGCTCGTTGAGGTTGAGGATGAGGTCTGAGGCGAGGATGCGCCGTGCGTCGTCGGTCACCATGATGGTGCGCCAAGGACTCTGGCAGGGCGTCTGCAGGCGTCCCTTGTTGCCTTGTGCATCGGGCGTGAGCCACGAGGTAAAGGTCATCGTGGCCTCATCGAGGTTGAGGTGCATGGCGGGGTAATCTACGAGTGCTGCCTCATGGAGGTTGATGTAGAGGCCGTCGTCGGTCTTGAGCTGGAGCGAGGTCTGCACGCCGGTCTCTGAGAACTGTGTCTGCGAGAGGTTGCCGGTGACGGCCTGACGGAAGAGGCCGCGTATCTCGGAGAGGCGCGAGCGGGTGTACTCATACTCCTGCGTGTCGTAGTCGCCGGCAATCCACCATGCGGTGTGGTCGCCAGTCATGGCGAACTCGGTGCGCTCCTCCTTCACGACGAAGTAGTTGAGCTTGCCCTCCTGCGGGAACTCATAGCGCAGGCCCAGGCCGTCGTCATAGACGCGGAAGCGTATGTTCATGCGGCGGTCGGTGGCCGTCTGCGTCAGGCGCACGAGCAGTTCGTTGTAGTGATTGCGGATGTTGGCGCTCTCGCCCCATACGGGCTTCCATGTCTCGTCGAACGCAGAAGTCTGCTCGCCCGCGAGCGTGAAGCCGTCGAGCAGGTTGTCGGCGCCCACGAGTTCATAGCCCAGGCGACTCTTGCGGATAACGTCGCGCCCCTTGAAGGTGACGGCATAGGTAGGAACGGAACCATCGAGGGCGAAAGTTACTTTCAGTTGCCCGTCGGGCGATGTGACCTCGCCGGCGCTTGCTGTTATTGCCATGGCGAGGGATAGTGTTGCTAAAAGAAGCCGTTTCATAAGACTGTTTTGTATTATCGGTTATTGTTTAAGAACGGTAATGCAAAAGTACATAATTACTCTGAACTGCCCGTACGAAAAGCGTGAAAAAAATTCAGAGAGTTCATTTTTCCACTACTATCATAGTCCAATACTTAAGCGATGGAAGGGTGAAGGCGATGTACTGCCCTTCCTGCGTAAAGGCCAATTGCTGAGGAGCTCCTGCCAGAGCATCGGGCGTAGCCGCCCATAGGCGCTTCACGCCCGTAGCCTTTAGTTTCAAGGGGATATTGGTCTGCAGACGTGGCTCGGGTTGCTCGCTGTCCATGTCGCGCCAGCTGAGACTCTTAGCCTGCAGGAAGTTGAAGAGGTGCACCACCTGGCGGTTGGCAATGGCAGTGGAGTAAGAGGTGACGCCCTTGAGCTTGGGCGGCCACGCGTTGATTGTGAGGCCGCTCTTCGACGAGGTGACGTCGGCCGCAGCCTCAGTGATGTCGGTGCCGCGAAGCAACTGCTCGTAGGCTACGAGGAAGTCGTAGTAGCGGACGATAGCCTGGCGCAGGGTCTCGCTCATGCGGAGGTCGGTGTTAGGGAAGTATTCATGACAAAGCATGTGGTCGCCCAGCTCAAGGTGCGAGGCGCCTATACCGAACATAACGGCGTCGGCCATCAGCACACCTGGTGTATTGAACTGCGACCCTTTGCGGTTGTAGTTCATGTAGGCGGCATAGACCTGATTGAGGCGCTGGCCGCTATAGCCACGGTTGGCCTTGAGGATGGAGAGGAGGTCGGCATACTGCGCCTCGCCGTCCCAAAGCTCAGAGTACATGAAGTCTACGTTGCCGGTCGACACGATGTTCTGCGAGCCGAAGTTGGCCACTGCGTTCATGACGAGGCTCTTGTCGGGGTGCGCAGCCTTCATGGCATTAATGAACGAGGTGAAGCCTTCGGTGAGCTTGACGCGCTGCCCCGAACGGTTGTAGCGCTCGCCCCGGTCGCCCAGCTGGTCGATGTGGAAACCGTCGAAGTCGAGCGCGGCATAGACATCGTCGTTGCGCTGAGCGAGATAGTGCTGCCACGAGGTGTTGGAGGGATCCATCAGGTAGATGTCGCTCTTCCAGCCCGCAGGCATCGAAAGTATGTCGCGCGTGCGGCCGTCGGCCTGGCTGTAGAGGCCCCAGTCGTCGCTGACGCCATCCTCGGGCCCATCCTTGTATGCTCCGTAGCAGAGGTTATAGAACATACACTTCATGCCGCGCTGGTGCAGTTGGGAGATGTAGTCGCGCACGACGTCGGTGACAATCGTGCGGTTGGCGATGTCGGTGTAGGTGGCCAGCAGGTTGCCGGGCGTACCGCCGAGGGGCCAGTGGTGCTTCATCTGCCAGTCGTAGAACTGGATGCCGTTGATGTGGCAGCGGTTGAGGAAAGCCACCTCTGAGGCTATGACATCAGAGGTCTTGGAGCGGTCGTAGGTCCCTACGAAGCCGTAGCGTGGGTAGCGGCCCCAATCGCTGGAGACATCGACGCCGATGGTGGCATAAACAGTCTCGGCGTTGTCGGCCGTAGGCACGTAGATGTCGGCGAGGTAGCCGGCAAAGTCTGTTGTCGGGGGTGTCCAGGTCCAGGTGCTACCGCTGAGAGCCTGCTCACCCACGATGTCGAAGCCGTTGCGATAACGCACTCTGGCGCCGGAGGGCACTTCGCCCTCGACGGTGAACGTCACAGCTTGGCCAGGGCGGTAGAGAGCGCGGTCGGTGGTGAGCTCGAGCGAGAGGTCGGCACGCACAGTGGTCACCTCGCTCTGAGGCGTTTCGGGGGTGTTGCCGCCGCTGGGCGTGGGGGTGTCGTCTCCCCCACAGCCGGCGAACAGCAGCGCAATGGCTATTGTCAGTATGTTCATTTTCATAGGTTTTGCTGAATTCATTTGCGCTTTTGAACTATTGTTTTGCAATGGTGATGGTCTCCTCGAGCTGGTTGAGCGTGATAACGTAGTTGCCGTCGGAGGCTATCTGCCACTTCTGGTCGATGTCGCCGATGGCGGTGTCGACATACTGAGCCTTGCAGGCATCGCTACTCTTGTCGAGGAAGAGCATGCGCTCCTGAGAGCCCGTGGGGGCTACGTTGCTGCCTGCGGCACACATGAACCAGGCTCCGTTCCAGTCGCTCTGCTTGTCGCAGGTGAACTTGAGCTCACCGCTAGTGAGTCGGCCTTCCCAAGTGAATACGTATGGACTGTCAGTAGCTGTCATCGCCAGAGCGTTGCCAATGTCCCATCCGGCAGAGCAGGCGCTGCCGATGAGATAGATCATTTCGTATGGCTTGAACTCGCTCATGAGCATACGCTCGCGACCTTGACGCGTGTCGACGCAAATCTTATAGGCACGGTCGCACTCGCTGGCATTCAGGAACCATTTGTTGTCGGGGTCGTAGCCTGAGATGAATTCCATGGCGGTGTCGGTGTAGGGAGCATTGGGCTGTGTGGCTTTGAGCATATTCTCCCAACCCTGTGCGGTGCCGAACTTGAATTCGCCCTGATCGTCGGTAGTGAAATGACGGCCATAGCGGAAGAGATAGGGGTCGAGAGCGTCGCGCGTCATCTCCACGAAGCTCCAGCCCGTAGAACTGCCTACGAAGAAAAGCTGATCCCAGCGAGGCATCTCGCCCGAGGTCTGTGCGATGGCGAGCTCGCCCGTAAGCAGGTTGGCCGTAATGCGGTAGGCATGGGCCTCGCTGATGTGCCACTGCTCGTCGGGCTCATCGAAGGTGTTGCGGATAATCATGCGACCGTCTGTGCCACGATTGTAGGAGGGCACGAACTGTCCGAGCGTAGTGATAAACTTGAGCGACCCCTCACGAAGGTTGCCTTCCCAGGTGAAGACGCCGTTGTCGGTGCGACGCATCTCAGTGGCGTTGTCGGCACTCCAACCGTTGGGCGTGGCATCGCCTATGAGGTAGAGTGTACGCGTCACGGGCTCATAAGGGGTAGCCTTGAACGTGAGTTCCGACACCTGCGGCTCGTCGGAGCCGGCAACGGTGGCCGTCAGGCGTGCTGCCAGCTCCACCTCCTCGCCGGCCGGGCAATCCCACTCGCGCAGCAAGTCGTTGAGTTGCTCTACACTCGCTGTCCAAGAGTAGACCTGCGTGGCTGCCGAGACGGGGATGGCGGCGGTGATGTAATCGGTGCCGGCCGGAGCTATCTCCAGCGTGTAGCTGATGCGGTTGCCCGTGCCGTAGTTGTTACCTGTCGTCCAGTTGAGGGCGATGGCTTCGCTGCCGTGGTTGATTTCCTCAAGGATTTCGAAACTCTGACTGGCGGTCAGTTCCAAAGCCGTACGTCCTTTGTCGAGCTCGGCATAGTCGTTGTCCGAGCATGAGGTGGCAGCGAGAGCCAACAAGGCTGCTGCCATGATATATGATAATCTGTGTGTCATATCTTAGAAAAATGATTTTAGTAACCGGGATTCTGTGTCATCAGACTGTTGGCATCGATCTCTGTCTGTGGAATAGGCAGCAGCAGGCGCTCTTTCGTCACATGGGTCTTGCCGATGCTACGCAAGAAGCGCAGAGCGTAGTCGCCGCCTTCGAGACGGATGAGGTCGAACCAACGATGCCCCTCGAAGGCGAGCTCGATACGGCTCTCGTGGATAATCTTCTCGCGCATGTCGGCCTGCGAGAGCGAGCCGCTCACAGCGGGGAGTCCGGCGCGCTGACGCACAATATTCAGAGGTCGGGCTGCCTGAGAGGTCTGCCCCATCTCGTTCAGCGCCTCAGCCTTCATCAGCAACACCTGCGCATAGCGGTAGACGACGAAATTGGCAGGGTTGGTGTTATACTCCGGCGAGATACTCTTCGAAACGAGGAACTTGCGCACGTTGTAGCCCGTGTAGGAGTAGCTGCTCTTGTAAGGCTTGCCTTCGAAGTCGGGGCAGCCCTCGTAGAAGACGGTGACATCCTTGCGGCGGTCGCCATCCTCATATTGGCTCATAAATTCCTCGGTGGGCTGGTTCCAGCCGTAGCAGCCGGCCACGAAGTCGCTGTTGCGCGGGCCCATGAATGTCGAGAGCCAGCTGCACTGCGGGTTGTTGCCCCAGAAGTCATACTCCGTATTGCCCGAGAACTGCACCTCAAAAATGCTCTCAGGACCGTTGTTCACGCGGGCGTCGAAGTTGCTTGCGTAGGAGGCATCGCCAAGATCGTAGCCGAGGTCGGTAACTTGGTCGCAGAGATCGTTGACGCGCTGGTAGTATTCAGTGTGCGATGGAGCCAACGTAAGATAGACGTTGGCCAACATCGTCAGCGCGGCATCCTTGGTGGCACGACCGACGTTGGCATCGTCGAGCTCGCTCTTAGCGGGCAAGCGGTCGATGGCACGCTCACAGTCGGCTATGATGAGGTCGTAAGTCTCTTCGAGCGAAGCCCGGGCTATGGCCGACGATTCGCTGGGGTTGAAAGGTTTCAGGCGCAGGGGCAGTCCGCCGTAGAGGCGTGCCAGCACGTAATAGTAGTGTGCACGCAGGAAGTAAGCCTCGCCCAGGCTGCGCTCGGAGTCGGAGCCGGCAAGCAGGTCTTTGCCCTCGAGGGCATCGATGAGGATATTGCACTGTCCGATGCCCACCCACGGCGAGCGCCACATGTATAGGGCCATTCCATTGTCGCTCTGTGCCACGAAATTGGCTGCCTGAACGGTCTCAAGCCCATCGGTGCCTCCGCCGGCGCCCACCTCGCTGTTGCCGGCAAGGATGTCGAGCGTCCAGATACGCATATTGTACATATTGGATGACTGCAGTGTGCGGTAGCAGGCGTTCGCCATTGCCACGGCTACATCATCTGTAACGTTAGTGTTTGGGTCCACAGTGTTCTTGGGCGTCTTGTCGAGGAAGTCGTCGCAAGAAGTGGTCAGCACAAGTGCAGCCACCAGCTGCAGCACGAATATATATAGATTCTTTTTCATGACGGTGCGGTTTTAGAAGTTGAAGTTGATGCCGAGGTTGAAGGTTCGCGAGATGGGATAGTTAGCGTTGTCGATGCCATTGATGCCCACCTCAGGGTCGAAGCCTGAATAGTTGGTAATCGTTGCAACGTTCTCGCAGGAGAGAGCTATGCGCGCATGCTCTATGGTCAGCTTGCGAAGCCAGTGCTCGGGAAGGTTGTAAGCCAGCGAGAGGGTCTTCAGGCGCAGATAGTTACCGTTCTCCACAAAGCGGTCGCTGACGCGGTTGTTCTGGTTGGGGTCGGCATAGACAGCGCGCGGCATGGTCGTGCTGCTGCCCGCGCCCGTCCACCGCGAGAGCACGTCGGTGGTCTGGTTGTAAGCGGCCGACATTCCGGTGAGGTCGATCTTATTGGCGTTGAAGATCTTGTTGCCTGCAACGCCCTGCAAGTAGATTCCGAGTTCGAGGCCCTTCCACGTCAGAGTGTTGTTCATCGAGAAGAGGTGCGTAGGATTAGGATTGCCGATTACGGTGCGGTCGTCGTCGTTGATGACACCGTCGTTGTTGAGGTCGCGGAAACGGATGTCGCCAGGCTCGGCACCAGCCTGAATGGCGTGTGTGTCCACCTCATCCCACGTCTGGAAGATGCCGTCGGTCACGTAGCCATAGAAGACGTTGATGGGGTAGTTGCGGTCGAGCATCGTAACATACGAATTGTTGATCTGGTTGGCATAGTAAGGCACGTTGCTGTTGAGCGAGCGTATCTTATTTTTATTATAGGTATACACAAGATTGGTTTCCCAGCCCAAGGCACCACCCTTGAGGTTTATAGTGTTGACAGACACCTCAAATCCTTTGTTGCGCACCTTGCCGGCGTTAGTGTAGGTCGTGCTGGTATCTTCGAAGCCCGAGGTGATAGGTATGGCGGCTTTCACGAGCATGTCGCGCGTGTTTTTGATGTAGGCATCGAAGCTGACGGCCACACGACCGTTCCACAGCTGTGCATCGAAGCCAACATTGGTCTGTTCAACCTCCTCCCAGTGGATATTGGGGTTGGCAAGCGTCACGCTGACAAGGGCCGACTGCTCTGCGCCGTCGTAACCTAAGGGGTAGACACTGGTGTTGTACGACGGCAGATAGCCGTAGTTGCTCACGCTGGCCTGACTACCTGTCACGCCGTAGCCCACGCGCAACTTCAGGTCGGTCAGCACCTCGTTCTCCGGGAACCACTCTTCCTCGGTCATGCGCCAGGCGACGGCGGCCGAGGGGAATGTGCCCCACCGCTGGTTCTGCCCGAAGCGGCTGCTGCCATCGCGGCGCAAAGTGGCCGTCAGGAGGTAACGGTTGGCATAGTCGTAGTTCACGCGAGCCATATATGAGAAGAGCGACCACTCCGTCTCGTTGCCTCCAATGGCATACATCTTCTCGCCATTGTCCATCTCGTGGACACCATCGAAGGCGAAAATATTTTTCTGAGCGTTAAGGTAGTCGTTCTTGTTCCACTGCGCCGACGTACCGGCCATGAGGCTTAGGTGGTGCTTCTGCCCGAAGGTGTGGTCGACGAGGAAATAGTTATCCCAAAGATAGGTGAACGATTTGTTGTCGCTCTTGTAGCGCGAACTTTCCTCTACGGGAATAGGCTTCCAGGCATACTTGGGCGTGAACGAGTCGTTGTACCAGAACTTGGCGTCGGCGCCAAGCGTGCTGCGGAACTTGAGCCATTTCGTAAGAGAGAGCTCTGCCGTGAGGTTAGCCAGCAGGTTGTAGCCGTTGGTCTTCGATTTGTTGAGCTGCGTCGTGCCTATAGGGTTGCGGATGCTGCCGTACCAGAGTGAGTTGCCCTCAGGACCACTCCAATCGCCACTCTCGTCACGCACGGCGAAGGTGGGCAGCGCACGGTAGGTGTCGCCCATGCTGTAGGCTCCCTGCGCCTTTCGATCGGCACTGAAAGTAATGTTGTTGCTGAACTTCAACCATTTCAGCACCTGAGCATCGGAGTTCACCTGGAACGTGACACGGTGGTAGTCCACAGAACTCACCGTGCCGTCTTGCTTAAGGAAACCGCCCGAGACGTAGTAGTGTGCCTTGTCGGTTCCGCCGGCATAGCTCAGCGTATAGTTCTGCATGAAGCCTGTCTGCATAAGCTCATCCAACCAGTCGGTGCCAACACCCAGAGAGGACGGGTCGCTCCACGCGGGGTTTTGCGAACGGCCGGCAGCGGCCATCATATCATTGTTGAGAGCTGCATACTGCGAGGCATTCAGAAGCTCGGGCAGACGAGTAGCCTGCTGAACGGCCCAATTGGCGGCAACAGAGAGGGTGCCCTTGCCCTCCTTGCCTTTCTTTGTCGTTATCATCACTACGCCATTAGCACCGCGAGAGCCATAGATGGCGGTGGCCGAAGCATCCTTCAGGACGTCGACGCGATCTACGTCCATCATGTTTATTGCGTTAATGCCCAGGTCGGTCGGAACGCCGTCAATAACCACCAGCGGGTCGCAGTTATTGATACTGCCCAAACCACGAATCTTGATATTCACGTTGTCGCCGGGCTTGCCCGCATCCACCACCTGAAGGCCCGAAATCTTGCCTTGAAGAGCCTGACCGATGTTGGCCACGGGGGTACTCTCGATGCTCTTTGAGCTCAGCGAACCTACGGCGCCCGTAAGGTCGCTCTTGCGCATCGTGCCATAACCTACGACAACGAGTTCGTTCATCGTCTCGACGCCCTCGCCCATCGTGACGTCGATCTGCGACCGACCGTCCACTGCGCGCTCTACGGCATCAAAACCCATACACGTAATAACTAATGTAGCCTGAGGACTCACGCTGAGCGTGTAATGGCCATCGATATCGGTGACGGTGCCATTCATTCCTCCTTTCTCTTTCACGGTAGCGCCTATGACGCTCTCACCTTTCTCGTCGGTAACAGTACCTTTCACGGTTACCGTCTGGGCCGCAAGCCCGACGCAGAGCATCAGCAGTAAGCCCAATGCCATTAAGCGGCTGGAAAACAAAGACATGCAATGTTTCATACTTGTTGATTTAGTAGTTAATAAATAGTTTTTTCGATTTCTCTGCCACAAAGTTAGGAGCTAACGCACTAAGAATAATGGGCAAGTACAAATTAAGTACATTTTATCTCTGCAAACACACCACATATCACTCTGATAATCTTAAATTTGCATCAAACAATAAAAAAAGCCCTAAGTACATGTGTGATTTCAAATAAATGACTATCTTTGCAGCAGAATCTCATTAACAACGACCTTATCCACGCATTTTATGCCAGCAAGAAGACTATTCTGGGCTGCTCTGTTAACCTTAGCAGCCGCAATGCCAGCAGAGGCGCAAAACGAAGCCTTGCTCGACAGCCTCGACCGCGTCATCGAGCAGCGCGAAACATATTGGCAGAGAAAGATGGACTACATCGCGCAACGGCGAAAGCAGATGGCACAAACCAATAATGCGCGAACACGGCTTGACTGCTGCATCGACATAAGCAAAGCTTACTATGTCACCAATTTCGATTCGGCACTTTATTATATAGATTTGGCGGAAGAGCAGGCCAAAGTACTACGCGACGAGCAAGATGCCTGGCAGTGCATAATCAACAAGGCCGAGCTTCTGGCGTTCAGAGGCATGTACTCCGAGGCCGATGAACTGCTTCGGGGAATCGACGTTCAACAGCTCGACAGCACATCACTCTTTCAATTCCTCATAACCGACTTCCGCGTCAACCAGTATCGGGCCGACTACCTCGGCGATGAGCTATACGCCCCTCGCTTCCGACAACAAGGTTTCGAGCGCCTACGGCAAGCTATGCCGCTCGTGTCCGAGCAGAACGAGGCTTTTGACTATTATGCTGGAGAGTACAATATTTTTATAAGTAATGACGAACAGCAGGCTATGAGGCACTACCACCGTGCGGCCGACAAACTGTCGCCCGACTCGCGATTCTACGCTATGGCATGCTACGCCCTGGCAAGCAACTACCACGCCAACAACGATATCGAGCACAGCATAGAATATCTTGCACGGGCGTCAATCTCAGACCTCATCAACAGTTCGAAAGAAAGCATGGCATTGCAAGACCTCGCACAGGTGCTCTTTGCAGGACCCAAGCCGCAGATTGAGCGCGCTCAGCGCTACGTCAACGTCGCTCTGGCCGATGCCCAGCAGTCGAACAACCGCTTGCGCACGCTCGACATTGCCAAGAAGTCGCCCGAGATTATTCTCACTTATCAGGCACTGCTCTCGCAACAGAACCAGACGCTGCGCCGTGCCCTGTGGGCGCTGTCGCTCCTGGCCGTGCTGATGGTGGCCCTGATTGTATTCATCGTGCGGCAAAACTCGCTGCTCACCCAGCGCCGCCGCGCCCTCGCCGAAAGCAACAGCCAACTGTCGCTCCTCAACGAACAACTGGGAACGCTCAACGAGCAGCTGGCCGACACCAACGGCCGACTCATCGCCACGAACAAGCGACGTGAGAGCCTCGCTAAGGTCTACATCGACCTCTGCGCAACTTACATACATCGCCTCGAACGCTTCCAACTGCTCGTACAGCGAAAGATTAAAGCCAAACAAACAACCGACCTCTTGAGCGCCATATCGTCGCAACGTCTGTCGGCAGAAGAAAATGCAGCCTTCATGCACCGCTTCGACAAAACGTTTCTCGAACTCTACCCCACGTTTGTCAACGAGTTCAACGCCCTACTCCTTGAGGGCGAGCAGATCACACTCCCCCACTCCTCCACGCTCACCACTGAGCTGCGCATCTTCGCGCTCATACGCCTCGGCGTGAAGGAGAGCTCAGAGATTGCCGCCCTCCTACAGTTCGCCCCGCGAACCGTATACAACTATCGCTCTGCCTTCAAGACCCGTGTCCGCGACCGCGAACACTTCGAGGAGCAAGTATGCAAGCTCTGTACCGAAAACTAAAAAAATCGCATAGCGACAGTCTGTAGCTATGCGATTCTTAATTGATTAGTTTTTACCGTGCCCGGCGTTCCTCCGCCGGGTCATATTGCGCCAGCCTTGGCCGCAGTGCCCGGCGTTCCTCCGCCGGGTCTTCAGTCGTCATCAGGCGAAAGCGAGGTGCTGCCCGTCGGGCGCGGCATCAACGCTGATGGCGTGGTCGCGGCTGACCTCTCCTGCGAGGATGGCCTTCGAGAGGTCGTTGAGCAGCAGGCGCTGGATGGCGCGCTTGACAGGACGGGCGCCGAACTCCGGGTCGTAGCCCTCGCGCGTGAGCAGGTCGATGGCGGCGTCGGTCAGCGAGAGCGTGATGCCGTTGCCTTCGAGCATCTTCTGCACAGAAGCTATCTGCAGCTTCACCACCTCGCGTATCTCGGTCTGCGTCAGCGGCTCAAACATGATCGTCTCGTCGATACGGTTGAGGAACTCCGGGCGAATCGTCCGCTTGAGTTGTTCCAGAACAGTACGTTTCGTTTCCTCGATGACAGCTTCACGACGATGTGCAAGGTCTGTGGCATTAGGGGCTGTAACGGTGGTGTCGGGAGCATCGAGTTTTGAGAATTGTTCCCTGATATACTCGCTGCCGAGGTTCGAGGTGAGGATGATGATGGTGTTCTTGAAGTTGACCGTGCGACCCTTGTTGTCGGTCAGACGGCCGTCGTCGAGCACCTGCAGCAGAGTGTTGAACACGTCGGGGTGGGCCTTCTCAATCTCATCGAAGAGCACTACGCTGTAAGGCTTGCGCCGCACGGCCTCGGTGAGCTGGCCGCCCTCGTCATAGCCTACGTATCCCGGAGGGGCACCGATGAGTCGGCTCACGCTATGCTTCTCCTGATACTCGCTCATATCTATACGCGTCATCATCGTCTCGTCGTCGAAGAGGAACTCGGCCAGCGCTTTGGCCAGCTCGGTCTTACCTACGCCCGTGGTGCCGAGGAAGATGAACGAACCGATAGGGCGCTTCGGGTCTTGCAGTCCGGCACGCGAGCGGCGCACGGCATCGGCCACGGCGCGGATGGCCTCATCCTGTCCGATGACTCTCTTGTGCAGTTCCTCCTCGAGGTGCAACAGCTTCTCGCGTTCGCTCTGCAGCATCTTAGTCACAGGGATGCCCGTCCAGCGGCTTACGACTTCGGCGATGTCGTCGGCCGTCACTTCCTCTTTCACCATAGCCTCGGTGCCCTGGGCCGACCGCAGCTGCTCCTGTATGCGCTGTATCTCGTCCTCGAGAGCCTGCAGACGGCCGTAGCGAATCTCGGCCACGCGGGCGAAATCGCCCTCGCGCTCAGCGCGGTCGGCCTCGAACTTCAGCTGTTCCATCTGCTGCTTATTGGCCTGGATCTTCGAGAGCAGAGCCTTCTCGCTTTGCCATTTGGCCATGAAGGCATTCACTTCCTCCTGCAGCTCAGAGATTTCTTTATTCAGCTTGTCTAACTTCGCGCTGTCGCCCTCGCGTTTGATGGCTTCGCGCTCTATCTCGAGCTGCTTGAGGCGGCGTGTCTTCTCGTCGAGCTCCTCGGGTACGCTGTCGCGCTCCATACGCAGCTTGGCTGCAGCCTCGTCCATCAGGTCGATGGCTTTGTCGGGCAGGAAGCGGTCGGTGATGTAGCGATGCGAGAGCTCCACGGCGGCGATGATGGCGTCGTCCTGGATGCGGACGCGGTGGTGGTTTTCGTAGCGCTCTTTCAGCCCACGCAGGATACTGATGCTCTCGAGCGTGTCCGGCTCATCGACCATCACGCTCTGGAAGCGTCGCTCCAGTGCCTTGTCCTTCTCGAAGTATTTCTGGTATTCGTCGAGCGTCGTAGCACCGATAGCGCGCAACTCGCCACGGGCCAGTGCAGGCTTCAGGATGTTAGCGGCATCCATGGCGCCCTCGCTCTTGCCGGCGCCCACGAGCGTGTGGATCTCATCGATGAAGAGGATGATACGTCCCTCGGCTTTCACCACCTCGTTGACGACGCTCTTCAGGCGCTCCTCAAACTCGCCCTTGTACTTGGCGCCTGCAATCAGCGCGCCCATATCGAGCGAGAAGAGTTGTTTCTCGCGCAGGTTCTCAGGCACATCGCCACGGAGGATTCGGTGAGCCAGACCCTCCACGATAGCCGTCTTACCCGTGCCCGGCTCGCCGATGAGGATAGGATTGTTCTTCGTGCGGCGCGAGAGGATCTGCAACACGCGACGTATCTCCTCATCGCGGCCGATGACGGGGTCGAGCTTTCCGGCGCGCGCCTCCTCGATGAGGTTGCGGGCATATTTCGAGAGGCTTTGGTAGGTGTCCTCGCTCGACTGTGAGCGCACCTGCTGACCGCCGCGCAGCTCGCGGATGGCTGCCGTGAGGTCTTTCTCCGTCACGCCGGCATCCTTAAGAATCTTGGCGGCCGTGCTGTTGCTGCCCACGATAGCGAGGAGCATAAGCTCCAGCGAGACGAACTCGTCGCCTTGCTTCTGCGCCAGTTCCTCTGCGCGCGTGAGTATATTATTTGTTTCGCGCGCGAGATAAGGCTCACCGCCCTCCACGCGCGGCAGGCTCTGCAACTGAGCTTCGAGAGCCTGGCTGACGGCCTGTTCACTGACCGACAGCTTACGAAGCAGGAACTGAGTGACCTGCTGGCCCGTCTTCATGATGGCAGCCAGCAAGTGCTCCGGCTCGATGGCCTGCTGACGGCGGGCCTCAGCCGTGCGCACGGCCTCCTGCACAGCCTCTTGCGCTTTGATGGTAAACTTGTCGATGTTCATGATTCTGATTTTATATTTAATGATTTACTATTTACTATCTTTCCACGTCCCGCAAACTTCAGGACTATTGGTTTCACCACCATCGCCGCAAAAGGTATGCAAAGAGCTTCGCCGCAGCCAAAAAGTCTGATTATCTGCCTTTTTGACCGCCGCCCCACCCCATCTCTGCCACCTCTGCCGCCCAAGAATCATCAAAAGAGAAGAAAAAGAGAAGAAAAAGAGACATAAACATAACTCCCATCTCATAAAAACCATTAACTTTGTCGCAGAAATAAACCCTAAGCCCCTAAATAATCCTCATTTTTCATTTTTCACTTTTCACTTTTCATTACGGCCCCGGCCGTTCAACCCTAAACGA